>VAZV01000169.1 GCA_005884765.1 Alphaproteobacteria bacterium
AACTGTTCGGGTTGAGGAAGACACCGGAGCTGTCCCTCGCTCTTGAACAGGCTCTGTCGCCTTTGGGGCGCTACGGGCTCAGTTCCGGCGACGGGCGGTTGGTCCACAACCGCCCGTTCGCACATTCTGGCAGATTTTCCGGACACAAGGGGCGCTTCGCGATCGTCACGAACGTTGGGTGCGGGATGCGGTGGACGCTTTGGTGTCGCAAGACGAACGATGCCGTAGCGGACGGCAAAGCCGTGTGGTCCCGACGCCCCGACGCTGGCGTCAAGTTGGCGGAGCGATCCGCAAGCGATGGTGGCAAGAAAGCCCGGTCGCCAGGGAGAGCACGGAATAAGCCGTAAACCATTGCGCAGGGAAGGTCGGATTGTTTCGGCGAACCTGTGGCGACTACGCTCGTGCGCTTTTTTGTTTGCGTGCGAGGCTGCGGGTGCTTGCTGAGCACCCGGCTTTCCCTGCGCCCTCTCTCTTCTCGAGGGCAACGTTCAATGCATAGTTCGGGCGCTATCCGTGCCGCGAGATGGCGGGCGCTTGTCTTCGCTGTTTGACATTCGGACCGGAAATGCGATGGATGCGCCGGACAGGCCAAGCAAGCCGAAAGCCTATCTTCCCGCAACGCGTGACAGCACGTCGGCAAGCGTCAGCGCGAACAGGACCGCCACGAAAATAACGCCTGACATCGCAGCGAGCCGTATCAGCGGCCGCGCCTCGATCAATTCCATGAAAAGCACGCAGATGAGTCCTGATTGCGCAAAGGCGATTACGATGCCTGCGGCCACCGTGAACGAGCCCATCGGCACGTGTGCGAGGACCAGACTGAGAACCAGCAGCGCCATCAGCGCGGCCCAGATCAGGCTGTTGCGGCGCCAAAAATCCCAGGGTGTTTTGCGCGCATGATTGTTTTGCGTGCTCATGAGGCGCGTCCCGGCAAATAGATCAGCGCGTAAAGGAAGATCCAGATGACATCGACAAGGTGCCAGTACAGTCCGGTGACCCTGATTTCGGGATTCCTGTCAAGTTCAAGCCGCCTTCGAAATCCGAGCAGGGCGAGCCTCAAGACCAGGAGGATGCCGATCGTGAGGTGGATCGCGTGGACGCCCGTCAATGTCCAGTAAAGTCCAAAGAATAACTGGGCAGACTTTTCCGTAAGGGCGAATTGTGCGCCTGGCACCAGGTGTTTTTCGATGTCATCCTTGTATTCGAAGCCCTTCACCGCCAGGAAGGCGGTGCCCAATGCGGCAGTGACCGTGAGGCACGCGAGGATCAGGCGGCGGAAATTGTCGCCGCTGGCTGTGGCCTGCACGACCACCGTCATGGTGAGGCTGCTGGTCAGCAGGATCGCGGTATTTGCTGTTCCGTACCAGATATTGGTTGCTCGTCCCGCCGCCGCAAAGGCGTCGGCGTTCTCGATGCGGCAGACCGTGTAAGTCAACATCAGCGCGCCGAAGAACAATATTTCGCTCGCCAGGAATGCCCATATTCCGAGCGTCCCGGCCTCGCTCTGCCGCTCGAAGCTCTCCCAGGGCTCCCTGAGCAGGCCGGTTGCTTCGCTCATCGGACCTCCCGCGCATTCTGGACCTCGGGTGGATTGAGGCCGGCCGATTCACCTTCCGGGTGATAATCGTAAGGACCGCGATCGACGCGCGGCTGGCGATCGAAATTCTTCGGCGGCGGAGGCGAGGTCGTGGTCCACTCCAGCCCACTCGCTCCCCACGGATTATTGCCGGCGCGCTCCGCGTAGAACAACGACCAGGCGAAGTAGCCGAGCGGCAGCAGATAGGCGAGGGCGAGAACGGCCGCGCCGGACGAGGACATCACGTTGTAGATCTGGAATTCCGGCGGGTAGGTGTGGTAGCGGCGGGGCATTCCGAGGTAGCCCGCAACGAATTGCGGAAGGAACGTCATGTTGAAGCCGGAATACATCAGGATCGCGGCGAACCTCGCCCAGGATTCCGGATACATTCTTCCCGTCACCTTGGGCCACCAGAAATGCAGACCGGCAAAGAATCCTGACACCGCGCCGCCGACCATGATGTAGTGAAAATGCGCCACGACAAAGTAAGTGTCGGTGACGTGCACGTCGACCGGGATCGAGGCCAGGAACAGTCCCGACAAGCCGCCGGTCGTGAACAGGCCGACGAAGCCGAGCGCATAGAGCATCGGGGCTTCGAAACTGATCTGCCCGCGATACAGCGAAGCAGTCCAATTGAATACCTTGATGGCCGAAGGCACGGCTATGACGAACGACAAGAACGAAAAGATCAAGTTCGCGTAGGGCGATTGGCCGGACACGAACATGTGGTGGCCCCAGACAAAGAAACCGATCCCGGCGATGGCGATCAGGGCATAGACCATGAAATCGTAGCCGAAGATTCGGCGCCGCGCGAAGCAGGGAATGATTTCGGAAACCACCCCCATCGCCGGCAAGATCATGATGTAGACCGCCGGGTGCGAGTAGAACCAGAACAGGTGCTGGAACAGGATCGGATCGCCGCCCTGTGCGGGATCGAAGATCGGCAAGCCGAGCCATCGCTCCGCCATCACGAGAAGCAGCGATATGGCCAGCACCGGCGTTGCCAGCACCATGATGAGCGAGGTGGCATAGGTTGCCCACACGAACAGCGGCAGGCGGAACCAGCTCATGCCCGGCGCTCGCAGCATGTGCGTGGTGGCGATGAAGTTGACGCCGGTGGCAATGCTTGCAAATCCGACCACAAACACGCCCGCGGCAGCGGCGAAGACGTGGCTGTTGGAGAACATAGTCGAATACGGCGTGTAGAAGGTCCAGCCCGTATCGACGCCGCCGGCGAGGAGCGCATAGACGGTGAACGCGCCTGCGGCGATGGTCAGATACCAGCTGAACAGATTGAGCCGGGGAAACGCCACGTCGGGAGCACCGATCATCAACGGCAAGAGAAAATTGCCGAATGTGTTGGGGATCGACGGCACCAGGAAAAACCACACCATGATGATGCCGTGGAACGAGAACAGCTTGTTGTAGGCGTCCGACGTGAGCAGGCCGCCGTTCGGCATGAACAGCTCAAGGCGAACCGCCGTAATTGCTGCGCCGCCCATGAAGAAGAAGATCGTGATGGTGATCGCGTACAGGATCGCGATGCGCTTGTGATCCGTGGTGGTCAGCCAGGAAGTCAGCGACGTTCCGTCTCGAAGGTAGTCGGGATGGGCGGGAAGCGGCAGATCTCCGGTCAACAAGGCGTCAGTCATCGGCCTTCCCCGTCTGCGCTGCCAGCGATCGGATGTAGGCTGTCAGGCTCTGAACCTCTCCATCGTCGAGGAGCCCGGCATAGCTTGGCATGATCGGCTCAAAGCCGGCCGCAATGTCGCGCTTCGGCTGCAACATCGAATCGCGGATGTAGCCGTCGTCGGCCTTGACCTGGCGGCCGTCCGAGAGCTGGACGGTCCGGCCGTACAGACCGGCGAGTTTTGGAGCGTGGACGCTGGAGGATTGCGCATGACAGCCCGAGCAGCCTCGCGCGACAAACAGCCGGGCGCCCTCATGCGCTAGGTCATCGCCTTCCGGCTGTTGGGTCAGCCACTCGGCATAGTCTTGTTGGCGCATCACCACGATGCGGCCGCGCATCATGGAATGATCGGTGCCGCAATATTCGGCACAGAGCAGCGGAAAGACGCCTGTCCTCGTCGGCAGGAACCAGATCTCGGTATCCCGCCCGGGCAAGACGTCCTGCTTGACCCGGAAGGCCGGCACAAAGAACGAGTGGATGACGTCCTGCGACGTCATCAGCAACCGTACCGGCTTGTCGATGGGCACGTGCAGCGCGTCGATCTCGCGCGCGCCGCTCGGATGCTGGGTCTTCCACATCCATTGCTTGGCGACGACATGGATTTCGAGCGCGTCCGCCGGCGCAGCCAGGCTCCGGAGGTCGGCAGAAGCAGCCCACCAGAACAGGAACAAGAACAGGAACAGCGTGATCGAGGTCCAGCCGATCTCGAACTCGCGATTGACGATCTCCGGCAGCGGTCCCCGCCTCGCAGCCGATCCGCGCCGGTAGCGGACGGCAAGCACGACGACAAGCATGAACACGAGCAGCAGGGTCAGCGCCGACAACGCCAGGAGACCATAAAAGATATGGTCGACCCGCTCGGCGAGAGAGGTGGCTTCCGGAAGCCAAAAGATCGGGTTCACGCCGAGGCCCCCCGTTTCCGGCTACGCCACAGCATCCAGCCGATCGCTGTCGTGATCGTCACGACCGTCAAGCCGCCGCTGATGCGCAGCAGCGCCGCGATCTGTTGCGTATAGATCCCGTGGATCGCGTCAAAGCCGTAGCACAACAGTGCGAGCCGGCCTGCGAGGCCGCCGATCTTGCCTTCGCCGGCTTCGATTAGTGCGAGCCGCAGGTCGGTGGGCCGCAATGCAAGGCTCGACAACGCGCGCGACACCCGGCCGTCTGCGGTAAGTGTGACGAGCGCCGCCGGATGCGCGATCGCATCATTGGCGGCGTCACGTTGCAAGCGGTAGCCGATCGCGCTCAAGAGAGACTGGATTGCAACAGTGCTGCCGCTAAGCACGGAAACTCCGGAGCCTCCGATCTGGCCAGCGGTGAAGCGTCGTGCCACATCAATTCCGTCCTGCGCGTCGATCCCCACCACCACGAGGCTGTAGTCAAGGCCCGCCCGAAGTCCGGTTTGGTTCAGCGCACTTGCGGCGATCGACAGCGCGGGCCCGCAAATCTGCGAACAGGTGAAGTCAGCCGGCAATAGCAGTGTCGGGCGGCCGGCGATCGCCTCGCCAAGGGTCACGTCGCGGCCGTCGAGATCCCTAAAGACGAGTGCGGTGGGGACGCGCGCGTTTGCCGGCGGAGCTAGCGCAACCTGGCCGATCTGCTGCTCGGTCAATCCCGCAAAGGCCGCCGCCGACCAGAGCATGAAGGTGAGAGTAAATGCCGCGCATCTCATGGCCGGGCTCCGACGGTATCGGCGGGGCGGGGCGCGCTTGCGGGCTGATCGGGCGGATCATAGGCATGCTCGCCTTTGGCGGCGATGATCCGCATCGCCTCTTCGATCGGGATTCGTGCAAGGCCTTTCGAGCGATCGACCCAGCCATACGTTGAAAGCGCCGCGCGTTGTTCGCGCTCGTACCGCTTGAGATCCTCTTGCGGATTTTTCTGCAGCGCTGGTTCCGGAAAACGCTGCTCGACGGCTCTCGTCACCGCGCCCGGTGCAGCAGACCTGAGATAGATAAAGAGACCAGCCATCGAGAGGGCGAGCTGGCCTCCATCTCGAGGGCTCGCCCAAGCGCCGATCCGATCAAAAGTGAGATCAGCGCCAGAGCGGCAACGGCCGCGCACGCAACCACGATGACCCCGGCCTGGACGTCGAACGCCGGCACCAGCAGCCACGCGATATGCAGCGCCGAACCGAAAACGATCAGTGCGCCCGCCGCTCGCAGGCCGCGACGGCTGCGGCGGATTGCGGTGACCAGAAGCATCGCGAATGGCAGCACCGCACCAATAAGCGTCGCTACAATCAGAGTGGCGACCCAACCAAAACCGGAACGCTTCAGAAACCACGCCGCGTTCTGGGGCAGGTCGCCGTACCAGGAAATAATGAATGTCATAAGCTCGAGATAGACAAGGCCGAGCAGCGTCGCGATCAGAAGGCCGCCAAGATCTCCCGCCACTTTTCCCTCGATCATCGGCGCGCCGATCAAGGCCGTAACGGCGAGCGCCGCCAGCAGTTGCTGAACCGCGATGGTGGCGGCAAAGGCCGTGGCCGCATAGTGCGGTTCGAGCGAGAGATACCAGTCGACCGCAGCAAGACTGATGGTCAGACCAAAGAACGTCAGTCCAAGCCCCGCCAGCAGAGCGCTGCCCCAGCCCGCGGCGCAAGTGACGGCGAGCACCGACCAGCCGCCGAGTGCGATCAGGGCCCGGATCGAGAACAGCGGCCCGTTCAGGTACCATCGCGCCACGTCAGCGGGGATCGCCGAGGGATCGGCAGCCCAAGGATAGATGTGACGAAGCCCGACAAGGACGGGGACGAATGCCAGCGCAACCACGGGGGTCAACGCCGCGGCCGGTCTTAGAATCGGTGCCGCTGCCTGTCCCCATTTGCCGCCGGTCAAGCAATGGATCAGCAGCAATATCATGCTGCCGATCGGCACCGGACTCCAGATCGCAAACGCCACGAGCCAGCCGCGCAGCAGCGGTTCAACCGGTACGAACAATCCCAGGACCGCCAGCAGACCTTCGATTGCGAGCAGCAACACCACTCCAATCGCCACTGGCCGATTTACAATTGTCCGGCCTGCAAGTTCTCCAACCGCGGACCTCATGGCAGCTTGCTCCGCAGATCGGGCATGTCCGCAAGCTTGGCGCTCTGGCTCTCCTGCAGTGCCCGCACATAGGCCACGATCGCCCAGCGATCGTGCGGCTCGATGCGCGACGCATACGAATACATCACGCCATAGCCGCCCGTGATGACGTCGAAGATGTGTTGTGCCGGCGCCGCCCGCAGCCGCGCGGCGTGATACGAGGGCGGTGCGGGAAAGCCGCGTCGGACGATCATGCCATCGCCGCTTCCGGTGAGGCCGTGGCAGGGAGAGCAGTAGATATCGTAGCGCTCGCGGCCACGCGCCAGAAGCCGCGCATCGACCGCGGGAGGCTTGGCGGATTGGTCGGCGCGCTCGAGGTCATCCTGCGCCACGACACCTTGCGGCAATGGCTGCGCCTCGGTGCCATCGGGAAACAACGCGGCCCGCGTATAGGTGCCGTAGCGGTTTTGCTGCGTCATCGACTGATCGCCGCATGCTGCAAGCGGCAGCACGGCAAGGCAAACCAGGGCGCGTCCGATCATGGCGGCCGGACCTCCGTCACCACAACCGCGCCTGCCGCTTCAAGAACATGACGAAGCCCAGGTGCGGCTTCGTCGTGCTCGGCGGCGGCAAGAAGAAAGAAGCGATCCTGCGTGGCACGCTCAAACCCGCCGATTTCAAACAGCGGATGATGCAAACGTGGCAGGCCGCACGACCACAGGAATGCGATGACCCCGCATAGCGCTGCCGCAAACACGCCTACCTCGAACGGAACCAGCAGAAAAACCTGCCAGGAATTTAACGGTCGCCCGCCGCTGTTCAGCGGGTAGGCGATTAAGGCGCTGTACCATTGCAGCCCTAACGCGAAAGCCGCGGCGGTCAGGCCGCCGGCCAGCATTGCGTACCGAATCCGGGAAGGGGATATCTCGAGCTCTTGGTCGAGATCTTCAAGCGGATAGGGCGTGAAGGCATCCAACGCACGATGACCATCTTGTTTCACGCGGGCCAAGGCGCGTCGGAGCGTTTCCGGGTCGCGATATTCCGCGAGAAGAGGTGCGGTCATGCGGCGCCCTCCCGGTGTGCGAGCTGGCGCATGTCGAACATCGATACCGCGGGCACCAGGCGGACGAACAGCAAGAACAGGAACGCGAAAAAGCCGAGAGGTGCGATCAGGAACGACCAATCCCAAAAAGTGAAATGGAAAACGCGCCAAAGGCTCGGCATATAGTCGTGCGAGAGCGTATTCCAGATGATCAGGATCCGCTCCAGCCACATCCCGATATTGATCGCGATGGCGATCACGAACAGCGCCGGCAACGAGCGCCGCACGCGCGGAAACCACAGCGCCTGCGGCAGCGCGACATTACAGATCAGCAGTGCCCAGAACAGCGGTGCATAGCTGCCTGAAAACTCGAATCCGACCAGGCTGCGATCGCTGTGTTCGCCGCCATACCAGCCCATGAACCATTCGGTCGCATACGAATAGCCCATCACGATCGAGGCCATCAGCAGGATCCTGCCGATCACCTCGAAGTGGTTTTCGGTGACAATCGCCTGAAGCTCAAAACCCCAACGGATCGCAAGCGCCAGCACGATCACCATCGCAAAGCCGGAATACATCGCGCCGACCACGAAGTAGGGCGGGAAAATACTTTCCTGCCAACCCGGCATCAGGCTCGCGGCAAAGTCCAACCCGACGATCGAGTGCACCGAACACACCAGCGGCACCCCGAGGGCGGCCATCGTGGTGTGAAGGGTTTGAAGCCGGCTCCAATGCCGCGCCGAACCGCGCCAGCCCAGCGCGAAGACGCCATAGAGCAACTGGCCCGCGCGGTTGCGCGCGCGGTCGCGCATCGTCGCGAGATCAGGGATCAAACTGACGTACCAGAACAGGATCGAAAACAAGAGATAACTGATGATCGCCCAGAAATCCCAGACGAGGGCGCTTCTCCATTGCGGCCACAGCGCCATCGTGTTCGGGTATGGAGCAAGCCAATAGGCGTAGATCGGGCGCCCGAGATGGATGATGGGCATGATGCCGGCGATCGCCACTGCAAACAGCGTCATCGCCTCCGCAAAGCGGTTGATCGAGCTTCGCCATTGCTGTCGCGTCAACGACAGCATCGCCGAGATCAGTGTGCCGGCATTGCCGATTCCGATCCACCAAACGTAGTTGGCGATCGCCACACCCCACACGGTGGTCGAGTTGATCCCCCAGATGCCAATCCCCTGATAGAAGAGCCAGCCGATCGACCCCATGAACCAGAGAGCGAAAGCCAGGCTCACTAGCAGAGCGATCCACCACATCCTGCCGGCCGGCGCGAACAACGGCTCGGCAATCGCCTGGGTTATCTCGACGTCGCTGGCGCGCTCGGATGCAATCCAGCGCCGCGGGGCAGGTAGTGCTGGATCGAGTACCGAGGTCATGTCGCCTCCTCGTCGAGGCCAGGGGCGGGGTTGCGAACATCGGCCAGATACGTCGTGCGCGGCCGCGTGCCGAGATGCCCGAGCAGCGCATAGTGACGCGGATCGGCTTTTTGCCGATTGACCGCGGAATCCTGCTGGTGGAGATCGCCGAAGGTGATGGCGCTGGTTGGGCAGGCGCTCTGGCACGCCGTCTTGACCTCATCCACTCCAATCAGCCGCTCGTCGCGCTCTGCGGCCCGTCGCGAGGCGCTGATGCGCTGAACGCAATAGGTACATTTCTCCATGACGCCGCGCGCGCGAACCGTGACCTCAGGATTTCTCTGCGCGCGATAAGGTTCGAGGCCCAGATTGGCGTATTCCTCGCCGTCGGCGTAGCCGAAGAAATTGAAGCGACGCACCTTGTAGGGACAATTGGCTTCGCAGAACCGCGTGCCGATGCAGCGGTTGTAGACCTGGACATTCAGTCCTTCACTATCGTGCACCGAGGCCGCCACCGGACAGACGGGTTCGCAGGGCGCGTGCTCGCAATGCATGCAGGGCACCGGCTGGAATCCAAGCTTAGGGCTCGCAGCCGAGCCGTGGTCGTAGACGTCAACCCGCAGCCAATGCATGTCGCGGCCACGGGCGACTTCTTCCGGGCCGACTACCGCGACATTATTCTCAGCCTGGCAGGCGACAACGCAGGCATTGCAGCCGATGCATATGGAAGCATCGATCACCATCGCCCAGGCGTGGCCATCGTCAGTTTGAGGCGGCTGCTCCGGAAGCAGGCTGGGCCTCGCGTCCGCGCTCGATGTTGTCTGCAGCTTGCCGAGTTCAGAGAGGTCATGGAGCGGATAGAGTTCGCGCACGTCCGCCGCCGTGCGCACCACGTTCTGGGTGGTAAGGATCTCGTCACGCCGGCCGGTTTTCGTGATCGTCACTTCCGGAATGGTCCAGGAATGCGTGGCGGTGCGGATGGCAAACGCATTGGCGCCGACGCCGTTACCGATCGCGCCGGCATTGCGACGGCCGAGGCCGAGCGTAAGGCTCGCGATGCCGTCGGCGACGCCGGGCTCGACTGCAATGGGCGCCTCGATCTGGCGGCCATCGGCAACGAGGGTGACGACGTCCCCGGACGAGAGGCCGAATCGTTTTGCTTCTTGTGGATTGAGCGCGAGGGAATTGCCCCACACCTGCTTCGTCAGCGGCTTTGGGCATTCCTGCAGCCACGCATTGTTGGCGAAACTACCGTCCCACAGGCTGGGATCGGGGCGCAGCAAGATCGTCATCGCTGCGCTCGGCGTTACCACGGCGGAGACGTTCGGAAGCTTCGGCGGTCCCGGCGTTATGGGCGGCGCGGCGCTTGCGGCGATGACGCCATCGTGCAGCGCCTGCCTCCACCACTCCTCGAAGCCGCCTTGGGCTTTCGGTCGCCACGTCTCCCGCACCAGGTCATAGGGCGATGCGTCGGCATGTCTCGTCAAGAGCGCGAGGACTTCGTGGTCAGTCCAGCCCTGGAACAAGGGCCGGATCAGCGGTTGAACGAGACTTGCGGTACCGTCGCGTGAGCGCAGGTCCGACCACGCTTCCAGGATGTGCGTTTGCGGAATGTGCCAGGTCGAAAGCACCGCCGTCTCGTCCACATAGCACCCGAGGTGGAGTCGGAAGGAAGCTTTTGCCGAATGCCTGGCAAATTCCAGATCGGCGGGCGCGTCGTAGGCCGGATTGACGCCGATCAGAACCAGCGTGTCGACGGCACCGGAAGCCAGATCGCGCGTCAGCTCGGCAAGAGTTGCAGCTTCCCGCCCGGCGGCGGTGCGATCGGCGCGATCGATCAGATCGACCGGCGCCTGCAAATGTTGATTGATCCAATGCACCAATGCATGGCTCTCAGGTGACAGCGCTTGTCCTGCGAGGACAAGGCCGCCGCCTCTGTTGGCCGATAAATCCGCAGCCGCCTGCTTGACGACGCGCAGGACGTGGTCCGGAAGCTCGGCTTGCCGGATCTCCGCGCCCATTGAGTTGGCGATCGCGATGCCGGCCTCGCTGATCAAACGCGGGTGGAGCGCGATCCGGTGATCCGCCTTGGCGCCGGTAAGGGTCGGGGCAGCCTCGATGCTGTAAATGCGCGAAAATCCTTCGCCTTGCGGAGTGCGGCGATCAGCGAAGCCACGGGCGGCGCGCAATTGATCGGGGCCTGGACCGAGCGGGTCTGCATCGAGGTTAACGAGGACACGCGCCTTTTCGAGCCGCGGTACGATCTGTAGCGGTCGTCCATAAGCCAGCATGGCGCCGTCACGTTCGCTGTCCTCGTCGACCGGCTCGTAGGCGTGCCATGCGGCTTTCGGAAACAACTGCAGCACATCGTCGATCTGCCGCAACAGGGTGGGCGACGTCACGCGTCCTGTGAGCAGCCGAAAACCTTCGCCGCCGCGCTGGCGTACCTGTTGAAGATGCGCTTGCAATGCCTGCCGGAACGCTTCTCGCGAAGCAATGGCACCGCTATTCAAGATCGTGCGCGATCGATCGGGATCGTAGAGCGACAACACCGCCGCTTCCGCAAAGACGTCGGTTGCGCCAAGGCTTGCTGGATGCCGCGGATTGCCCTCGACCTTGATCGGACGCCCATCGATGGACGTGACGATGACGCCGCGGCCTATTCCCGAAAGCGGCAGTGTCGTTGCAAACTTCAACGGTTCGCCGGGAACGACCCGTTCGGGCAGCTTGACGTAGGGTATGATCTGCTGATCCGGCTTGCTGCAGGCAGCGAGTCCCGATGCAATGCCTGACGCCAGCACGCCAAGCGCCTGACGCCGGTTCAGCGCACCGGTGCCGCGTCCGGAGATCCGCGATTGCTTGACGGGCAACTCGTTCACCGGTGGCATATCGAGCAATCCGTCAAGTGATCGGTGCGAATGTGATAGGTGGCCATCAATTGCGACGCTGACTTCTCGGCGTCGGCCGGCGGCTTCCATTCGGAATCAAATACCGCTTCGCGCGGGCGTAGCGACTTGGCCGGATCGCGATGGCAGTCCAGGCACCAATGCATCGTCAAAGGGGCCGCCTGGCGGGTCAGCTTCATTTGATGGATCGGGCCGTGGCAGGTCGAACAGCCGACACCTTTGGCGACATGAATCGAATGATCGAAATAGACGTAGCTCGGAAGCTTGTTGACGCGCTGCCATGCAATTGGCTTGTTGTCGGCAAGGCTCGTGCGAACCGGCGCCAGCATCTCGGCGTTTGTCCAGATCTGGGAGTGGCAGGTCATGCAGGTTTCGGTCGGAGGGACCCCGGCGAAACGTGCAGTCTCGACAGAAGCGTGGCAGTAGCGGCAATCCAGTCCCAACCCGCCGACGTGGTGTTCGTGGCTGAAGGGTACCGGTTGGTTGCGGGTCACGTCTTGGTCCGTGGTGTAAGCCGATCCGACGATTTGATAGGCGAGGCCGATAGCTAGAACTGGAATCACTCCTATTGAGGCGAGTACCAGCGTGGCGATCGCATTGGCGCCGGGACGGAAGATCTGCATGCATCCGTCTCTTCAGTGAGCTTACAAAACCGTCCGGCGCAGCCTCGCGCTTGTGAACCGTAACGAACGCTCGTCGGAACGGTTCCAATTCAGAGAGTCAGGCTTGGCAAGCCCGGCATTTATGTTGCCCAGCGTACCGGCGCCTTTGCAGCATGACAGGGCTCCGGTGGTCGATCGCTGCAAGTGGTGGAATGAGCGCCAACGAGCTGCCCCGAAAACTGGTTCCAAGCACGGGACATTTCAGCATTGACGCCGTTCAAAAAACGTCGGCAGCGACAGCGCCCCGGAACACTGCTCCGCGCAAATGGTTCTAGAACCAGCGCGCACTGAGAAGGCAAGGATCCGTGAAGCAATCAGCAGTCAATGGCAAAGTGCCGATATCTCTGGTCATCAACAAAGTCAGGCACGAGCTTGATGTCGAGCCATGGGTCACCCTGTTGGACCTGGTGCGCGAGCAGTTGCAGTGCACGGGAACGAAAAAGGGATGCGACCAGGGCCAGTGCGGCGCATGTACCGTATTGATCGACGGCCAACGGATAAATTCCTGTCTGGTGCTTGCAGTCACGCGTGACGGCGCGGAGATCACCACCATCGAGGGTCTTGCCGATGGCGCCGATCTACATCCGCTCCAGACCGCCTTCATCGAGCACGACGCCTTCCAATGTGGTTACTGCACGCCCGGGCAAATCTGTTCCGCGGCGGGGTTGCTGCGCGAAGGCCGTGCCCATACGCGCGCCGAAATCCGTGAATACATGAGCGGCAATCTCTGCCGTTGCGGCGCCTATACCAACATTGCCGATGCCATCGAGGATGTTCTGCGGCAGCGGGTCTCCACAAAGGAGGCCGCGGAATGAACCGATTCGAATATGTTCGTCCAGATACGGTCGCCCACGCGGTGAAAGCGCTGGCTGACCGCGATGCACGGGCTCTTGCGGGCGGCACTAATCTCGTGGACCTGATGAAGTACGAGGTCACGCGGCCCTCGCGCGTGGTCGACATCAACCACCTGCCGCTCCGGCAGATCGAACCAGCGCCCGACGGAGGTCTGACGATCGGGGCGTTGGTCACCAACTCCGAGCTGGCTTGGGATCCGCGCATCACCAAACGCTATCCGTTGCTGGCGAGCGCGATCCTTGCCGGCGCCTCGCCGCAGCTCCGCAACGCGGCCACTACCGGCGGCAACCTGCTTCAGCGCACCCGATGCTATTATTTTTACGATCCATCGACCGCCTGCAACAAGCGCGAGCCCGGCAGCGGTTGTTCCGCAATCGGTGGCGTCAACCGTATCCACGCCATCCTGGGCGCAAGCGATGGCTGCATTGCGGTCCATCCGTCGGATATGTGCGTCGCGCTGGCTGCACTGGAAGCGGTCGTCAATGTTGAAGGCAAGGACGGAAAGCGCAGTATTCCGTTTTCCGCTTTTCACCGGCTGCCCGGCAGCGAACCGCAGCATGACAATACGATGCTGCAGGGTGAATTGATCACGTCGATCACGCTCCCGGCCTCGGATTTTGGCTCCAACCACACCTACCTGAAAGTGCGCGATCGGCTGTCCTACGCGTTCGCGCTGGTGTCGGTTGCCGCGGCGCTGAAGCTCGAGGGCGGAGAGATCAGGACGGCGCGCGTCGCGCTCGGAGGCGTCGCACACAAGCCTTGGCGTGACCCCGACGCCGAGCAAGCCTTATCGAACTCGCCCGGCGCACCATGATAAGGGCGTTGCGGCAGGCGGCGGCAGGTACACCACAAAAACAATCGGACAAATTCGTGCTCTAGGAGAGACCATGTCGAGCGCCGAGATGCTGCATGTGGGTCGGCCGATCAGCCGCGTCGATGGCCGGCTCAAGGTAACGGGGCAGGCGAAATACGCTGCCGAATACCCGGCCGCGGATCTGCTTCATGGCTGTGTCGTGTCCAGCACGATCGCCGCGGGTCGGATTATCCGCCTTCATACCGATCGGGCCCGCGCCATGCCCGGCGTGGTCGAAATCTTCACCCACGAGAATAGCGGCAAGGCCGCGCGGCAGGATGAAGACTGGCGCGACGATATAGCGCCTCCCGGTCATCCGTTGCGGCCGCTGCATTCGGATCGCATCCAGTTCGACGGTCAGCCGATCGCGCTGGTGATCGCCGAGAGCGTCGAGGCGGCACGCGATGCGGCTGCGCTGGTGCGCGCCGAATGTGCGATCGAGCCGCACTGCACCCAGCTCGAGGCAAAGCGTTCCCAGGCCTACGTTCCGCCGGAAAAGCGCAGCGGCATCCCGCCGCCTTCGGATCCCCGCGGCGAGCCGGAGCAGGCGTTCGCGCAAGCGCCGATCAAGTTCAGCCGCGAGTACCGCGTCCATGCCGAACATCATAATCCCATGGAAATGTTTGCATCGACATGCGTGTTCGAGCCCGGCGGCAAGTTGACGATTTATGACAAGACGCAAGGCTCGCAGAATGTCCAAAGCTATGTCGCCTCTGTATTTGGATTGAAGCCGGCCAACGTCCGCGTCATCAATCACTATGTCGGCGGCGCGTTCGGTTCGGGATTACGTCCGCAACCTCAGCTGTTCCTGGCCGTGATGGCGAGCCTGGCGCTGAAGCGATCGGTCCGGGTCGCGTTGACGCGCACGCAGATGTTCTATCTCGGCTACCGGCCCGACACGTTTCATACCGTGTCGCTGGCGTCCGACCATCAGGGCACGCTGCTGTCCATCATGCATGACGCGGTGGCTGAAACTTCACAATACGAAGATTACCAGGAAGCCCTCGTGAACTGGTCCGGCTTGATGTACCGTTGCGACAACGTCAAGCTCTCCTACCAGCTTGCCAAGCTCAACAAGGCGACGCCCTGCGATATGCGGGCGCCGGGGGCGGCGAACGGCGTCACCGTGCTCGAATGCGCGATGGACGAACTCGCCCACGAATTAGACATCGATCCGCTCGAGCTGCGGAAACTGAATTTTGCCTCCATGGACGGAAATACCGGAAAGCAATTTACCTCGAAGGCGCTCGATGCCTGCTATCGCGAGGGCGCCGCGGCATTCGGCTGGAGCGGGCGCAGGCGAGAGCCGCGCGCAATGCGCGATGGTCACGAGCTCATCGGGTGGGGCGTCTCCACCGGCACCTGGGAGGCTTTCTTGCAAACGGCCTCAGCGCGCGCCCGGCTCACCGACGATTGCAAGCTTGAAGTGTCAACCGCTGCTTCGGACATCGGGCCTGGAACCTGGACCATCCTGACGCAGATCGGGGCCGATGCGCTTGGCCTTCCACTTGAAGCCGTCAGCGCACGGATCGGCGATTCCACGCTGCCGGCCTCGCCGGTCGAGGGTGGCTCCTGGACTGCGGCCTCCAACGGATCGGCAGTGCAGGCCGCGTGCGAAGCGGTGAAGCATACTCTGTTCAAGCGGGCCCAGCGCATGGCCAACTCGCCGTTGGCAGATGCGAGTTTCGAGCACATCGAAGTCAAGTCCGGCGGGATCGGCCGCAAAGACGACCCCCGTCGCAGCCTTTCGATTGCGGAGGTGATGCATGCGGCGGATCTTACCGAAATTGTCGAGGACGGACAGGCCAGCGCAGACCCCGAGCAGGCAAAGAGATATGTCAGCTATACGAACTCTGCCGTCTTTGCCGAAGTCCGCGTAGACGAAGAACTCGGCATTGTGAGGGTTGCCCGGATTGTTTGCGCAACCGCAGCCGGTCGCATCCTCAATCCAAAGACGGCGCGAAGCCAGATATTGGGGGGCGTCGTGATGGGAATTGGCATGGCGCTGCACGAGGAGGCCATGATCGATCACAGGCTCGGCAAGATCATGAACCACAATTTCGCGGAGTATCACGTGCCGGCCCATGCCGACGTCGACGATATCGAAGTCATTTTCGTCGACGAACATGACGACAAGGTGAGCCCGCTCGGAGTGAAAGGGCTCGGCGAAATTGGAATCGTGGGGACCGCGGCCGCGGTCGCGAACGCGATCTTCCACGCCACCGGCAAGCGCGTCCGCGATTTTCCCATCACGATCGATAAGTTGCTCGCGGCCTGAACCTGCTCGGCGCCGTACCTGGTTCAAACGACCGGTTGTTTCTCCTTGCGCAGCCGCTCGAGCATGCTTCGGTCGATGTTCAGATGTGCCTGCACCAGCTCGTGGGGCGTCAGCGCCATCCATTGCGCGAGGGAAACATCCATAAATCGCGGCGATCTGAACAGCTCAAGAAAGCGCACCGGCTCACTGCCGGTGTTCTCGATGAAGTGGCTCATCGACATCGGAACGTAGCCGACATCGCCGGCCTGGAAATCGAAGGTGCGGGCCTTGGCCTCAGCGCCGAACACCGTCATGCGAGCCTTGCCCGAAATGTAATACTGCCATTCGTCGGCGTTCGGATGCCAATGGATCTCGCGCATATGACCGGGGTCGACTTCCACGTGCGCAGCCGCCACATCGGTCGAAATCGGAAAGTTTCGGGTATCGGCAATCCGCACGCGCCCTCCTGGCGAGTTCGTCGGTGGCCGCTCCATCAACTTGAAAACCATATCTTGCGCCACCCGCCCGTGCGGATCGGAGACCGTATCCTCGCGCAAGGGAGGCGGCAGATCGGCCTGGAAGATGAATAATTCCTCCTTGGGAATGTTTCGAAGCGCATCTGGCGCGATCGACAGATCCTTGGCCAAGGCATCGCGGGGATTGTGGGCAAACAGATCGGTGATCGCGAATGTGTTGTCTTCTGAAAACTCGCCGTCGGGAAATGCCAGAAGAAATTCACAGCCTTCGCCTGATAATCCCTGGATCGAGTGCGGAATGCCGGCCGGAAAGTACCAGAGATCACCAGCTTTCACATCGGCGATGAAGTTCAGCCCATCATTGTCGACGGCGGTGACGCGGGCGTTGCCGGCCAGCATGAAAGCCCATTCGGCCTGCTTGTGCCAATGCAATTCCCTCACGCCGCCGGCCTTCAGGCGCATGTTGACGCCTGCCATGGTGGTGGAAATCGGCAATTCGCGCTGCGTCACCTCGCGCGACCATCCGCCATCGCGGGCCTTCACATGGGCATCGGCAAACGAGAAGCGCAAATTTGGCATCGTCCCGCGGTCGGTGGACGGCGGCCGCAGAATGTCGGGGTTCTGGTCTTCGCGGGGCTGGTCGCGCGGCCCCAGGATGTTCGCGCCCCGATTACCCGAGATCGGCTCGTTATCCTTTGCGGCGGCGGCACCCGCGCCGAGCGCCGCGGCTGCGGCCAAGAGAATACGTCGACTAGGACCAATCATGGGGACACCTTTCTGCCGGGGCTTCCGCTCGCCGCCTCAAAGGTTGCCGACCCCGGCACGATTACTTCGCCAGATACCCTATCGCGCTGAAGATGGTCGCGGCGCTGCCGACCACTATCGCGGCAGCGCGCCAAGCACACCGGTTGAACTGCTTTCGATTGAGGTGACCGTTCATAAGCAGATAATTCAAACTGCAGCGGATCGGTTCCTCCGGAACGATTTGCGTTCGATACGCAGCCGCGAATGGAACCCCGTGGTCGCCTTATGTTGTTGTCGCTCGGGGCATGGCTTTGGCCATCCGTTCCGCTAACATGATCACAGTGAGGTTCGTGGTTCCACGTGACGAACTCGCCCTTCGGCATCGACGACCGCGCCAGGATCGGCGTCACCACCCATCGGGACCGTTCCCGATCCGTGATGATACGTATCGAGATCGGATTCGACGGCAGGCTCGAGCGCGTCATCACGGATCGCGTCACCCGGCTGAATTTCATGATCGATCAGGTCGACCAGCGGCCGGCTTCTTGCGATGCGACGGGCGAGCTTAACGCCATCGAGAAGCCGCCGGCGGTCTTGCGGCGCCGCCAAAAGATTATAGTCGATGATGGGGGCGTCACGCGGCTCACGGCTACCGAGCCGAACGTTTCCGACTGAGACGGGGGTCATCACAGCCGTCGCCAGCGTGAGTGTTCGGCCGGTCGGACTCTCAGGGTCACTGCGATTGGACGCCGTAATTTGCAGATCGAGCTCACCGCCGGAGGCTTCGGCCGATTTCGTCCAGATCGTGGCGCCGCGCGCCGGGTGCATACTACCCGCCTGTGGCTTCAGCGCGTAGGTGTTGTAGTAGAATGGGTGATCGAACAACCGCTGACCGACCGGCAGGTCGGCGACAAGCGGGATTCCGAGCTGATCGAGACTGCGCGCGGGGCCGATGCCCGAGCGCATCAGGATCGCCGGGCTGCCGTACACACCTGCGCAGAGGATGACAGCGTCCGCCTCGACCAATTGGCCATCGACAAGATGAACGCCGGTAACTTTCCTGCCGGTGAACTCTAGCCTGTCGATCTGCGTCTCGCCCCGGATCGTCAGATTGGGCCGTTGGCGCACCGCGTTCGTCAGATACGCCATGCCCGTGTTCTGGCGAATTCCGTGCACAACGTTGAACGGATCGATTCCAACGCCGTCCTGTATGGGACCGTTGAAGTCATCGATACGCTGGAATCCCGCGGCGACTGCGGCCTGCACGAAGCATTGCAGCGCCGGCGTCACATCCGCGAGTTTTGGCTGGCGAATGGGAAAAGGCCCCGAGCGCCCATGCCAGGCGTCGGCGCCCTCCGGAGTATTTTCCAGCGTCTTGTATGCCTCGAGCACCTGATCGAAATCCCACCCTCCGAGGCCATGCGCCTTCCATCGGGCAAAATCGGTCGCACGAGCTCGTTTGGCTACAGCCGCATTGATGGCCGAACCGCCGCCCAAGACCTTGCCGCTTTGTGCTGCAATCGTGCTACCAGGTCCCGTCGTCTTTCCCATGTAGCCCCAGTCGAATTCTGTGCCGCCGCCGAGATTATCGGCGTCCGCAAGCGCTTTGGGAAAACGCTCGGGGGAATACGTACGACCGGCTTCAAGAAGCAAAATCTCAAAGTCGGCATGTGCGCTCAGGCGGTTGGCCAGCACGCTTCCGGCCGACCCCGCGCCAACAATGGCGATGCGCAAGCCCATGACACATCTCATTGTGCAAGGAACGGCTTCACCAGATCGAGGAACCGGTCCGGACATTCCTCCGGCGTGTAGTGCCCGCAGTCCTCAACGATTGCGCCCTCCACGTGGTCGGATACGAGCTTCATCGTTTCGATCGTCGTCTTGCCGGCTCCGATCACGCCGCCGATCGCGAGCACCGGCATCGCAAGCTTGCTCCTCCTGAGCTCTTGGTTTTCCTGAACCGTTTGTGGGATGGCGCGATAGTAAGCAAACCCTGCCTTCATCGCGCCCGGCACGGAATACGCGCGGGTGTATTCATCGACTGCCACGCGCTCCGGCCGGTAAGCCAGATGGTCGACCACCCATCGCATGTAGGCATCTTCCCGCCCCGCCACGAGAAACTCGGGCAAATCCCGCAGTTGGTTGAACATGAATTGCGTCAGCCCGGCAGTGGCGTCCGGCGGCAACAGCATCGGTGGTGTCGGCGTGACGCCGGGAATCAAAGCTTCGGTTACGATAAGCTTATCGACGGCTTCACGATGCTGAGCGGCGAGTGGATAGGCGATCCACATGCCGACGTCGTGGCCGATCACTGAGTAGTGGTCCGCGCCGAGCCTCTGCATCAGATCGCTTAGGTCTTTTGCGACGGTCTCGGTGTCGTACCCGGTTTCGGGACGGCTCGAATCGCCCATCCCGCGCGTGTCAACCGCGATGACGCGGTACTCTTTCGCAAGCTCCGGCATGACCTTCCGCCAGACGTACCAAGTCTGCGGCCAGCCAGGAATGAGCAGAAGCGCCTTTCGCCCTTCGCCGCCCGCGACGTAGTGAAGCTTGACGCCGTTGACTTCAGCATAGTCGCTCTTGAACCCCAGACCGAGGTTTCCATCGTCCGACCGCGCTCTCAATTCATCTGCGTGCGTGTCCACAAAGGTGGCGCAAGGGCCAAGGACGACGACGGTCAATAGCGCGCAGAGCCTTGCTCGTAGCATCTGGTTCCTCAGGTCGTCTTGATAAGACCATCGAATCCAATAACGACGTGTGATGTCTGCGGTTGCAACGAACCGGGGCTGCGTCCTTGGAACCTGTCACTTGCCGCACGTGGTCGCCGACACAACGAGGCTATTCTTTGTTGAGATCGATATAGGCCGACCAAGCCACTGCTGCCAAAACCCGCGAAGGGTGGCTTCTGCAGGTCTGCTCGACGGCCGAAATCATGGCGTCGCTGGTTGCTTTCGACTGATTCTGCTCGCTCGCCGCGGCCACATAGTTCAGGCCGCTCCAGAAGCCGTAAATCCAAACCGCGCCTTCTGATCTATGGTTCGGGCTCGAAAGCCAGAAAGCGCATGTCCTGCCTCCGATGCCTGCCAGATTGACCGATATCTCCGCGGCGCCTGCGGCAGAAGTCGAGAGCAAGAGAATGACCAAGCTTCGTTTCAGCATTGGATTCGTGCAATCCTTGAGTTGGCTCTGCGGCCATTCCTGCGGGGCGGGGACGGGAACAGTTCCCTTGCGCAAACGTTTTCCGTGGAAATGCAGATGCGCATGGGCTTGGCTGAATACAAGGTCGTCGCAACGGGAAATGGCTGGAGCCTGGTTCCAAACGCCAATCATCGCTTGTCAGTGGCCAACAGGCGTTTCAATTGGCCGGCGTCGGCCGGCGCGGCGCTCTTCTGGTCGTTGTCGAAATAGACGAACACATCGCAGCCCTGCTTCTTCCACGACTTGATGCGCCTTGCCCAGCCTGCGAGGGCGTCGGGGCGATAGTGTCCCTTGTAGCGGCCGTGTGGTCCATGTCCCCTGACATAGACGAAATCGGCGGTGCGCTTCCAGGGCGCCGGCGCGTCGTGGTGATCGGAAAGGCAGAGCGAGATATTCCGCTCTGCCAGCAGTCGAAGGATGCCCGGAGCGTACCAGCTCGGATGTCGAAATTCGAAACTGTAGCGTCGCTTCTTCGAGAGCAGTTTGAGGAATGCGGCAAGCCTGTCGGCGTCCACCTCAAAATGTGGTGGCAGCTGAAACAGGATGGGTCCGGCCTTGTCGCCGAGCAGCGACAGACGCTGTTCGAGCAACTCCAGGCTGTTCACCGAACTTTGCGAAAGGCGTTTCCAGTGGGTGATGAATTTGGATGCCTTCCAGGCGAAGACAAAATCGTTCCCGGTCTGCTCGCGCCAGCTTTTGACGGCCTCGGGAGTGGGCGTACGATAAAATACGCCGTTGAGCTCGGTCGTCGAAAACTGCCGGGCGTAATATTGAAGCTGGTTCTTGATCGGCAATCCCCTGGGAAAGAACGGTCCGCGCCACGAATCGTAGTGCCACCCCGATGTGCCGATCAGAACCCGCGTCATCGCAATCACGGCTTCATGGCAACCCTGATGCCGTCTCCTCTGCAGCCGACCTTCATCAACTTGCTTTCAATGTTTGCCCGGCAAGATCGTCTCGAGCGCTTGCCGCGCGGTACCGCGGATCACGCCGGCTTCATCCGGGTCGCCTTTGGCCAGCGCAACCATGAAATTCTTGGCTTGCTTAAGTGTGATGTGCGGCGGCAACGGCGGCACTTCGGGATCTGTCTTAACCTCAAGCACCACAGGAGTATCGCTCGCCAGCGCCTGATCCCAGGCCGCTTCGATCTGCTTTGGATCCTCGACGTAAATGCCCCGCAATCCGATCAGTTCGGCAAAGCGGTGATAGGCGACGTCCGGAATGTTCTGCGATGCCTCGAACTTCGGATCTCCGTTGATGATCCGCTGCTCCCACGTCACCTGGTTGAGATCTTCGTTGTTGAAGACGCAGACGATCCAGCGATGATCGCGCCACTCGCGCCAATATTTGGCGACCGTGATCAGTTCGGCCATGTTGTTCATCTGCATCGCGCCGTCGCCCACCAGCGCGATCACGGGACGATCCGGGTGCGCGTATTTGGCGGCGATGGCATAGGGCACGGCTGCGCCCATCGAGGCCAATCCGCCCGACAATGACGCTTTCATGCCCCGGCGCATCTTTAGGTCGCGCGCATACCAGTTGGCGCACGATCCGGAGTCGCTGGTGATAATTGCGCGTTCCGGCAACCGCGGTGACAACTCCCAGGTTACGCGTTGCGGATTAATCGGCTCTGCCGGTTGCCGCGCACGATCCTCCAGCGCCTTCCACCAATCCCTGACGTTGCCTTCGATCGCCTTCCGCCAATCTCCCGCACCTTTCTGATGCAGTCGCGGCAGCAGCGCGCGCAGTGTCTCCTGGGAGTCGCCGACCAGGCCGACTTCCATCGGAAAGCGTATCGATAGCATGCTGGCGTCGATGTCGATCTGAACCCCTCGCGCTTTTCCCTCAACCGGCAGAAACTCGGAATAGGGGAATGCCGACCCGACCATCAGCAGCGTGTCGCATTCCATCATCAAATTGTAACTCGGCTCGGTCCCCAGGAGCCCGATTGAACCGGTGACCCATGGCAGATCATCGGGGAGGACGGCTTTGCCCAGCAGCGCCTTGGCGCAACCGGCCGCCAGCCGGTCCGCGACCGCGATCACCTCGTCGGTTGCGCCCAGCGCGCCGGCGCCGACCAGCATAGCGACTTTCTTTCCGGAATTGAGAATTTCAGCCGCGCGATCCAGATCGGCGTCACGCGGCACAATTCTCGGAGCCGTGTATCCGATGCCTGATCGCAGCGTGCCGTGCGCATGCGGCGGATCTTCGTAGGGTTCATCCTGCAGATCATTCGGCAAAACGATCGCGGTCACCGTCCGTCTCGCGAGCGCGATGCGCGCGGCGCGGTCGATCAGGTGACGCACCTGGCCCGGAGATGAAGCCTGCGCGACGTAGGCGCTCGCCACGTCCTTGAACATCGACACCAGATCGAGTTCCTGCTGATATTGACCGCCGAGCGCGTTGCGTGCCTGCTGGCCGACAATGGCAAGGACCGGCTGGTGATCCAACAGCGCATCGTAGAGCCCGGTGATCAGATGCGAAGCGCCTGGCCCCGAGGTTGCGATACACACGCCCAGCTTTCCCGAGAACTTCGCGTAGGCCGAAGCCATGAACGCCGCCATTTCCTCATGCCGCGCCTGAACGAATTGAATCTTTCCTTCCGCGCGGTTCAGTGCGCCAAAGACGCCGTTGATGCCGTCGCCTGGGTAACCAAAAATATGCCGGACATCCCATCGGTGCAGACGTTGAACGAGAAAATCGCCTACTGTTTGAGACATCGGGACCTCCAGGCATATTGGCATCGAAGTGTTGAAGCTCTCAACCTGACCCCACCTCCGAAGGTTCCAATCGCTTGGGTTTTCAGGTTTTGCGCGAGTGAAGGATTGCTTGCGGAACAAAGGCCCGTCCAAAGCGGTTGGCGGATTTGACGTGCGGAAGGAAAGACAGATGCCGAAGGAAAATGATCTCGAGGGCGAGCGCGACCAGGGCGGCAAGCACGGCGGACAGGCGGGAATGCCGACGCCTAAGCGTGGCTCGGATCATGGCGTGGTTCGCGACGGGCTCGGTCAGGAACAGCCGCGCGACAAGCAGCGTGCGCAGCATGTAAGTCGACAAGACAAGGGCGGCGACCCGCCGGGCCACAAGCCACGCCGCTAGTTATTCACGAGGGAGCATTCGAATGCTCGAGCAGAAACTCAAGGAAGCGATCATTGGTGAATTGAAGCGCCAGGCGGCAGATCGGCCGCAATCGCTCCGCGTCGAGAATTCCGCCACTCTCGTTGTGAATGGCAAGATCGATATTGACGAGTTGGTGATGGTGATTGCGGGTTCGGTTGCCGGCGGGCCGTAAGGGAACCGCGATTTATCGGGGCCCTCTCGTCGTGTTGTCGCCGGCTCTTGCATGTCGTGCCTTGAAGGGAACCAACCGGCCGCCGTTCGCGCGCAGGCCGCGGACCAATTCCTCGATGTAGGGCAGCAATTCGAACAGCAGAATGACGGCCATGACGGATAGGATATAGGTCGTCGGCAGAGATTCGGACTTCCAGCTGATATCAAAGCGCGCAGGCTCGGAGGCCGCGCCGAACAGCGCGAGAAATTGTCCCCAATGGAGCGAGATCACGCTGACCATAGCCATCAGCGGGATCATTTCCAGAAAGCTGTGGACGTGCTGTTCGATCGGCGTCAGGGTGCGGGCGGCCGTCGCATAGCTCACGTCCCACAGTGCCGTGGCCTCGTGCAAGAAAAAGGCGGCGATCATGATCGCGATGATCAGCGCGTTGACGTCGAAGAACATTGCGGCCAGGAGCGGCACGCCGACCTCGCCGAACATCAGGAGGTGGATCAACGATTCCTTTGCGCCTGTGGTCGTCTCGATGTGAGTAGCGCGATGACAAAGCCAGTCGGCAAAACCCGCCAAAAGCCAGATCGGCAGAACAAAATACATCAGGATAAGCACGGTGGGGTCGGACAGCATGGCGGGACTCCTGTTGAGCCAACGGGAGCGGCGGGCCTGTGTTCCCGTTTTCGAAAAGCGGTAATCGCAGCGGGCAGCCCGTTCCGTTCCTGTTCCCGAAACCCGCGCCGATCCCGCATGGCACTGCTGCCGGGCGATCGGAACTGACGTCCTCCAAAATCGTTTTTCCGGCATGGGCTGTTTTTAGGAATTTGAAATGGCTGAACCCTTGCCAGTGCTCATGGAGAATTCGATTCAGATCGCTTGGGACTTCCTTGAACGTGCCGGCGAGATTGAAGATGCGGCTGTGGCCAACCGATTCCTAAGCGACGTCATTGAACTGATGGTTCGGCGTGGAGAGCGGCACCGGCTCTTGCTCTCCAACAAGGCCATCACCGCTTACATGCGGTTCAAAAGGCAGCGAGCCGAGCAAGCCGCGTGAGAGAGGCCCGACGTGCCGTCGACGAAGAGCGATTCAAACCGGAGGTAGCACAAATGGCGGATCCGGCTGAACTAATGCGGCGAGCTGCCGAACTCAACGATTGGGCGGATCAAGAAGAAGAGGTTGAGGTCCGTAATCGGCTTTTGAAGATGGCCGAATACTACGTACAAATTGCAAGGAAGGAGGAGTGGCAGGCGGCCCATCCGACCTCAATCGCATCCTTGACCGGGCTTCTCAACAAAACGGACTGAGCGCGCGGCCATGTGGACGCATGCGGCAATATCGTGCCAAGGCAATTACGTACAAGGCAATTACGTACAAGGCTGTTGCGCAAATGCCTGAAACGCAGAATCCGACGACTGAGCGTTCAACAGGTCCCCGAACCTATTCCGGCGACAAGGCGCGGCAGGGCGAGATCGTGCTCCGCAAGCCGTGGATGCGCATGGTTTTCATAGCAGGCCTTGTCGGCTGCATTCTCCTGGTCCTTGTCATCGGCATCATTGCGGGGCGCTGATGGACCGGCCCGTCATCTCTGCCCATGAGCGTGGAAGATCAGGATCGCATCCGAGCAGCGGCTACATTAGCCAAACGTTTTTCGCATTGCGATAACGCCGGAACAGCGGAAGGATCTCCTTTCGGCCAGCAAAGCGATGGCCGGATTGAAGCCGTGAGCCGTGCCGGCATGACCAATTCCCGGAACGTGCTCTTCGAATATGCGTTCCAGATATGGTTCCTCGCGAGAGCAGCTATGGATATGCCCCTGTCGCCAAGTTGGAGCGAAATCTGCGTCCGCCTTGCGCTCACGATGCTGGCGGGCGCGATCATCGGCTTCAACAGGGGAGCGCGCGGCCATGCCGCGGGATTTCGGACCACGATACTGGTATGCCTGGCGGCATCCGTCGCCATGATCCAGACCAATATTTTGCTGTCATTGAGTGGAAAGACGCAGCAGTCCTTTGCGGTGATGGATTTGATGCGGCTGCCGCTCGGCATACTTACCGGCGTCGGCTTTATCGGCGGCGGCACAATTCTAAAGAAGGGCGACGCCGTCGCCGGCGTGACCACGGCGGCAACGCTTTGGCTCGTGACGGTCATTGGCCTGTGCCTTGGCGGCGGTCAACTTATTCTAGGCAGCATCGCCACTGCATTGGGCGTCGTGACGCTCTGGTTTCTCAAATGGGTCGACGTCTTGATTCCGCGTGAGCATCGCGCCAGGATTGTCATCGTAGCCGAGGATAGCTGGAGACTTGTGGCCGAGTTACCTCAGCTCGCTGCAAAGCGTCGGTGTCACGCCCGCTTTCAACAGCGAACGCCAAGCCTCGAACCAGGTAAGTGCGAATTTGCCTTCGAGCTTCGTTGGAAGCTTCCGGAGCGTTCCGCGCCGCCGATTGAATGGCTGCAGGAGATGAGCGAGCAGTACGTCGTAACATCGTTCGAGCTTACCACGGAGAATGGACGCTGAGCTTGCGGCTAAGTGCATTCGCCGGCCGGACCCTGGGAGAAATTCATGACTGACGTGTCGCTGGATGCCCCAGTACTCGCATCAAGAGCGAGCCCTGCCGTTGGGATCAATGTAAAGATCTCCGCTACCGCGGCGACGTTATTGGCTGTCGGCACTTTGGTATTGGCCGCCACAGTTTCCTGGCGGCAGGGTGCTCTTTACCTTGTTGGCGGCGCGCTGGGGATCACGCTCTATCATGCACTGTTCGGCTTTACCTCCGCTTGGCGCATATTCATATCCGATCGGCGCGGCGTTGGCTTGCGCGCCCAGATGATCATGCTGGCGGCCGCGGTCCTCCTATTTTATCCAAGTTTGGCTCGCGGAACGTTGCTTGGACAGCCCGTCCACGGCGAATACGGCGCAGTCGGCATCGGCATGCTAACAGGTGCTTTCCTGTTCGGTGTCGGGATGCAACTCGGCGGCGGCTGCGCATCGGGTACGCTATATAGCGCCGGCGGCGGTAACACTCGAATGCTTGCGACCTTGGTTGCCTTCATCGCGGGCTCGACGCTCGGCGCCAGGGATCTGCCGTGGTGGTCCGCACAACCAAACATCGGGTCGGTGTCCCTGATCGCAGAATTCGGTTGGCTACCCGCCGTCGTGCTGAACCTGGCGGTTATCGCCTGCATCTATCTGCTTACGGTAAGTCTGGAGCGCGCTCGCCACGGTATTCTGATTGCCGGCGCCATGACGCAGCATCGCGGTTGGCGGCGGCTCGTTCAGGGCCCTTGGCCGCTGACGGCGGGGCGATTTTGCTGGCCCTTGGCAACTTTGCGACACTGTATTTGGCGGGCCGGCCGTGGGGAATCACTTCGGCCTTGGCGTTATGGGGTTCGAAGGTCATTGCGGTGTTGGGTGTCGACGTCGCATCGTGGCCCTATTGGCAAGGCGCGCGTGCCGCATCACTGCAGCAAAGTGTATTTTATGACATCACCTCGGTTATGGATTTCGGCATCATGATCGGCGCGCTGCTGGCAGCGGGGCTCGCCGGCAAATTCCTTCCGGAATGGAAAATAGCGCCGCTCTCATTGTTGGGCGCGCTCGTGGGCGGTCTGCTCCTCGGCTACGGCGCGCGTTTGGCTTACGGTTGCAACATCGGAGCTTATTTCAGTGGCGTCGCTTCGGGCAGCCTGCACGGCTGGTGCTGGCTGGTAGCGGCCTTCCTCGGCAGCATTCTCGGCACCCGGCTCCGTCCGCTGTTTGGGCTCGGCGTTTAGGAAGCGGGTACGCTACCTGCTTGGATTCACCTGAGCGCAGATACGCCAGACAATGCCTGGCGATGATGATCTCAGTCCGGCAACGCCATCGCCGTGGTCACCGGCCGGCAGATCATGATCACGGCTCCGCCAGGTGCGCCGGCGCCTCGGAACATCACCTGTACGACCGAGTTCAATCCGCGGAAATCGAAAATGCGGAGGATATTCATGGCAGCTCGACTCGCGGGCAAAGTAGCGATTGTGACTGGTGCGGGAACGGGAATCGGCGAAGCCATCGCTCAGAAATTCGCCAATGAAGGCGCGAAAGTCGTGGTCGCGGGACTGGCCGACGACCCTGTGGAGGACGTGGTCAACGTCATCCGCGGCCGCGGTTGCGCGGCCGAATCCTTTTTGGGCGATCTCGCCGACGAAACGGACGCCAAAGCCTGTGTCGCGCTGGCGATCGACAGCTTCGGCGAGCTCGACATCCTCGTTAACAATGCCGGCGTCTTTCCCGAAATCGCCGAATGCCAGGACCACTCGGTCGAAAACTTCGACTACATCGTGCGCAACAATATCCGTTCCGCATTCCTGATGACCAAGTTTGCCTTGCCGCACCTCCAGCACTCGCGCGGCGTTGTCATCTCGACCGGGTCGGAGGCAGGCGAAATGGGCGAGCCGACGGCCGCGCCCTACGGCGGTTCAAAGGGTTTTCTCCATGCCTTCACGCGCGGGGTGGCCTACGAACAAGGTAGGTATGGTGTGCGTGCGCTCTGCGTCTGCCCTGGTCCGGTTGATACGGCCTGGACGCATAAGGAGACCGGTCCGATGAATGCCGAGATGGAGAAGCAGACCGTCGCGGGCACGGTACTCGGTCGACGCGGCACACCGGAGGAGATGGCCAACGTTTTCGCCTTCGCGGCCTCTGATGAGGCGAGTTTCATGACGGGAGCGCTGCTATTCGCCGATGGCGGCACCACGATTGCCAAGGGCGGCCCGGGAGAGATCGCGCAGCATTTTGTGAGGGAGCAGCCCAGACCAACGCTGGATCTCCGCCATTCGCACGACGGCCTCAGGAACAAGCCCGTCGAGAATCGAATGCATTAGCGGCTGAATATTTCACAGCGATGAAGACGTGCGTCGATCTCGTACCTGGCACCTGAGATCGAGCCCATTCGGTCAATCCCGGCAAAGAGCAAGTAGCTTTGGAAAGGAGAAATCTCCGAAGAAGCCAAAGCCCGAAAGCCTCGTCATTCGCTGCCGTGGATGGCGGGGTTTTTATTTGGCCGCTGCAACTTGACACCGAGGCGCGTCAACGTCGGCGACGCGCCCTGGTCCGAGCCGCTTTCTTCGCTGCCGCAGAGCGCCTCGCAGCGCCCTTTGTCTTCGCCGCTTTCCGCGCCGCGGCAGACCGGGCCGTAGCCGTGCGACGCGAAGCCGCGCGGCGCGTTTGCCGCGAGAGCGATGAGCGCGAAGCCATGCTGCGCGGTTCACGCTTGAGGACACGCGACACAGCGCGCGAGACGCGCGGCCGTCGCCGGGGCTTGCGCTTGCCTTGGCCCGCCTCGTAGGCGTATTTGGCGCTGCGGCGGGTGCTCGCCTTGGCTTTGCGTTTGCCTGGCGGGCGAAGCGCAACGCCCGCGCGCCTTGCCTTGGACAGGCCGATGGCGACCGCCTGCTGCGGCGACCTCGCTCCATGTTGGCCACGGCGCACCTTGCGGATCTCCTCATGCACAAACTCGCCTGCCTGGGTAGTTGGCGATTTGCCTGCGCGCTTGTCTTTTCGGGCCTTCTGCACCGTTCGTCGCTCTGGCATCATCATCCTCCGAGGAGTTACGAAGTTCGCCCCATCCATTAACGCTGCATCCCGCCAAACGGTCCCCACGGCTGCTTGATGGGTATGCCGAGTTCCAGTTAGCGGAAACGCCAGGCGTTCCCATTGAAAAATAGCCGGCAAAAATCCGGGACGCGGCTGGGAACCAGTTCAACGCACTTCCGTTCGGTGTTCAGCGGAGGAGTTGGCACATGAGCGCGAGCGGTCTTGAAACTTTCGACAGATCAATCCACGCGACCAATGCCTGGCTCAAGGGGATTTCAAGGGAGATCGGTGCGGCGGAGGAAATTGGAGCGGCGGACCGCAAGCTGGCGTGGCGTGTCCTCGGCGTCGTCCTTCGGGCCTTGCGCGATCGGCTTCCCGTCGACGACGCAGCGCACTTGGCTGCCCAGCTGCCCTTGCTGATTCGTGGAGCGTTTTGCGAGCAGTATCGTCCCGCCGTTCAGCCGACCTCGATGCGTTCGCGCGCGGAGTTCATCGCCCGCGTCGCGGACGGTCTCGAAGGCGGAGGCAGGCCGATCAATCCGGAGAGGGCGATCAAGGCCGTATTCTCCACCGTCCAGCGCCATGTCGCCGAGGCCGAGACCGCAAAGGTGCGCCATGCGCTGCCGGAAGATATCAGGATGCTCTGGCCGGCCGATGTCGGAGTGCACCAATCCAAACACCAATCCAAACACGGAGAAGGACCGATGAAAGTGGCTGACGTGATGACCCGCAAGGTGCAGCTCGCAAGCCCGGACGATTCACTGATGGAGGTCGCCAAGCGCATGACGAAAGAGGATGTCGGCTTCCTGCCCGTCGGCGAGAACGACCGCTTGGTCGGGACAATCACCGATCGCGATATCGTTGCACGGGCCGTCGCGCAGGGCAAAGACGGACAAGCGCGCGTCCGCGATGCGATGACGCAGGACGTCAAATATTGCTTTGAGGACGAGAGCATCGAGGACGTCGTTCAAAACACGAGCGATATCCAGCTCAGGCGGTTGCCGGTCCTCAATCGCGACAAGCGCCTCGTGGGTATCGTCTCGTTGGCCGATGCCGCGATGAAGTACGATCCAGCGGCGGCGGGCGATGCCATGAGCGGCGTAGTCGAGCCGGGAGGCTCGAAGGCAGGGCTGCAAGGGAGGTAAGACAGGGGAGGTAAGATCAAGACCTCGCCAGGAGTTCAACCGCATCAAGTGTGGAGTGGCCCGCCCCAAGCGAAGGTCGAGAACGTCTGGAAAATAGCGCTGCGCCACATCTTCGATCACGCAGAGCTCGTCGGAACCTGCGCAAGGTGACCGACCAACGCATGGTCGCGGTCTTCGGCGGGACGGGCTTTTTGGGCCGGCGCATCGTTCAACGTCTGCTCGATCACGGTCTTTCGGTCCGAATTGCGTCTCGCCACCCCGAGCGCGGCGAAGGAATCTTTCGTGCCACGTCATCGCAACTGGAGTTTGCCAGGGCAGACGTTAGCGATAATGCATTGATTGGCGCCGTCGTCGCGGGCGCCTTTGGCGTCGTCAATGCTGTCAGCCTTTACGTAGAGGGCCGCAGGCAGACCTTCCATTCCGTCCATGTCGAAGCCGCAGCCAGGGTGGCGATGCATGCACGACATTCGCGCGCGGCGCGGCTGGTACATGTTTCTGGCATCGGCGCCGATAGCACGTCGCTGTCGCCGTATATCCGCAGCCGGGGCGAGGGAGAAAACGCGGTCCGGGCCGCATTCCCCGCCGCGACGATTGTTCGCCCGGCGGTCATGTTCGGACCAGATGACGCTTTTCTGATTCCACTGATCAAACTGTTACGCAAATCTCCGATCTTCCCCCTGTTCGGGCGTGGCCGGACAGCACTGCAGCCGGCTTACGTGGAAGACGTTGGGGAGGCGATTGCGCGCATGCTCGACAGCTCTGCGGCGGAAACAGTCTATGAACTCGGCGGTCCCCAGATTTACAGCTACAGGGACCTGCTGCGGATGATCGGCGCTCACCTGGGTTCGCGGCGCGTGCTGGTTCCCGTGCCATTTGTCGTTTGGCAGATGCTCGCCTTTCTTGCGGAGAGCTGGCCTCGACCGCCCATTACTCCAAATCAGGTCGAGCTGATGCGGATCGATAATGTTGCTTCGCCTGCCTCTGCGGGGTTCAGCACGCTAGGCATCGAGCCGGAAGGAATCGAGGCAATACTCCGATCATCGCCGGATTGATCCTCCGGTTTCCCGGAACATGATCCGGCTTGATGCATTTTTCCCTGGTGCAGAGGAGGCAAGCCAAGGGCGGAGGCGAGTGATATGGCCAAGCACCCGAAAATGAAAAAGCCGAGCGATGCAGATCTGCAGAACAACCCTCTGATTGGAGCGTCAAAGGGCGCAACGTTGGCGGGAGCCAGTCCGGACGACCTCGAAGATTCGCAAGGCGCCAACACCATGGAAGGCGATCTGGAAAACGACCCCAATACCGCGGGCGGCATCGACAAGAGCGAGAGCCGCGTCGGTGCCCGACCAAAGCGGCGATGAGAGAGGTGACAGCGCATCATCGGAGGCCAATTGCCGCGGAATGAAGACCCGCGCAGGAGGATCGAATGGGATTAGAGATTGTCTATTTCGCCGGAGCGTTGGTTCTGTTGACCGCGTTGATCTATGGGACGCTTCAGTATCGTTACCGCAACCGCGCCGCTACGCGGGCTGGCGCCGAGATTGCTCGCGATCGTTACAAGAGGGACCAGGCTTAGGGACTCCGGTGGCGCTTTTGAACACGCAGCCGCGCAGTTGGCTGACTTATGCGCTCGCCTCCGTGGGTCTTCGAATATCTCACAAATCAGAAATCTTCTTGCCAATCACGCTAAGGGAGCAGCGTCGACACCGCGCGCCGCTATGGCGGCGCGTTTGTTTGAAGTCGTCATCGACCAGCCTTTGCGGTCGGCAATTTACTGACCCTTTTGCCAACCTCCGAAACCACCCGCGCGATCTGGATGACGCGCGCTGTGACGTCATAGGAACAGGGGTTTGGCTGAGGAATTAGTCCTTCGGTTCATCCGAGAGAGGAAACGAATATGAGGATCACGACAATCGCATTGGCTGCATTTTTCGCACTCGGTTCCAGTCTCGCTATGGCCCAAGGCGCCGGGGGAGGCGGCGGCGCCGGTGGCGGAGCTGGCGGAGCTGGCGGTGGAGCAGCCGGGCCCGGTCCTCTGCCGGAGAATTCAGGTGGCGGCGGCAGCCCACCAGCGATCACTCAATACCAGAACGGCGCGGCCGCCGGTAAAGCCACGACTGGCACGACTGGAATGAGCCGAACAACCCATAGGAGACACTACGCAAGATAGAGGAAAGCTGATCCAGACCCACCCGCGCCCTCGCGGCCCGGAATCTCTCACCTCGCTGAGGTTTCCCGGGCCGGCGCTCCTTAAGGAGGTCGTGGCTGGGGTTCTTCCGGAAGGCCAACGCAACCTGGCTTTCGGACTTTACTACGCCGGATGCGGAGTAGGCTGGCTGGCCGGCAGCGCGGTGGCGGGATTGCTGTACGAGCAATCACACATGGCCCTCGTTCTATTCGCAATCATTGTCCAACTCGCGGCATTGCCCAGCTTTGTCATCGCGCGCCGGCAATAGCGCGGAGTGCTCGGTGTCTCCTGGCGCCGCACTTGAACAGCGGAGCCGCCGGGTATTCTTCGCGGACCTAATCGGTGGATTGCAAAGGCCGAGCGAAACTAAGTTCGTGACCGTCGGGGTCATCGAGGTGGAAAAAGCGCTCACCCCATTCGGCATCGCGGGGCGCGGTGGCCGGCTGGCAGCCGGCTCTGACCGCGCGGTCGTAGAGCGCATCAACATCGGCGACGTAAAAGATGACGCGCCCCCACCAGGACCAGCGCCGCTCGGCCGGCTGGGCGATGAGGTTGAGATAGCTCGCCCCTGCTCGAAAGCTCGTGAACGACGACTGTTCGCCGCCATGCAGTATCTCGAACCCCAGCGCGCGATAGAAGCGGACCGCTCGCGGCATTTCATGGGTGCCGAGTGTGATCGCACTGATCCCCTCGATCATGGGTGCTCTCCCGTTTGATTATCTTAAATGCCGTCGCAGGAGGGCTCGCATCGCCGGTATGGCTTAACGGTTGGCGATCCAAAGGATCACCGAAAGGATCACGCTGACCAGCAACGACGTTGCGAGCGGAATATAAAGCCGGAAATTGCCGCGCTCGATCATAATGTCGCCCGGCAGCCGGCCCAAGCCGATCTTGTCGATTATCGGCCAAAGCAGCCCAAGCGCAACGAGCAACAAACCGACGACGACGAGTAGACGCGCGATGGACATTGCGATGAATCTAACCTCCGGTTCCGTTAGCGGAACGATTGCCGGCTATTGAAAAACCGGCGATTTCAAAAAAGCAATTTCCTCCAAGCTTTCATTCGGCATTTGCGATCTGTTCCGCGCTGGCAAAGACGCGGAGAAGTACGATGAATGCATCCTCCAGTGAATTGATCTCGATCCTGCATGCCGACAAGCCCGCAACGGACCGAGCCGAAAAGTTGCAGCTCTACGGAAGGTTCATCGGCGACTGGGACGCCAAAGTGATCACCCATGCTGCCGATGGTGCGCGGCACGAAGCGTCCGGTGAAATCCATTTTGGCTGGATACTGCAAGGGCTGGGCATCCAGGATGTCTGGATGACACCCCGCCTGGCGGAGCGGGCGAATGCGCCGCCCCTTCCGGTCGCCGGCAACTGGTACGGAACGACGTTGAGGATCTACGACCCAAATCTCGACGCCTGGCGCATCTACTGGATCGACCCGGCAACGAATTCCTTTCGGCAGCAGATTGGCCGGCCACGCGGCGACGATATCGTGCAGGAGGGCAAGACCGAGCAGGGCGCGCTATCGCGATGGAGCTTTACGAAGATCATGCCGAGTTCATTTCCGAGTTCTTTTCATTGGTTGGGCGAGCAATCCTACGGCGGCGACAATCAATGGCGTTTGGCTGTGGAGGTGCTGGCCCGGCGCAAGCTCACTTAGTTCAGACGCTTTCTTCACCATGACGAACAGCGGCAAGCGGCCGTGGCCGCTCGCGCCTCACGCCGCCTCGCGTGTGGCGAGCGGCTCATTCCAGGCGTCGTAGCCGTAGACCCAATCCGGATCGGTGCGTTCCTTGAGCCAGGTATTGGTACGTGAGTTCAATTGGACACGTGATGTGCGCTCCTTGCGGGTCGCCTCGAAACGGCGGAATGCGCCCGCAACGCCGTCGCGATCAACACCCTGCAAGCAGCGCGAAAGCACGGCGGCGTCTTCAATCGCCATCGCCGCGCCTTGGGCCATATAGGGGGTCATCGGATGGCACGCGTCGCCCAAAAGGGTGATATTACCTTTGCTCCAATGCGATTGCGGATTGCGATCGATCAGCGCCCATTTGTGCACCGACGGGCAGGCCGCCAGCACGTGGCGAACTTCCGGGTGGAAATCGTAGAAGCCTTTGCGCAACTCGTTGACGTCTCCCATGGCCGACCATGATTCGACAGTGAACCCCGGCTCGGGCTGGCTGGTGACGAAATAGACCTCGCTGCGATCCGGCTTGACGTAGTAGATCACGATGTGGCGATCCGGCCCCCACCATTTGGTGCAATCGCCTATCTCGTATCCGTTCAATAGCGCTGCTGGAAATACCGTGCGGTAGGCGATCCGCCCGGTGAAGTTCGGCTCATCCTGCCCGAACAGTTGTTGCTTGACGAAGGAATGAACGCCATCGGCCGCAACGACGGCGTCGGCTTCGATCGATTTTCCATTGGCAAATCTCAACGTCACGCCGCGATCGGGACGCTCATCGATGCCCACCACGCGGTGGTCGAGATGGATCAGCTCATTCGGGACAGCGCTTGCAAGCGCGGAATGAAGGTCGCCGCGATGGCCGAGCAGGTACGGCGCGCCGTAGCGCGCTTCAGCCTGCTCGCCGAAGATCATGTCGAAGCGCACCTCGCCGGTATCGTATTCCCTGTTGTTCCAGGAACGTGGATAAAACGCACTGGCGCGCATCAGACCTTCAAGGCCGAGCCCACGTAACACCTTCATCGCATTGCAGCCGATCTGTATGCCGGCGCCCAGCCGGGTAAACTTCGAAGCCTGCTCGTAAACGTCGACGCCGATACCCGAGCGATGCAGCGCGGCGGCGGTCGCGAGACCGCCCATGCCCGCTCCCACAATCGCGACCGAGAGTTTCGTCATATCGCTACCTCGCAAGGTGTTTGATGCCGCAAAAAAGCAGTCAAGCTGTTTTCGATGGCGCAGAGGACTATCGGACGAGGCCGATATTGCTCGCAACCGAATTTGGGGTCGAAAACAGCATGACGCCCGTGTTCCCTGCGCATTCGTTGCGCCGCAAACCTGGTCGGGCGGCATCACAGCCACAATATCTTTTTGCGGTATTCGAGATCGGCCAACAGCGGTGCCGCAGGCCCCTGGTGAAACACCGCGCCGCGCTCCAGCGCGAACACGCGGTCGGCCAGCGCCAGCACCAGGTCGAGATTATGCTCGACGAGCACGATCGAGATATGCTGCCGGAGCTCGTCGAACACCTTGAACAGCTCGAGGGTGACAGCAGGCGCGAGGCCCTCGAACGGCTCGTCGAGCAGTAATAACTTCACGTTGCCGGACATGGCGCGCGCGACCGCCACCATCTGCTGTTCGCCGCCGGATAGATAATCCGCCGCGACATTCATGCGCTCCTTCAGCCGCGGAAAGTATTCAAGGATCTTCTCCTCGCCCCACACCACGCCGTTGCTGCCGTCGGTCTTGCGGACCAGCCGTCCGAGCGCGAGATTTTCCTTGACCGTTAGCCCAGCGAACAGGCCGCGGCCCTGCGGCACATAGCCGATGCCGCACCGCGCGATTTCCGGCGCCGGCATCCCCGCAATGTTGTGGCCCTCATATTCGATCGTGCCGGAGGCGAGCGGTACCAATCCGGCCAGCGTCCGTAACAGCGTCGACTTGCCGGCGCCGTTGCGCCCGACAAGTGCAACAATCTCGCCGTCGCGCACATCCAGCGTCGCGTCATGCAGGATATGGCTCTTGCCGTAGAACGTATTGACGCGCTCGAAACGCAGGATTTGTCCGGCGTCCCGCCGCGCTGCATCGGTGCGTTGGTGCGCGGCGTCGGGAATGCCCTTGCCGGTATAGATCTCCTGGACGCGCCGGTCAGCTCGCACCGCCGCCGGCGTGCCCGTCATCAACACTTCGCCCTGGTTCATCACGGTCACAGTTTGCGAAAATCCGAGCACGCGATCGATATCGTGCTCGACGATCAGTACCGGAATGTTGGCGGCCACGCGCTTGACGAGGCTCGACACGCGCTCGCGCTCGGCGGCGGCAAGACCGGCCAGCGGCTCGTCGAGCAGCAGAACCTGCGGCTTGGAGCCGAGCGCGATGCCCAAATCGACCAGGCGCTGCCCGCCATAGGATAGCTCGCCCCCTTCGATCTCCTCGATGCCTTCCAGGCCTAAGAACTTCACAAGCTCCGCAGTCTCGGCGTGGATGTCGTCAAAGCTGTCGATGTCGCGCCAGATGTTGAAGCGCCCGGCGCTCTGCGCCTGCAGCGATAGGCGAAGGTTTTCATGGATCGACAGGCCGCGGAACAGATTGGTGATCTGAAATGAGCGCGCGAGTCCCTGGTGACAGATCCGCTCCGACGATACGCCCTGAATCTCGCGGCTGTTCAGCCGAATGGTTCCGCTATCCGACGGATACAGACCTGACACCAGGTTGAACAATGTGGTCTTTCCGGCGCCATTCGGGCCGATCAAGGCGTGGATCTCGCCGGCACTGACCTGCAGGCTCGCGTCGTTGACCGCGCAGATGCCGCCGAAACGTTTTGAGATGCCCTCGACGCTCAACACTGTCCCCGTGAGGCGGTCCGGCGTCAGGAAGGCAGGTAGCGGCAATCCCTCGTAGATCCTGCGGTTGCTCATGGCCGCTTCCTCTTCCACCGCAGGCCATAACCGTCGGGCGAGCGTGTGCCAGATGCCGACCAGGCCCTCCGGCGAAAACAATACGAAGGCCACGAAGGTCAGCCCGAACCAGAGCAGCCAGTTCGCGGTCCAGATCGAAAACAGTTCGCGGAACAGGATGAAGAACAGCGCGCCGAGCGCCGGCCCCAGCATGCTGCGCATGCCGCCGATCACTGCCATCGCCAGGAGCTCGCCGGAAAACGGCACTGAAACCGCTTCCGCCGAAACCAGGTAGGTCTGGAATGCGAGCAGCGCGCCGGCAAGCCCGGTCACCACGGCCGAGATCACGAAGACAACGAGCTTGTAGCGCTCGACCGGATAGCCCTGGAACGCGGCGCGCAGCTGGTTCTCGCGGATCGCCACTAGCACGTGGCCGAACGGCGAGCGGGCCAGCCGCAGCAGAAAATACAGTGTGCCCAATCCGATCAAGGCGACGGTCACGTAGTAGGTCAGCGCCGCATCGAGGCTCAATGGCCCAATGCTGCCGCGCTGCAAGCCGCCCAAGCCATCTTCCCCGCCGGTCACCGTGCTCCAACGGAAGGCGACGGTGTAGGTGAGCGCGGCCAGCGCCAGCGTCAACAGCGAGAAGTAAACGCCGCGCCGCCGCAAGATGATGACGCCGGCGGCCGCGGACACGATGGCGACAAAGACCATCGACAAGGTCAGCGGCAGCCAGATGTCGCCGTGGAACCAGTGCAACTGCATGAGTCCGGCGGCATAGGCGCCGATGCCGAACCAGGCGCCGTGACCGAACGATACCAGGCCGGTGTAGCCGACACACAGGTTGAGTCCCATCGTCGCGATGGCGAGGATGACCACCATAGTTCCGGTGTTGAGCGAAAGCCCGAGCAACGGCAGGACCAATGGCAGAACGACCAGCGCAAGGCTCGCCAACAGCAACGGCCGGTATTTTTGCGTGAGCGAGGCTGCCTTCATTCGAATTTCTCGATACGCTCGCCGAGCAGCCCGCGCGGCCGCACCAGCAACACCAGAAACATCAGGACATAGATCGATGCTTCGCCGGCGGCAGGGGCGAAATGAATGGTGATGCCGCGCACCACGCCGACCAATAGCGCCGCGATCACGACACCCCAGAAACTGCCGAGCCCTCCGATCACCACCACGACAAAGGCGACCGTGATGATCTCGGCGCCCATGGCGGGATGCACGATCGTGATCGGCGCGAAGAACGCGCCGCCGAGCGCCGCCATGCCGACGCCGAGCATGACGATCGAGGTCATGTAGGGCTGCAACCTGATGCCGAGCGCTGCGACCATGTCGGGCTTTTGAATGCCGGCGCGCACCACGCAGCCGAACGAGGTCTTGTGCAGCAAGAGCCAGACCCCAAGCAGGACCGCTGCAACCACGGCCAGAATGAGCAGACGGTAGCGCGAAAACAGGAAGTCGCCGAGAAAGACCGAACCGCGAAACGCCGGCGGGATCGACGCCGACAACGGGGCCGCCCCCCACACGATACGGATCGCCTGTTCGGCGACCATGGCAAGACCGAACGTGACCAACAGGCTCAGGATCGGATCGGCGGTGTAGAACCGGCGCAGGATGAACCGCTCGAACAGGATGCCGAGCAGGGCGACCGCGATCGGCGACAGCACGACGGCGGGGCCGAAGCCGAGATATTTGGTGATTTCGACGCAGCCGTAAGCGCCGAGCGCGTAGAACGCGCCATGCGCCAGGTTGACGATGCCGCCGACGCTGAAGATCAGCGACAGCCCGAGCGAGATCAAAAGATAATAGCCTCCGAGCACGAGGCCATTCACTACTTGTTCCAGCAAGAATCCGAACTGCATTCTAGAATTCCCGGACGGCACAAGGTGTCGGCATCGGCGGCGAGCGGGCCGGTCACCGCGGGGTCACGCGGTGCGCGCAAGGCCGTAGCGGCCGCCGGGCGACCGACGCTTTGGTCAGAGCGAGCAGGGGTTCTGCTCTTGCGTCGGCGCCAGCTGCTCCAGCGGTTCGCCTGCTTTCGGCACCGCGGTTCCGAGCGCGATGAAATCCCACTGATCGTTGGCCTGGCCCTTGGGCCTGACGGTGAACGGATAGGCTTCCTGCATCAGTTGATGGTCCCAGGCGCGGAAATGCGCCTTGCGCGCTTTCAAGATGTCGAACTCGGTTTCTTTCTCGAAATAGGCGATCAGCTTGTCGGTGTCGGTCGACTTGGTGTCGGTCATGGCCTGCGCCATCATCTTGAACGCAACGTATTCGATCCAGGCGTGGTTCTCGGGCGGCTTGCCGTATTTCTTCAAGAAGCCGGCCACGAAAGCTTTTGACGCTGGCACATCCAGGGTGTGATACCAGACGGTCGGCCAGGTGCCGCTCAGATTGCCGTCGCCCGCCGCCCAAGCATCTGCGGTGTTGAGATTGAAGCCGACGATCGGGTAGGGCAGGCCGAATTCGGAATATTGCTTGATCAGGGTGGTCACCTGATTGCCGGCGAGGTTTGAGCAAACCACGTCGGGTTTGGCCTGACGTATCTTCAAGAGATAGGGGCTGAAGTCGGTGACGTCGGTGGCGATCAATTCGTCGCCGATCAGGTTGCCCTGATTGGCGCCGAAGAAGCGCTTGGCGGCGGCCAGGAGATCGTGGCCGAAAATGTAGTCGGCGGTCAGCGTATAGAACTTCTTGTCCTTCACCATGTTGTCGCGCAGCAGGGACTGGCCGACCGCGTTCACCATCACCGTATTCGGGATATCGGTATGGAACGTGTATTTGTTGCAGTTCTTGCCGCGAAGCGCGTCGGAGCGCGCGCCGGTCTGCATGAACAGCTTCTTGTTGCGCGCCGCCACCTGCATGACGGTCAGCGCGGAAGCCGAATTGATTTCCCCGAGCAGCACGGTCGCGCCGTCCTGCTCCAGCATGCGCTGGGCTTTGGTCGCGGCAGTGGCAGGATTGACCGAATCTTCCGACATGACGTCAAGCTGGCGTCCCATGATGCCGCCGGCCTGGTTGATTTCTTCCACCGCCAATTTCATGCCGAGCGTGGCATAGGTGCCGAGCGCGCCGAGAAAGCCGGTCAGCGGCGTCAGGTGGCCTACTCTGATCCTGTCGCTCTCGCCGTGGACGATGGAGGGAATTGCAAACGTCGACGCGCCGGCAAAGGCGGCGCTGGCTTTCAACACTGCGCGTCGGCTGTAGCGGATCATCGTCAGTCTCCTCCCAAGGGCGCATCACGAGGCCGCATCGCAACGTCCTGTCCCGATTCCAGGTATGCGAGAATGTGAAAGACGTTTTTTTATTGTTGGATGATATTTCCGGACGCAGAGCCCGCTGTCAACGCCAAATGCGTCGCAGACCGGCGCGTCCCGCGCGCTTCAGGACGATTTCGCCAGGCCCTTGTTGATGTCCTTGCTCGAGTCCCGGGCACCGAAATCGGCGGACAGCCGACTGGCGGCGGTTTGCACCAGTTTGGCGCGGCTTTGCAGCACCTGGTCGGTCATGCGCCAGACCGGGCCGGAAATGCCGAGCGCGCCGACGACATCGCCGCTAAAGTTGTAGACCGGCACCGCGAGACAGCGGACCTCCGGGTTGAATTCGCCGTCGTCGACGGCGATCGCGTTGCGCCTGACCTCGGCGATCTCGCGCAGCAGGACCGATGGCTCGGTGATCGATTTCTTGGTCGACGGTTTCAGTTCGACGCGCTCGAGAAAGCGCTTGAGTTGATCGGGACGAAGTGCGGCCAGGATGATCTTGCCGAGCGCCGTGCAATGGGCCGGCCGTATCACACCGACGCGGTCGGTGAGTTGAAATGCGCCGGGTCCGCTGGTGCGGGCGATCACCACCACCGCATCGCCCATGCGCACCGCAAAATGGCTGCTTTCCCCGGTTTGTCGCGACAGATCCTCCATGATCGGCGTCGCAAGATTGACCATCTCGATTTCGTCGAGCGCGCTTGCCGCCAGCGCAAACAAGGGGCGGCCGACGCGGTAGCGCTTGGAATCCTTCTCCTGTCTGAGATAGCCGAGCGTAACCATGGTTTTGGCGAGGTGGAAGGTGGTGGAATTGTGCAGGCCCACGAGCTTGCTCAGTTCGGCCAAACCGATGCCCTCGCGATGGCGGGCGACCTGTTCGAGGATTGCAAAGGCGCGGCCGAGCGACTGGACGCCGCCGCGTCGCCGATCCTCCGCCTCGTCATCGATATTGGGCTCGCTCGACGCGACCAGCCGCGCGAGCGCCGTCCTGCGTGGGCTGGCCGGCTTGTCGCTCGCTTTCACTTTGGTGCGCGTTTTCACAGGACCGGTCCTCCAGGTGGACGATGCCGAACCCTATCGGGACCGTCCTTGCCCATCAACGGCATCATGCCTTGCCAGGGGGGCCGTCCCATCCATACCACAATAGCAATTGACGTACAGTATTATGAGAAATAGCTTTGCCCGCGGCCGTGCAAGCCGGGACGCGGGGCCGGCCAGCCGCAGCGTTGGGAAAGAGAGTGGCTCGATGTCGCGCAACATGCTCAACGGGGCCCAGGTCATCGTCGACTACCTGATCCAGGAAAAAGTGCCGCAGGTGTTCGGCCTGTGCGGCCACGGCAATATTCAGTTCATCGACGCGCTGTACGAGCGTGCCAGCGACATCAAGACCATTTCGGTGCATCACGAGAGCGTCGCGGGCTTCATGGCCGACGTTTATTACCGCGTGTCGGGGCGGCCGACCGCGACCTTCACCTCCTGCGGGCCCGGCTCGGCGAACCTGCCGATTTCGCTCGGCAACGCGTTTCTCGATTCGGTGCCGTTCATGGCGGTGACCGGCAACGTGCCGACATCGCAGTTCAATCGTGGAGCGTTTCAGGAACTTTATCGGCACTACCAGGCGGACTTTCCTTCCACCGTGCGGTCCTATTGCAAGAAAGTGTTCCAGCCGACGCGCGGTGAGATGGTTCCGCTCGCGGTGCGGCAGGCGTGGAAGACCATGACATCAGGCCGTCCGGGGCCGGTGGTGCTGGACGTTCCCTATGACGTGTTCGTGGAATCGGCCGCCGAAGAAGCGCCGAACGCGATCGCCTGGAATGCCAATATCTCAAGCCGCTGCGGCGCCGATCCCGAAGGCGTGGTCAAGGCGGTCGACATGCTGCTTGCCGCCGAGCGGCCTGTGATCCTGGTCGGGCAGGGCGTGCGTTATGGCGGCGCCGCCGGGGAATTGTTGAAGCTTGCCGAGCGTCTGCAAATTCCGGTCGCGGCCTCCGCCAGCGGCCTCGGCGCGATCGACTGCAACCATCCGCTGGCGCTCGGTCTCGTCGCGCGTGCCGGACATTATCAGGCCAACCACGCTACACGTCAGGCCGACGTGCTGCTGGCGCTCGGTGTGCGCTTTGACGATCGCACGTCGAGTTCTTGGATACCAGGCTATTCCTTCACCATTCCGCCCACCAAGCTCATTCATGTCGATATCGACCCGGAAGAGATCGGCCGCAATTATCCGATCGCGCTCGGCCTGATGGCCGATGTGCGTACCTTCCTGCGGCAGCTTCATGCCGAACTCGACCGCCGCGCCGATCTCACCAAGCGCGCCGACGCCCGCAACAAATGGCTGGCGCAGATCGACACCTATCGCAAGGAGTGGGACAGGTTCGTCGCGCCGGGCTTTTCCGACGACACCACGCCGGTCAACCCGCAGCGCGCCGCGCTCGAGATCGACAAGGCGCTGCCGGAAGATGCGATCCTGGTCAGCGATATCGGCGTGCACCACAATTGGCTGTTGAGCTTCTGCAAGCCGAAGCGGCCGGATTCGCTGATCGGCTCGATGGGCTTTGGCCCGATGGGTTTTGGAGTTGCCGGCGTGATGGGCGCGAAATTCGCAGCCCCGGACCGGCCCTGCGTGTCGGTGTGCGGCGACGGCGCGTTCTTCATGCACGCCAACGTGCTGGGCACGGCGGTCGAATACAATCTCCCCGTGGTCTGGGTGGTATGGAATAATTACGCCTATGCCTCGATCCGTGGACTACAGCGCGGCTATCTCGGCGGCCGGGAGCTGGCGACCGACTTCCATGATCCCAATACGGGCGAGCGCTACAATCCGGATTTCGCCGCCATGGCGCGTTCCTGCGGCGTCGAAGGCGTGCGGGTCGATCGTGCCGGCGATATCGGCGAGGCGATCCGAAACGGCATCAGTGCCAACAAGCCCTATCTGATCGACGTCGATATCGCCGCCGATATCAACCCCGCTGGTGCCGGCGTCTGGGAGCTTCCCGGGCTCGGCCAGAGCAAGGCCGGCATCGGCACCCGCTATCAGCCGGCCTGAACGCAATCCCAAAGGAAACAGCATGTTGCTCAAAGGCAAGAAAGTGGTGGTCGTCGGCGGCTCGTCGGGGATCGGTCTGTCCACTGCCGAAATGGCGAAGCGCGAAGGCGCCGATGTCATCATCGCCTCGCGCAATGTTGAGCGTCTTGATGCGGTCGCCGACAGACTGAACGCGATCGCAATTCCCGCCGACGTCACCAGCGACGACAGCGTCGCCAAGCTGTTCCGCAATTGCGGCCCGGTCGATCACGTCGTGGTCACCGCGGCGCAGCTTCGCACCGGCCCGTTCAAGACCGTTTCGATGGAGGATGTGCGCGCCACCATGGAGAGTAAATTCTGGGGCGCCTGGCGCGTCGCGAAATCGGCCGACATCCGTCCCGGCGGATCGCTCACCCTGGTCTCAGGCTATCTCAGCATCCGGCCCCGGCCCAACTCCGCGATCATCAGCGTTGCCAACGGTGCGCTCGAATCCCTGGCGCGGGCGCTGGCGCTCGAGCTGGCGCCGGTCCGCGTCAATGCGGTTTCGCCGGGGATCATCGACACGCCGATCCGCGCGGCCATGCCGGAAGCGGCGCGCCGCGAAATGCTCGCTCAGACGGCCGCCAAGCTGCCCGTCGGCCGCGTCGGCGTCGGCGAAGATGTCGCGCGTCAGATTCTGGCCTTCATGACCATCGGCTTTGCGACGGGATCGATCGTTTATCTCGATGGAGGCGGATTGGTTACCTGAGAGGGAAACGACAATGGTTTCAGCAAGCAACGGCGCCTTCATCCGCAACATCGCTGAAGTGCCGTGGCGCGAATTTCCCAATCATTTTGGCGGCGCGCTGTCGAAGCCGCTGGTGATGCCGGACACGGCGGGCTCGCGTCACATCGACTACCGGATTTCGATGTATCAGCCGATGGCCCATGTAGCGCGTCACAAGCATCAGGTGCAGGAACAGATCTACCACGTGCTTGAAGGCGAGGGGCTGATGGAGATTGCCGGCAAGAATCATGTGGTCCGAAAACACGACGTCATCTTCCTGCCGCCGGGCGTCGAGCATGCGATTTCGAACACCGGCCTTGCCGATCTGGTATTCTTGGTAGTCACCTCACCGGTCGCCGACGACGCGAGATAGAGACGAGAAATCGCCATGACCGATTCGCCCGAAAGCCTGGCTCCGCGATCGACCAGCGAGATCGCAAGCTACCACGCTCACGTCTACTACGACCCGGCGACAACGCGGTCGGAGGCCGAGCGGCTGCGCACCTGGATCGGCGAGCGTTTCTCCGTCACCTTGGGGCGTTGGCACGACGTCAAGGTGGGCCCTCATGATCAGGCCATGTGTCAGGTCGCCTTTGCTGCCGAAGTATTTGCCGAACTGGTGCCGTGGCTGATGCTCAATCATGGAAGCTTGAGCATTCTGGTCCATCCGAATACGACCAACCCACGCCGGGATCATCTGGCCGATCCGCTCTGGATCGGTACTCCGCTTGCCGTGCACGGAGACAGATTGCCGAGCAGGCAGCGATGGAGCACGCGCCCCCGCCGAATACGCAACCGCATCTGCACCCTTGATCGTCTCGTGTGCCGACGGCGCGACGCGCGCTTGAGGGGCCATCAAAATTGGAAAGCCTCCGGCAGGGCATTGCCGGAGGCTTTTGGAGGTTAACAAAGAAGCTTGGTTAGAGCTCTCCTTCGAAAAAGCGGCTGGCCAGAAACTTGGTCAGCAACACGAACCTTATATATGTGTTCAATATGTTTTTCAATTACCTTAGTTACTCATCTAAAAATAATTTTAGGGGCGCTATCGTCTCGTTATGTTTCGTAGTTTCGGTCGCGATGCCAAAGAAAAACCCGGCGGTTTCCCGCCGGGGTTCGGTTAGATCGCGCTTGGACGATCGGGATCAGAAGTTGCGCTGAACGCGCAGGTTCAGCGAAGCCGTGCCGTTGTTGCCGAAGTTGTAAGTAGTGCTGGCCAGCGGCAGGGACGAGGACGGCGCGCCGGTGATCGTGCCGGCCATATTGGTCTTCAGGTAGGCGTACAGCACTTCGGCGCTGAACGTCAGGTTCTTGACCGGGGTCCAGCGAGTGATCAGGCCGATCTCGGAGATCGTGAAGCCCGGGTCGCAAATCGAACCTGCCCCGAAGCTACCACCGGTGCCGCCGCCGGAGGTGACGCCACCGCCGCGAATGGCGACGCCGGCGTTGACCGCGTAGGTGTTGCAGTAGAGCTGCTTGGCGGTCTGGTTGTAGCTGAGCCCGGCGATGCCGCCGAACAAGCTGGTCGACCAGTAGGGATCCCAGTTGTGGTTGTACGCACCCTGGAAGCCCCAACCGCGGGTCAACTGCTGTTGCGTCACACCATTTCCGTTGACCGCGCTCGCGCCCGAATAGATCGAGTCCGTCACGACGCCCATGGCGAACTTGGTGCCGCTATAGATGTCGAACGAAGACGGATCCGCCGCGCTGGTTCCCAACACGTAATGCGATGCGCCCAACGACCAGGACCCCGACATCTTGATGTCGTCGCCGGCACCGGTCGGGATGTTCTTGATCTGCAACGCAGCCATCACGGCCCCGCCATACTTGTCGTCGGGATGACCGAAGTTCACAGCGCCAGTCTGCGAAACGCCGCCGTTGAACGTCGATCCGACGACGTTGGCGTTGGAGAAGTAGGCCGCGTGGTCATCATGGATAGCACCGGAGATCTGGAACAGACCCCAAGCCTGATCGACCCTCACGTTGCCGACGAAATCGGGAACACTGGTGCCGCCGTACGCCGTGCCAACACCGGTGATGAACGAGCTCGCCGCACCACCGAAGCCGATCGAGCCCCCAGCCGCACCGCCTACCGCGTTGATGATCTGCGTGCGGTTGAAGCCAGCCGAGGAGCTGTCATCGATACCCAACGTCGCCGACACGCCGTTACCAAACTGCCAGGTGTACTGGATGTTGTTGATACCGGTGACCGAATCGTAAGTGCCGACCAGGAACGACGAGTTGTTGCCCGGATAGCCATGCCATGGCGTGGCGTAGGCCGAGGCGGACTTACCGAAGGTGAAGCCGGCGAACTGGACGAACGCAAATTCAACCGCGACGTAGCCGTTGCCGTTGGTGTCGTTGTTGACTTGGCCCTGCGTTGCGCTCGGGTTGACGCTGCCGGCAATACCAACGCTGCTGGTCGCGCCAAAGGTCGAGAACTGGAAGTCGCCCTGCGTGAAAGTACGGACAACGCCGTATTCCGTCGCGGTGCGGGTATCGATGGTCAGCGCCAAACGCGAACGGTCGTTATAGAAGTTCGCATACCGGTCACGGATGCCGCCTTCGCCGTTCCAGAACGGCTGATCATAGACGCCGCCGTTGATCGTCAGGTCGGCGCGCAGATAACCACCCAGCTTGATGCAAGTGTCGGTGCCCGGAATGTAGAAGAATCCGGCACCATACAGAGAGCAGATCCTCACGTATTCGACCGCTTTGGCCTTGACCGGAAGATCAGCCGCCTGTGCCCCGCCCATGGCGAGAAGACCCGCCGCTGAGCCGAGGAGTAGGCTCTTAATCGTGTTCATTTAAGTCTCCAAGTTTATAGGAAGGCTCCACCCCCCAGAACCCGAATCTTCCGCGGGATCGTCGAATGGGCGCCCGAGAATATTTTCCAGGGCACTTGGGACAATGCATGCTCAACTTATGTTCGTAAAATAGTTTATCTAATCATGTAATCTTTTGTGCATTCGTGTGTTTTTTGCGCAACATGACTATTGGGGGGCTTGTCCGGAACACAATTAGTTGATCTACTTACTGAAACTACACACACTAACGGGGCGGACATGGCCAAGCGAACCATCTCTCAGGCTCGAGCGGTGACCGTTCGTGCAAGTGAAGGAGCTTCCCGCAAGGTAGTCAGCGATCCGTGCCAGGATATGTTTCGGAGATTCCTTTGGGAAATAACGTCGATCAACGTCCACCTCGATCAGATTCGTGACTTCTGGGCCCAGAATCTGGGCGTCACCGGTCCGCAGTGGATGATTCTGATGGCGGTGTCGGACCTCGACCAAGGTCGTGGCGTCACAATCGAAGATGCTTGAGAAAATGTCCCTGCTAAAACGCACGTCCTCGCGCGAGGATGCGAGAGTCGTGCTGATGTCGCTTTCCGAGAAAGCGCGCAAGCACGCAGCGGATCTTTCCGCCAAACAAGAGTTATTCAGCAAATTCATATTCTCCGAATTCAACGAAGCAACCGTGAAGGATATTCTCGGCAAGCTCTCGTTGCTGGAAAATCGCCTGGAGAAAGCCGCGCTCAAGCTCAGCGCGGATTTGTAGCTGGTGGCAGGGCTGGTGTGGCCGGCTTGCCGTCTCACATCCTGATTGCCTGTTCGCTGAGCATTCCAATTCATCCGTGTGCCATGCCGGTCACAAGCGTCATCCATACGTCATATCGATCAAGAGCGCGAGAGCAGTGCAGTCATGTGCTTGGCAGGCACCTGGAGGTGCCGTAACATTTATTCCAACATTTTTTTGTGAGCCGTCTGTACAGGACTGGGTGGGGACTCGTGACGTCGCTTCAAATCGCCAGGAGGCCTGTATCCGTACGCGAGCCTACCATGACAAAAAAACAAGAAAAGCCGCGACCAAGGCGGCGAAAGTCGGGACCGATTTTCGGTCCCGGTGGTTGGCCGCAATGGCCGGGCAATGAAGACTATTCCTGCGAGTTCATGCGCGTGCTTGCCACCGCAACGGAAGGTGCGAGCACCGTTTCGGAATGTTTCTGGGCGGCACGGCACATCGAACACTCGAGTCCGGCAAGCTGGTACGACGCCTGGACGGCGGTCGCCGCCAGGACCAAGCAGCGCGGCGACGCCGCTTTCGAATCCGGCGGCCTGAACATGGCGACCGGCAACTGGTTGCGCGCGTCAAACTACTATCGGACCGCCGAAGCATTCCTCAACAACGACGACGCACGCCGGCAGCCGACGATTGATTCGATGCGGTTGTGCTCGCGTCTTTATCTGCAACATGCGACGCCGCGCGCGAGCATCGTCCGAATCGATGACGGCAGCGGCCGGCCGCTCGAAGCCTACTTTCTCCCGGTTTCCTGCACCGGTCCCACGGCGGTGGTCGTTTGCGTCGGCGCCATGAATTCCTTCAAGGAAGACTTGCTGTACACGATGCGCCGGCATGGCGCCGCGAACGAGCTATCGCTTCTTCTCGTCGACCATCCCGGCTTCGATCCTCTCACAGGTCGCCACGGGGGCAGCAGACTGGCAGAAATCCATGTTCCGCTCAGCCGATGGCTGGATTATCTGCTCACGCGCGCCGACGTCGATTCGCACCGGATTGCGATCTATGGCGACGGTCTCGGCGCCGCTTACGCCACGCAGGCCGCGAAGCACGACGATCGCTTTGTGGCTGCAGTGTGCGATGGCGGACTTTGGGAAGCCAAGGAACGGGCTTTTGCGGTCAGGAGAATTTCAGGGGGCGTGGCACCCAACGTCGGCAACCGCATGGTCTCGCCGAGCCACGTGGACTCCAAGTCGCTCGCCGCGCTTTCATGGCTGACGCTGATCGGCGAGAGCGATTTCGCTGCCGTCGAGGATGTCGAGGATATCAGAATCTTAAATCTTCGATCGGGCCTCAATCATGACTTGAAGGTCTTCACCGACGAAGAGACCGCCTCGGCGCCGGGGCAGGTCGACAATCCGACGCTTGCCAAGGAATTCGCGTTCGATTGGCTGCGGCGCCAGCTCAAATCGACCATGCGCGCCCCGACAAAGTCCGAGGATGCATTTGATTGCTAATTGAGTAGAAACCCCTTCAGGCCGGTGTAGATTGAACCGGAAACGGTCGCAGCGAATCCGATGATGGATCAAAGGGACACTCCGGTCAAATCCCGAACCATCGGCCGGCCGGGCCAAGCCTGGCCTTGACGCGATCAAGTTCCAACCTGGGTTGTTCTCGCTTGCGCAACAGTTCCTGGTGTTAGGCGCGGAACGGGGCGGGGATGACGATGTCGCGATGGCAGACCCTGCAAACGGTGGCGCCAGGGCTATTCTCTTCAATGCAAAACGGACACAGCAATTTTCCGCCGTTCATGGCACGACTTTGAAAACCAGGATGGAGCTTCGGGTCCGCCCCTCGGTGTCGGAAACCTCGATGTGAAACGAGTGTTCGCCGGGCGGGATCTCCGCGTCCGGGATATCGATGCCGCTGCGCTGGATAAATCGCATCAGGCGCGGCATCAGATCGACCTCCGGGGTCTTGAGATAGCTGACGCGGAGCGTATCGAGATCGATCTTGTTGCCGCCGAACGCCTGAAACCTGACCTGGAAATGGACCGGCGAATGCGCGGTCTCGGCGGGCTGCACCAATTCCACACTGGGGCCACGGGTAATGCCACGGGAGATGGCTCCGGCATGCCCATTGGGCAGGCTCGCTTCCTGTTCGGTGATCAATATCGTTCCGGCTTGGGACCCCGCCGGGATCAAGATCAGGCCGAGCAGAAGACAAACGACTTTCATGTGGTGCACCGGACCTTCTCCCTCACCAACGCCCCGATTTGGTTCTAGCCCAAGCGCATCGTTCTGTCAGGCCTCCGTACGCTCGCGGCGTCTGTTTGCCAAGCCGCTAGCCGATCTCGTTGCGAACGATGGCGGCGGCGTCGCACATCGCTTTCAATTTTCCGAACGCGACAGCACGCGGCATGTATTTCATGCCGCAATCGGGCGCGACGACCAGCCGTTCCGCCGCGACGTGCTTCAGGCCGTTGCGGATGCGATCGGCGATGTCCGCAACGGTCTCGACCTGCGGGTTGCCGAGATCGAGCACGCCAAGCATGATCTTCTTCGACGCGAGATCCTTGAGCACGCCGAGATCGAGCTTTGGCTGCGCCGCCTCGATCGAGATCTGATCAGCGCTGGTGTCGGCGAGTTCGGCGAGGAACGAATACCCGGCGGGCTTGGTCGAGCCCGGCACCACCGCGGCATATCCGAAGCACAAATGGACCACGGTCGGCACGGTAATGCCGTGCAATGCGCGATTAATCGCCTTGACGGCGTAGCGCCGGGCGAGATCGGGATTGTTGCGCACCCAGGGCTCGTCGAGCTGGATCACGTCGGCGCCGGCCTTTTCCAGTTCGAGGGCTTCGGCATTGACCGCTTCGGCGAACGCCATCGCCAGTTCCTCGTCGTCCTCGTAAAATTCGTTCTTGGCCTGCTGGCTCATCGTGAACGGACCGGGCAGCGTGATTTTGGCGGCGCGATCGGTGTTGCGGCGAAGGAATTCCATATCCTGCCGTTCGACCGGGCGGCTGCGCCGCACTTTTCCCACCACGCGCGGCACCGGCGTCTGTTGTCCCGTCCGTGCCACGATGATGGCGGGGTTGTCGGCATCGATGCCGTCGAGCGCGGTGGCAAAGCGGTTGGAATAGCTCTCGCGGCGGATTTCACCGTCGGTCACGATATCGATGCCGGCGCGCTCCATGTCCCGGATCGCGACGATGGTGGCGTCATTTTGCGCTTCCTCGAGGTGTTCCGCAGGCAGCCGCCACATCTCGTGCATGCGCGTGCGCGGCACCGACTTTGACAACATGGCGCGGTCGACCAGCCATTCGGGTTGCGGGTAGCTTCCGACCACTGTGGTTGGCAACAGATGCTTTGGCAGGTTCACGGGTGTTCTCCTCGTTTTGCTTTTGCCAAAGCGGGCTTGTCAGGTTGCCGGCTGCAACGGGCTCGCTGTAATCTCCCGGGCGGCGCGCTGGCCACCCTGCGTCCCGGTTCGCCAAATCGCGCACCTGCGCTCGATCCATTTGATCGCAGCATTGAACGCAACCGCCATCGCCAGCACCAACAGCACCCCCGCGAACACATGCGGCGTGTCGAGGATGGTCCGGTAGCGCGAGATCAGGTAGCCGATGCCGGCCGAGGAAATCAGCATTTCGGACACAACCACGCCGACGATGACCAGTGCGCCGCCAACCCGCAAGCCCGACAGCACCGTCGGGATCGCCGCCGGAATGATGACGCGGACGAGACGCTGGCTCAGCGTCGCGCCCATGCTGCGTGCCGCGAGCAGGAGCTGCGGATCGATGGTCTGGATGCCGGCGGCGGTCGAAAGCATCGTCGGCAGGAACCCATAGATCGCCGCAAACGCGATTTTGGATTCCGGCCCGATGCCGAACCACACCGTGAAGACGGGATAGAGGATGACGAGCGGCACCGCATAGAGGCTCGAGATCATTGGCATGATCAGGATGCGCGGCCGCGGCAGGCTGCCGACCACTGCGCCGAACAGGATGCCACCGCCGCAGGCGAAGGCAAACGAGATTGCGACCTCTGAGAGCGTCACCGCCAGCGCCTGGCGATATTCGGCGGCCTCGTTCCAGCCGGACAACAGCGTTGACGATAGCGAAGGCAGGAACAATTCGGGAATGGCACCGCTGCGCGGCAGGACTTCCCACAACACGATGAGGCCCATCACGATCAGCCGGCGCAGCGCTCTTGCGGTCATCTTTCGCCTCACGCCGATTTCTTGATGTGCCGCCAGATGCGGTCGCGTAACCTGCCGAAGGCGTCCCCGCTCAGCATCTCATAGGTGCGCGGCCGCGCGAGCGGCACCTGCAAATGATCGACCATGCGCCCGGGACGCGGCGACATCACGACGACTTCGTCGGCGAGGTAAACCGCTTCGGTCAGGCTATGCGTGACGAACACGACAGTCTTGCCGGTCGCAGCCCAGATGCGAAGCAGCTCGTCGCCCATCGTCATCCGGGTCTGTTCGTCGAGCGCGGCAAACGGCTCATCCATCAAGAGCACCGGCGGGTCCTGCACCAGGCCGCGCGCGATCGAGACGCGCTGCTTCATGCCGCCGGACAGCTCATGCGGATGACGCTTGCCGAAGCCGTCAAGGCCGACCAGCCGCAATGCATCCTGCGCCTTGGCGCGGCGCTCGCTCTTTGCCACGCCGCGCAGCGCCAGCGGAAATTCGACATTCTCTTCCGCCGTCAGCCATGGAAACAGGCTCGCCTCCTGAAACACCACGCCGACCCTGTCCGGATCGGGCTTGAGGATCGGCGCGCCGTTAATGGTGACCGTGCCCGACGTCTGCTGGCGCAGGCCCGCCATCATCATCAGCAAGGTCGACTTGCCGCAGCCGCTCGGCCCGACAATGACAACGAAACGCCCGGGCTTGACCTCGAGCGAGACCTCCGACAACGCAACGACGTCCTGCGTCGAGGTCTTGAAGACCTGCCCGACACTGCGGACCTCAATCGCGCCGGCCCGCGGGACGCTCTTGAGTGGCGTTATGTTCGCCAATGGCTGCATCGCGTTTCCACCCATCGGATCCCTTCGTTGAAGGCAATCGCAATTGTTGCGATCATCACCACGCCGGCCAATAGTTGCTTCATCTGGAAGTTCTCGCCCCAACTGGCGATCTGATGGCCGATGCCGTCGCGCGAGGCATACATTTCGGCAAGGATGACACCGGTCAGGTTGAAGATCATCGAAATCCGCAGCGCTTCCAGGAGCACCGGCAGCATGCTCGGCAGATAGACGCGCAACGCGGTCTGCGCTGATGTCGCGCCGTAGGACCGGGCGACCGTGAGGTACTCGACCTTGACTTGTTCCACCGCCGTCGTGGTCGACATGATGACGATGAAGATGGTGGAGAAGAAGCCGAACCCCACCTTCTGCGCAAAGCCGACGCCGAACACCAGGATAAACATCGGCAGGAAGATCGACTTCGGGATCGAGAAGGCAAAGAACAATAGCGGCTTCACCACTTCGGCAAAGTATCGGTTTTCAGCGATCAAAAATCCGACCAGGGCGCCGAACGGGACGGCGAGCGCAAAAGCGGTCAGCACCTCGCTCGCGGTCACGGCGAGGTCGTTGCGCACGCTGGCGCGCTGCAGCAATTGCCCGAGCATGGCGAGCGTATCGGACGCCGCAGGCAAGAGCCGCGGGTTGACGATGCCGCTGCGCGACAACGCTTCCCATAGCGCGAATATCGTTATGATGATTGCGACACGGGCAAGCTTGATTCCGAGTGCCATCGCGAAAAATCTCAAGGCTTGGTCGCTACCGGCTTGAACTGGGTGGAAATGACCTCTTGCGTGGGCACGATGTCCTTCAGCCCGCCGAGCTTGGCGAGGTCGAGCGACAATTGCACGGCGTCGGATACGTTCGGAGCCGCCATGTTGCCGTCGGTCTCGAGCTTGAGGATCGTGTTCTCGTATTCGAGCGCGGCGATCTCACTGGGCATCTCATAGAGGTCTGCGATCAGCTTGACCGTGGCGTCGCGATCGTTGCGCATGAAGGCGACGGCACCATAGAGCGCGTTGAGCGCCTTCTGCACCAGCGCAGGTTTTTCTTGCGCGAATTTGTCGAGCACGATCCAGCCCGCGGTCAGGTTCGGCGGCACTTCCCTGGCATAATCCAGGATGGTTCGCGCTTCGCCCGATTTCGAAATCTGGAAGCTCAGGGGCGAATAGACCACCGCGGCGTCGACATTGTTGGCGAGCAGATTGGGCACCAGCCCGCCGCCGCCGACCGGCACGCGGGTGAAGTCGATCTTTCTGTCCTGGATGGTCCACAGCGCCAACAGGTCGGAGCCAGAGCCGGCCGCCGTGATCGCGACCTTCTTGCCGTTGAGGTCCTTGACCTCGATGGTAGACTTCAGCGGCACCATCAACTGCCAGCCGAAATTGCCCATTGAGGCGTTGGCCACGATCCGCGACATCACGCCTTTCTTGCGGCCTGCGGAGACCAGCGATGGCGGATCGAGGATGACGTCGGCGGCGCCCGCCGCCATGGCCTCGAAGGTCTCGGCGCCGCTGCGGTAGATCGTAAGCTCCGCGGTGATGCCTTCCTTTTCGAACAGCTTTTGCTTGACCGCGGTTTCGGCGACGGTGGTTGGCCAGTAGGTCTTGGTCGGCAGTCCGATGCGGATGGTTTCGGCGTGCGCGACCGCAGGCATCGCCAGCAAGGCGGCGGCGATCAAGGACGCCAGCGCATGGCGGCGAGAGACGCTCATTCGAGTTTCCTCCGTATTATTTGCGTTCATTGTCGCCGGGCGGCTCCGCCATCGTCAATCGAAATCACCCGTTTTGCAATTGACCCTGTGGGATGCCCCCGCTACCTGTTGGCCACGATACGGGCGTGGGAGACCTAATGAACAATAATAACAATGCTTCCGAATTCGATTACGTCATTGTTGGCGCCGGTTCGGCCGGTTGCGTGCTGGCGAACCGCCTGACCGCCGACGGCAAGCATTCGGTGCTGCTGCTGGAGGCCGGCCCCAGGGATACCCACATCTGGATCCATGTGCCGCTCGGCTACGGCAAGCTTTTCAAGGAAAAATCCGTCAACTGGATGTATCAGACCGAGCCCGAACCGGGGCTGAACGGCCGGCAGGTGTTTCAGCCGCGCGGCAAAGTGCTCGGCGGCTCGAGTTCGATCAACGGCCTGTTGTACGTGCGCGGCCAGCACGAGGATTACGACCGCTGGCGCCAGCGCGGCAATGCCGGCTGGGGCTATGACGACGTGTTGCCCTATTTCAAGAAAGCCGAGAACCAGCAGCGCGGCGCCGACAAATATCATGGCACCGGTGGCCCGCTGCCGGTGTCGGACTGGCGGCACGCCGATCCCTTGTCGGAGGCTTTCGTGGTGGCCGCCGCCGAAGTCGGCATTCCCACCAATCCCGACTTCAACGGAGCCACCCAGGAAGGCGCCGGATTCTTCCAGACTACGACCCGGCGCGGCCGTCGCGCCAGCACCGCGTTCTCGTATCTTCGCCCGGCGCGTCGCCGCGGCAATCTGCATGTCGAAACGTCGGCGCTGGCGCAGCGCATCGTGTTCGAGGGGCGCCGCGCCCGGGCCGTTGAATACACTCAGAACGGGACTTTGCGGACCGCGCGAGCGCGAAGAGAGATTCTGGTCGCAAGCGGCGCCTACAACTCACCGCAGCTCTTGCAACTCTCCGGCGTCGGCCCCGCCGATCTCCTCAGGCAGCACGGCATCGACGTGGTGCTCGACGCGCCCGGTGTCGGCAACGACCTTCAGGATCATATGCAGGTCCGCATCGTCACGCGTTGCGCGCAAGCCGTCACGCTGAATGACACCGTCAATCATCCGCTTCGCCGGATCATGGCCGGTGTGCGCTACGCGGCGCTTCGAAGAGGCCCGCTCACCATCGCGGCGGGAACATCGGGCGCGTTCTTCAAGACCAGTCCTCGATTGGCCACCCCTGATGTCCAGATTCACTTTCTGCCGTTCTCGACCGACAAGATGGGCGAGAAGCTGCATAGCTTCTCCGGCTTTACCGCGTCGGTCTGCCAGTTGCGGCCCGAGAGCCGCGGTTCGCTTCGCATCAAAAGTGCCGATCCAGCCATGCCGCCGGAAATCCGCATCAACTATCTCGCCACCGAGACCGACCGCACCGCCTTCATCGATGGCGTGAGGATATTGCGCAAGATCCTGGCCGCCCCGGCGCTGAAATCATATTGCGTCGACGAGCTCTACCCGGGATCGAAGGTCGTGAGCGACGAGGACATTTTGGCGTTCTGCCGCCAGACCGGCAGCACGGTCTATCATCCGACCTCGACCTGCCGGATGGGCAATGATGCCCTGGCCGTGGTCGATCAAAGGCTTCGCGTTCGCGGCATCGCGGGCCTGCGCGTGGTAGATGCCTCCGTGATGCCGGACCTGATGTCGGGCAATACCAATGCCCCGACCATCATGATCGCCGAAAAAGCCTCCGATATGATTGTCGAGGATGCGCGATGACAAAGGAGTGCAGCTAGTGGCGGATCGATTGCGGATCGGCACGCGCAAGAGCGCGATGGCGCTGGCGCAAACCGCTGAAATCGCGCGGCGCCTGACCGCGGCGGTGCCCGGCCTCGACGTCGAGATCGTGAAATTCGAAACCACTGGCGACATCGACCAGACCGGCAAGCTGCTGCCGCATGGCGGCAAGGGCGGCGCGTTCGTTGCGCAAATACGCGAGGCCGTGCTCTCGGGCGAGCTGCACGCCGCGATGCATTCCCTCAAGGACATGCCGGGCAATGAAGACACCCCCGGCCTTGTGATCGGCGCGACGTTGGCGCGTGATCCGCCCGGCGATGTCCTTGTGTTGCGGCCTGGTCTCTCGATCGAGGATTTCAGGCGCGCGGGCGGTCAGGGTTTCAAGATCGGCACCAACGCGGTGCGCCGCGCGGCCTACGCGCGAAGGCTGTTTCCGGATGTCGAAATCATCCACTATCGCGGCGCCGCCGATACGCGCGTGCGCAAGCTCGACAATGCCGAACTGCAGCGCCTTCCCGATGGCGGCGCGGTCGGCCCAGCCGATGCGCTGATCATGGCGCGCTCCGGCCTTGAGCGCGTCGGCCTCGCGGGTCGCATCGCCTATGAGTTTCCGGTTTGCGATATGCTGCCGGCGGTGGGGCAGGGCATCGTCGCGGTGGAATGCGCCGCGCAGGACTGGCAGACGCGCCAGCTTCTTTCCTCGATCGACGATCCGGCCGCGCATCGATGCGCCGATGCCGAGCGCGAGGTGTTGTGGGTGCTCAATGGCCATTGCAACTCACCGATCGCGGGATTTGCCGTCATCGAGGGCGCGCAGATGTCGCTGACCGCCTCGGTCCTGGACG
>VAZV01000104.1 GCA_005884765.1 Alphaproteobacteria bacterium
CATTGACCTTTCCGGCTCCGTTCTTTCTTGTCCGCGCTAGTTCGCCGATCAGCAAGAACCCTCGTAAAATAAGGCATTTCCTTCATATATTGACGCCCGGTACGGTTTGCGGCCGTCCGAGGGCATCCGGCGACTTCGGGTACACTGTGGGTACACTGGAAGGGCCGGGTACACTGGCTGGCCGCCCGATTGCGAGGGGGAGCCTTCCCATGGATGAACTGAGCGACACGAAAATCCGCAATGCGACGCCGGCGGACAAGGAATACGCGATTGCCGACGGCCAGGGCCTCAGCGTCGTGGTTCGGCCCAATGGGACCAAGCTGTGGCTCTACCGTTACGGGTTCGCCCGCAAGCGCAAAAATATGTCGTTTGGCACCTTTCCCGGCGTCGGACTCAAGGCCGCGCGCGAAAAGCGCCACAACGCGGAAAGGCTGCTCGATCAGGGCCAAGATCCAGTCGCAGCGCGTGAGGCCAAGCGACAGGAAGACGAAAAGCTCAAGCACACGTTCCGGGCAGTCGGCGAAGAATGGGCGACCACGAAGCTCGAAAAAGAGAACAAGGCCCAGTCGACGATCAAGCGGGAACGCTGGAATCTCGCTCAGCTCAATCGTGAGATCGGCGACCGACCGCTTTGCGAGATCGCTCCGCCGGAATTGCTGACGGCATTCCGGCGTGTCGAGGCCCGCGGCCGGTACTACACCGTCGGACGCGTACGCTCGACCGCCTCGCGGGTCTTCCAATTTGGCGTCGGCGCCTCGTATTGCAACAGCGACCCCACCCGTGACTTGAAGCACGCGCTCACCAAGGCACCCAAGGGCAATCCGCGCCCCGCGCTGACCGATCCCGACGACGTCGGCGACCTGATGCGCCGGATTGAGGTCTATGACGCCAAGAACGGCGGACTGGTGCGTTACGCGCTCAAGCTGATCGCCTTGACCATGGTGCGGCCCGGCGAGTTGCGGCTGGCTGAGTGGGCTGAGTTTGACGAGAAGAACCGCATATGGCTGATCCCCTCCGAGAAGATGAAGATGCGCGATGATCACGAAGTGCCACTCTCCCGCCAGGCGCTCGCTATCCTCGCCGAGCTGCGACCTTTGACCGGCCGCGGCCGCTACTTGTTCTCCCATGACGATGATGTGCCTATGTCCGACAACACGATCAACAAGGCCCTGCGGATCATGGGCTACGACACCGGCCCCGGTGGCGACCACTGCGCGCATGGCTTCCGGTCCAGCGCCTCGACCTTGCTCAACGAAGAAGGCGCATTCGATGGTGATGTGGTGGAAGCTCAGCTCGCACATGAAACGGACGAGAAAAAGAGGCGGCGCCGCGACGAGGTGGTGCGGCGCCAGCTTGCCAAGGGCGACAAGAACAAGGTTCGCGGCATCTACAACCGGGCAGCCTATTGGAGCGAACGCGTGCGCCTGATGCAGCATTGGGCCAATCGTCTCGACCGCCTGCGCAAGGGAGTTGCCGTGCCGCTGCGCAAATCGGCCTAAAGCATAGCCCGTGATTCAACGCGTGGCAGCGAGGCATGATATTCATCGATGCTATCGAGATCGATAAGCGTCTTGCCTCCCATCTTGTAGGCCCTGATCCGTTCCTGAGCGATCAGCTCATAAGCTTTCGTTTTCCCGAACTTCCCATAGCGACACCCGTCCTTAAACTCGGCGAGCCGGCGCTTGTTGTTGTCGTTGTCAGCCATGGTTCATAGAGGTGCTTCGATGATCTCTGCCATAGTGGGGGATCAGGACCGAGCCGCGTGAGTTGGCATTTGCACAGGGTGACGTGTGTGGAGTCGCTTTGCGAGATGACGCGCTTCCCTGGTAGCTTGCACCGTCTCAACTTGCGTTGTTTCGAAGACATCGGCGCGTAGCGCGTCATCCGGACTGCACCAAGCTTTATATTGCCAATGGTATCGACCAAAAGGCTTGTCGATGCAGCCTCCTAACTCCTGCGTGCAGGAGAGTAAGAATGGGACGGTCGGAAGCTCTCTCCAACCTCACCCAACCGCATCGAGCTCGCGTTTCGGGCGCCATCCGACTGGATCTGCGATCCAGCGGTTGATGTCCGATTCATGCCAGCCGGCCCCGTTGGTGCTGATTTTGAGCTGAGTCGGGAACGTGCCCTCGGCGATCTTGCGGTAAATGGTGGACCGCGACAGCCCGGTCCTAGCAAGGACGGTTTTCAAACGGATAATACGGTCGGGTTCGCGCATGGCCGCGCTGCATCCTGCTGGCTGTTTCTGAAGGCGTCTGAGACCAGACAAGACAGGCGGTGACAGGCGCGCAAGAGAGTTTTTGGCATCGCTCACTGTGGCGTAGAACCGGCGGAAAATTGGATGGGTCAAATTCCGAGGCCTCGGCCTCTATCGAGGTCAATGCCGAGGGAGAAGGCGAGTTCGAGGCCGAGCCGGCGGCCTGTTTCGAAGGTGATGCCAAGCTCCCGCTTCCGGTTCTCGAGGAGGGACTCCAGTTGTGGATCGCGTTCGAGGCCTCTCGCCATGTCGCCCATCGCCGAGCGCGTGGCCTCGTAGCCGGAAAAATCGCCCGCCCGATACTGACGCAGGCTGGACTGATCGAGCTTCTGCCAGCGCTCCACGAAGCGGTCGGCGTAGCGGCTAGGAGCGATGCGCAGTTCGGTTTCGAGCTGGAGCGCGCGGATGGCGCGGTTGACCCGGCCGCCAGCGACCTCGTAGGCGAGGTCGGTATCCTTCTTGTAGGCGGCCTCCGTATCGACCGAGCCATAAGGCCGCACCTCCTCGAAGACTTTGCGGGCCTTTTGCAGTTCTTTCACCTGCTCGGGAC
>VAZV01000105.1 GCA_005884765.1 Alphaproteobacteria bacterium
TGAGCGCGATCTGTTGCAGAGTATAAAAGTTGCGCGGATCCAGCTCCACCGCGCGCTGCAGATTCTGCAGCCCTTCCTCCTGTTGGCCGCGCCGACGCAGAATATAGCCGGTGAGTTCGAAGAGACGCGGATCGTTGGGTAACCCTCGCCGCGCGATCTCCAATTCGGCGAGGGCGCCGGCATAGTCGCGCAGCCCGTAGTAGAGATATTGCGCGCGCGCCAAATGCGTTTCGGCAGCATCCGGTCGCAGCCGTGTCGCGGCTTGCACCGCAGCTGCAGCCAGCGCAAGCCTGGCGGACGTGTGATCAGACCCCCGTACCGCATAAAGGAATTCGTGGGCATAGGCGAGCTGGCAGTAGGCGTCGAAAAATGACGGATCGCGCTTGACCGCTTCATCCAAAAGTTCAATTCCCTTCCGCAGGTCTGGCTCGCCTGTCACGCTGAAACCTGCCGTGAGGAGAAGTGACTTCGCATGGCTGTAAAGATCGAAAGCCGCCAGATCGGTGGTGGGCGGCTGCTCGATGGCTTTCTTCTCGTTAGGCGAAAGCTTCGCCTGCAACTGGTCGGCGATAGCTTTGGCGATCTCGCTTTGAATGGCGAATACATCGGCCAGATCGCGATCGTAGGTTTGCGCCCACAGATGCGCGTCGGTGCGGGCATCGACTAACTGCGCGTTGACACGCACGCGATTGCCCGAGCGCTGAACGCTTCCTTCTACCACGTTCGCGACTCCCAGTTGCTGCGCGATTTCGCGCAGATTGCGCGGCGCGCCGCTCTTGTATTGCATCACGCTCGTGCGGCTTATCACTTTCAGGTCCGCGATCTTTGCTAGGTCGGTGAGAATTTCATCCTGTACGCCCTCGGTGAAGAAGGCGTTGGCTTTTTCTTCGCTCAGATTTTCGAACGGAAGCACCGCGATTGATTTTGCGTTAATGACCGACTTTGACTCGTTAGGCAGGGCACTGGACACAAGTGCAGCCTTGCGTCTGGGCGCGAGCGCGAACTTGTCGAACGCAAAATACCCAAGCGCCAGGACCAACACCACGATGATCACGCGGTCCATCCGTCGCCCAGTCTGCGGAGTAATCGAGCGCTCGGGCGCCACATCGTCCTCGCGCTTCAAGCCTTCCGGTGTTAGTTGGAAAACCCAGCTAAAGATCACCGCGGGAACGAACCCGACCGCCAGCAAAACGACGATGCTGCGGGGAAGCCACTCGGGCGCCCCGAACATTGGCAGCACTGTCCCGGCCACTTGCACGACCAGCCATGCACCGACGAGATAAAGTCCAGCCATGCGGATGACGTTGCGCCGCTTCAGCTCAGAGAAGAAGTTCTCGATCTTCACTTGGTTGAAGTCGCATCTTTCGGCGCCAGCGACTCTACGATTTTTTCGAAGCGCGGATCTTTGCGAAGCGGGTCCCAGAACGGATCAAAGCGCAGGTCCGCGACATTTATTCCGGCCGGAACCTCCAACAGATGCGGAAGAGCTGCGATAGCTGAATCGAAATCGCCAAAGCGCGTCTGAATCTGCGCGAGGGCGATTTCGGCCTGGGGTTTGGACACAGCATCAGTCTCGTAGTCGGCCACGGCTCGTCGCGCTTGTTCCAACGCCTTTTCCTTGTCGCCCAAACCGGCGTAGGCCAGTGCAAGTTGATAAGGAAGACCGATACCCTCGGGAGCGACGACAAAATCGGGCGATGACTTGATTGACTGGACGGCGCGCGCGTAGGTCAGTCTTGCCTCATCCGATTGACCGCTCCACTCCTGGCAGTAACCGAGCTGGACCAGGAAGAGCTTGGCCGTGCTGCTGAGCGAGCTCTTCGGTCCATCGACATGTGCCTTGATAATGGCTATCGCCTCTTCGAATTGGCGTTCCCGGATTGCTTGCGTCACCCGAGTGTAGTCCACAACTTCATCGCGGGAATCGTGCGGGATGCGCGCGAGGATTTCCGCCGCCTCCCGGAGGCGACCCTCACATTGAAACAGGAACGCCTTGTAGGCCAGAGCCCCTGGCTCGTTAGGTGAAATCTCCAACGCGTGATCCAGGGCAGCATGCGCTTCTTTGAAGCGGCGAAGCAAATTCAAGCACTCAGATCCCATTGAAACAAAAATCTGGAAGTCGCGCGGATCGAGTTCGGCCGCTCGTCGATAATGCTCTGTCGCCCTTTCCCATTGCCCAAGTCTCCGTTCTACGTAGGCCATATACTGCAGCACGGACGCGTTGTTCGGCAGGCGTTTTCGTGCCTCGTCGTAAGCTTGAAGCGCAGAGGGGAAGTCGCGTAAAACACGATAACGATACGCCCCTAATGCGATCCAGGTTTCACCGGCGTCCGGCCGAAGCGCAACCGATTGATCAACCGCTTCTTTTACCGCAGCGGCGGAGTTCGCCGCGAGATCGAGCCCGCTAAAAAAGAGAAAACTTCGGATTGAGGCCAGCCGCGCGTATTGATCATGCTCGATCGCCAATCCGCGCAAATAGGCATCGTATGCCTCCACATTCTGAGTCGGACGATCTGAGATCGCTTGTTGCTCCGCTCTAGAGAGCTTTGCCTGTAGCTGATCCGCAATCGCCTTGGCAATCTCGCTTTGGATGGCGAAGACATCGGCCAGATCGCGATCGTAGGTTTGTGCCCACAGATGCGCGTCGGTGCGGGCATCGATCAATTGCGCGATCACCCGCACTTTGTTGGCCGCGCGTTGCACACTGCCTTCGACCACATGCGCCACGCCGAGTTGCTGTCCGATCTCGCGCAGATTGCGCGGCCCGCCGCTTTTGTACTGCATGACGCTCGCGCGGCTGATGACTTTCAAATCGGCGATTCTCGAAAGGGCGGTCAAAATCTCGTCCTGCACGCCCTCGGCGAAGAAGGCGTTCGCTTTTTCTTCGCTCAGATTTTCGAACGGAAGGACCGCGATCGATTTTGCGTTAATGACAGACTTTGATTCGTTAGGCAGGACGCTGGACACAAGCGCAGCCTCGCGTCTGGGCGCGAGCACGAACTTGTCGAACGCAAAATAGCCAAGCGCCAGGACCAGTACCACGATGATCATGCGGTCCATCCAGTGCCCGGTCTGCGGAGTGATCGATTGCTCAGGCGCCAAATCGTCCTCGCGCTTCAGGCCCTGCGGCGTTAGTTGGAAAACCCAGCTAAAGATTACCGCGGGAACGAACCCGATCACTAGCAACACAACTATGGTGCGCGGAAGCCACTCGGGTACCCCGAACATTGGCAGCACTGTCCCGGCCACTTGCACGACCAGCCATGCGCCGACGAGATAAAGTCCCGCCATGCGAAGGACGTTCCGCCGCTTCAGCTCGGAGAAGAGATTGGGATTACCCATAGGACGCTGCTAGGAGCCAAGCGTGTAAAAAACAAAAAATGAAACGTTTTGAACGAACATGCCGCCGACGCCGGCCCATTGCAGCCAGCGCGGCTTTGCCCAGCCCGCCAGCACCGCACAAACGGCGAGCAACAATCCGAGCAGCTCTGCACCGATCCAGTCGTTAGGCTTCCATCCCTGAAAGTTGTTGCGGTCGAGGTAGGTCGCCAGCCCTCCCATCACGGAGAGTGCAAGGGTCGCAGAGAAAATAACGCGACGTTGTCGCTCAAAGAAGTCTGACATATCGAGTAATCCGGTTTCGCTACAAGGCATCGCTACGAGTGAACAGCTAAAGTAATTCGGGACCACCCAGCCGAGTTGAAGCATTACTTCACCAAGCGTCCAATGCTCGATATTCTGGAGCTCCCAAAGGCCGAGACAGTTGATGATCACACCGAGCGCAGCGTTAACCATCGATACCGTAAGCAGGGCAGAGAAGCGCACGCGGTCGCGAGCCAGCAGCAATTGCGACGCGCTCGAAAAAACATGCGTCAACGCGATGGCGAAGATGAAGGATACAAGGACGCTGATGTGCTGAAACATATCCCAGCGCTACAGACGTTTCGATCTCATGGGCCCACATGCTCCTGCATGGCGAGGAGTTGTTGAAAGCCGGGGTCGTTGCGGATCGGGTCCCACACCGGATCGATTTTCAGGCGTGCGATGGAGATG
>VAZV01000106.1 GCA_005884765.1 Alphaproteobacteria bacterium
ACCTGAGCGAGCCTGTTGTCACGCGGCATTGGCGACAATCCTCGTCTGATAGGCGTGCCCGCGCGCGAGAACGGCCCAGGCGATGCGGGCGAGCTTGTTGGCGAGCGCGATCGCCAGCAGGTTGCGGTGCAGCCGTTTCGATGCTTGCTCGATCCAGGGCCACAGACCCCGCATGGCCGCGCTCGACCGCCGCCCCAGGACGACGTGCGCGGCCTGCACGAACAGCGTCCTCAGGTAAATGTTGCCGCGCTTGGAGATCTTGCCCAGGATCGTGCGGTCACCCGTCGACTCCTGCTTGGGTACTAGCCCCAGCCAAGCGCCGAAATCGCGTCCCTGCTTGAAGCCGGCGCCATTGCCGATCGCTGCCACCACCGCGCTTGAGATGATCGGGCCGATCCCCGGCACGGTGATCAGGCGCTCGCAATTTTCATCCTGCCGCGCCAGCGCTTCGATCTCGGCCGACACCGCCGCAATGCGCTCGTCCAGCCGGCGCCAGTCCTGCGCTAGGTCGGCGATGAGGCCAACCATCCTTGGCGAGAGCACGCCAGTGTTCGAGCTCAGGATATCCGGCAGCACCCTGCGCAAGGGCGCCGCTCCTTGCCGCACGGTGATGCCGCGCTCGATCAGGAAGCCGCGGATTTGATTGATCACCCCGGTGCGCTGGCCGACGAGGCGCGAACGCACGCGATGCAGCGCCAGCAAATCCATCTGTTCCGGCGTCTTGATCGTCACGAAGCGCATGGTCGGCCGCTGCACCGCTTCGGCGACCGCCTCGGCATCGCGGTAGTCGTTCTTGTGACCTTTGAGGAACGGCTTGACGTACTGCGCCGGGATCAGACGCGCATCGTGGCCGAGCGCCGCCAACTGGCGCCCGATGTGATGGGAGCCCGAGCACGCCTCCATGCCGATCAGGCAGCGCGGAATGTTGGCGAGATGGCGTTCGAGCTGACCGCGGGACACCTTCTGCTGCAGAACGATAACACCCCGCTGGTCGAGGCCAACGAGGTGGAACGTGTTCTTGCCGATGTCGATCCCGATGGTCGCGATGATTCCGGCTGTCTTCTGAGATGTGCGCATCGCATGCTCCTCCTTGAGCCCTTGCTTGACGCCCTCCCAGCCAGAGTCCAGCAAATTAGGCCGCTGAGCACGGCCGGGCCATCCCATTACGGCGAAGCAATAGTGCACATCTTCATCGGCCGTGGCGCGCCATTTGCCCTAGGGGCACGCTGCAACGGCCGGCAGCCGCCGCTTCTCCGATCGAGCCCGCCAAGACGCCCGGCTGCCTTTAATTTCGGCTGCGGAAAACTTCTTTCACCGCCCACGCCGGCCAAGAGGGATCAAAGCCGCGCGATCGCAATACTACGATGCGTAGCTGGATATTGCCCGGCCGCGCATAGGGCGGTCGCTTGATGGTTTCGGCACGGAAAATGCTTTGCAACCGTCGATTCACGTCGCAACCACCCTGCCACGCAAGTATCTGCACCAGAGGGAGTACTTTCCATGCATGGCCAAAGGATTATCGAAACTGCCCTATCGACAACCAGATGCTTGCTAGCGGGCGCAAGCGTCCTCGTTGCCACACTCTTCACCGGTCCCGCATTCGCCGACGATGACGGGCGACCCGTGAAGGTCATGATCATCAATATGTTCGGCGGCACCCCCTTCCCATTCTCCGAGGCATCGGCTTTCACCGCTCATCTCGGGTTGACTGAATCGATACCCGTTCGAGGCCTTTCACCCGATTACCCCAACATTCTTTGCAACTCCGACGATGTGTGCCAGATGGTCGCCGGCGAGGGTCACGCGAACGTGGCCGCATCGACCATGGCCTTGATTCTCAGCAACAAGTTCGACCTGCGCCGCACATACTTCCTGATCGCAGGCATTGCGGGGATCGATCCTCACGAGGGGACAACGGGCTCGGCCGCTTGGGCGCGCTATCTCATCGACTACGGCATTTCATGGGAGATCGACGCGCGCGAGATTCCAGGAACCGCGGCCGACCCGACCACCCCGGCATGGCCCTACGGATACCTCGCGATCTTTCCTACCGATACGACCACGCAGCCTTGGAATTCTTTGCCCACCATCCCCACGCCTTACCACAGCGAAATGTACCAGTTGAACGAAGCATTGCTGCAGAAGGTCCTCTCGCTGACGAGCAAGGTGGATCTCACGGTCAACGACAGCGCGACTGCCCAGGCCTATCGAGGCCGCTACGCCGAGGCGAAGGCGAAGGCCCCGCCAAGCGTCATCCAGTGCGACACGATGGCGGGTGACACCTGGTTCCACGGCATCAAACTGGGCGAGCGAGCCGCCGCATGGACCGCGCTGTGGACGGGCGGCAAAGGGACCTATTGCACCACGCAACAGGAGGATAACGCCACCTACATGGCCCTCACCCGGGGAGCTAATTCCGGCCTTGTGGATCTCAACCGGGTTGCTGTGCTGCGGACCGCATCGAACTTTGACCGTCCCTACCCGGGAGAGTCGGCTTGGCACTCCCTATGCGGCTGTGGCCCTGAAGGGGGGTCGGGTGGTTTTGTGCCCGCCATAAGCAATCTATGGGCGGCGTCCGCGCCTTTCATCAAGGATGTCGTCGCCCATTGGGACAAGTGGAAGCACGGCGTCCCGAAATAGCGTTTGCGGGCCGAAATTGGTGATTGGAGCGAT
>VAZV01000265.1 GCA_005884765.1 Alphaproteobacteria bacterium
ACCTTGTCGGTCTCGAGCTCGACCAGGGGCTCATCGACCGCGACGGCATCGCCGGCCTTCTTGAACCAGCGGCCGATGGTGGCCTCGGTCACGGATTCGCCGAGCGTCGGAACGCGAATTTCAGTCATGATCTGTTTCCTCAATACCCCTTTTGCCGTCATCGCCCGCAAAGGCGGGCGATCCAGTTCGCGCCGGGACGATCGTGATCGACGACAGCCGGCGCGGCGTACTGGATGCCCCGCCTTCGCGGGGCATGACGAGTGAAACCCGCTAATTCAACGCCTCGTCCAACAGCGCCTTGAGCTGCGCCAGGTGCTTGGACATCAAACCCGTAGCCGTGGCGGCAGCCGCCGCACGCCCGGCATAGCGCGGGCGCTTGTTCGGCGCGTGGATCTGGTTCAGCACCCATTCGAGATAGGGCTCGATGAAGTGCCACGCGCCCATGTTGCGCGGCTCTTCCTGGCACCAGACCACTTCGGCGCCCTTGAAGCGGCCAAGCTCCTGTACCAGCGCCTTCAGCGGCACCGGATAAAGCTGCTCGACGCGCATGATGTAGACATCGTCGACGCCGCGCTTCTCGCGCTCCTCGTAAAGATCGTAATAAACTTTGCCCGAGCACAGCACGACGCGCTTGATCTTGTCGTCGGAGACCAGCTTGATCTTCTCGTCGCGCAGCATCTGCGTGTCATCGTAGAGGATGCGGTGGAACGTGGTGCCGGACCCCAATTCGTCGAGCCGCGAGACCGCGCGTTTGTGGCGCAGCAGCGACTTCGGCGTCATCATGATCAGCGGCTTTCTGATCTCGCGATGCAACTGGCGCCGCAGCGCATGGAAGTAATTGGCCGGCGTGGTCGGATAGACCACCTGCATGTTGTCTTCGGCGCACATCTGCAAGAACCGCTCGAGCCGCGCGGAAGAATGCTCCGGTCCCTGGCCTTCATAGCCATGGGGCAACAGGCAGACCAGACCCGACATCCGCAGCCATTTGCGTTCGCCCGAGGAGATGAACTGGTCGAACAGCACCTGCGCGCCGTTGGCGAAGTCGCCGAACTGCGCTTCCCACATCGCGAGCGCATTCGGCTCGGCCAGCGAGTAGCCGTATTCGAAGCCGAGCACGGCCTCTTCCGACAATAGCGAGTTGATGACCTCGTAATGGCCCTGATCGCCGCCGAGGTGATTGAACGGCGTGTAGCGGCTCTCGTCCTCCTGGTCGATCAGCACCGAGTGACGCTGCGAGAACGTGCCGCGCTCAGAGTCTTGTCCGGACAACCGCACGTGATGGCCTTCCTGCAGCAGCGAACAGAACGCCAAGGCTTCGCCGGTCGCCCAGTCGATTCCGGCGCCGCCCTCGATCGCTTTGGCGCGGTTATCCAGGAAGCGTCCGATGGTGCGGTGAATCCGAAAGCCGTCGGGCACCTTGGTGATCTTGCGGCCGATGTCCTTTAAGACCGCAACGTCGACGCCGGTGACGCCGCGGCGCGCATCCTCTTCCTGGTCGGCGTGTTTGAAGCCCGCCCACTTGCCGTCAAGCCAGTCGGCCTTGTTGGGCTTGTAGCCGGTACCGGCCTCGAATTCGGCGTCGAGCCGCGCGCGCCAGTCGGCCTTGGCCTTGTCGACCTCGCCTTCGGTCATCACGCCCTCGGCGATCAGCCGCCTGGCGTAGATCTCCAGCGTCGACGGATGGCCTGCGATCTTCTTGTACATCACCGGCTGGGTGAATGCCGGCTCATCGCCCTCGTTGTGTCCGTGCCTGCGATAGCAGAACATGTCGATCACGACTGGCTTGTGGAATTTCTGCCGGAACTCGATCGCGACCTTGGCCGCGAACACCACGGCTTCCGGATCGTCGCCGTTCACATGGAAGATCGGCGCGTCGATCATCTTCGCCACATCGGACGGATAGGGCGAGGAGCGTGAATAGCGCGGATAGGTGGTGAAGCCGATCTGGTTGTTGACGATGAAGTGCAGCGAACCGCCGGTACGATAGCCCTTGAGGTCGGAGAGGCCGAAGCATTCCGCCACCACGCCCTGCCCGGCAAACGCCGCGTCGCCATGCATCAACAGCGGCAGCACCGAGATGCGCTGGTCCGGCGGATCGCCATGCTGGTCCTGCTTGGCGCGCACCTTGCCGAGCACCACGGGATCGACGATCTCCAGATGCGAGGGGTTGGCGGTCAGCGACAGGTGAATGCGGTTGTTATCGAACTCGCGGTCCGACGACGCGCCGAGATGGTACTTGACGTCGCCCGAGCCTTCGACCGCTTCCGGATTGACCGAGCCGCCCTTGAATTCATGGAATAGCGCGCGGTGCGGCTTACCCATCACTTGGGTCAGCACGTTGAGGCGACCGCGATGCGGCATGCCCACCACGATTTCCTTTACGCCGAGATTGCCGCCGCGCTTGATGATCTGTTCGAGCGCCGGGATCAGCGATTCGGCGCCGTCGAGACCGAAGCGCTTGGTGCCGGTGAATTTGACGTCGCAGAATTTCTCAAAGCCTTCGGCTTCGACCAGCTTGTTGAGGATCGCGCGCCGGCCCTCGCGGGTGAAGCTGATTTCCTTGTCCGGGCCCTCGATGCGCTCCTGGATCCAGGATTTCTGCGCAGCGTTACTGATGTGCAGATCTCGCGCAAGCTCGCGTATTCCATGCCGAGCACATGGTCGAGGAAGATCTTGCGATCGAAGTCGCCCTCGACGAAGCCGTAGGAACGCGGATCGAGTTCTTCGCGGTCGCGCGGCGCTTCGATGCCGAGCGGATCGAGGTTGGCGTGGAAGTGGCCGCGCATTCGGTAAGCGCGGATCAGCATCAGCGCCCGCACGGAATCGCGGGTCGCCTGATGCAAGTCGGCCGCGGTGACCTCGGCGCCTCTCGCCTGCGCCGGTCCCTTGGGCTGTGCCTTGGCGGCAAGCTTGGCGCCAACCAGCTTTTCGACTTCGGCCCAGTTGCCGTCGAGCGCGGACGTCAGCTCGTCCTGCGGCGTCAGCGGCCAGTTCTGGCGGCCCCAGGAAGGCCCCTCGGCGTTCTTTTGGACGTCGGCCGGACTGTCTTTCAGGCTCTTGAAAAACTCCTGCCATTCGGGGTCGACCGAGGCCGGGTCCTTTTCGTAGCGGGCGTAGATATCGTCGATGTAGGTGGCGTTGGTGCCCTGCAAAAACGAAGAAAGGGCAAAGGCGGCGTTCGCGTCCTGACGAGACATAATGGCGTCCTGGTGATTTCGACTTCGCGCGCAGAAAACGGCGCAAACGCTGATCCGGGCTAGGGACCAGCGAGGTCAAACAGCTTTAACCTATTTAGGACGAATCTTCGCGCCGAAAAGGACCAAAAATTGAATTAGGATTTCAATTTTTCCACAAGGGTGTATCCGAGCCTCGCGGGCGACGGCGAGACGGTAATTCCGGCCGATTCCATGGCCGCGGCCTTGGAAACGGCATCGCCCTTGCCGCCGGAGATGATCGCACCGGCATGACCCATGCGACGGCCGGGAGGCGCGGTGACGCCGGCGATGAAGCCGACCATCGGCTTCTTGCGGCCGCGCTTGGCCTCGTCTTTCAGGAATTGCGCCGCGTCTTCCTCAGCCGCACCGCCGATCTCGCCGATCATGACGATCGACGTGGTTTTGGGATCGCCCAAGAACATTTCCAGGACGTCGATGAATTCGGTGCCCTTGACTGGATCGCCGCCGATGCCGACCGCGGTGGTCTGGCCAAGACCTTCCTGGGTGGTCTGGAACACCGCCTCATAAGTCAGCGTGCCGGAGCGCGAGACGATGCCGACACTGCCGGGCTTGAAGATGTTCGCCGGCATGATGCCGATCTTGCATTCGCCGGCCGTCATCACGCCTGGGCAATTCGGTCCAATCAGCCGCGACTTCGATCCCGACAACGACCGCTTCACCCGCACCATGTCGAGCACCGGAATGCCTTCGGTGATGCAGACGATCAGCGGGATTTCGGCATCTATCGCCTCGCAGATCGCATCCGCCGCACCCGGCGGCGGCACATAGATGACGGATGCATCGGCGCCAGTCTTTTCGCGTGCCTCCACCACCGTATCGAACACCGGCAGGCCGAGATGTTTCGACCCGCCTTTGCCGGGCGAGGTGCCGCCGACCATCCTGGTGCCGTAGGCAATGGCAGCCTCGGAATGAAAGGTGCCGTTCTTGCCGGTAAAGCCCTGGCAAATGACTTTGGTGTTCTTGTCGATCAGGACGGACATGGATGAGACTGCTTTCGCGGGGCGGGAGGGAGTTAGTGGATGCGCCGGTAAACGCCGGTGAGCACGTCGGCCCATCCTTCCGCGTCGGGCGAAAACTGGATTTTCATCGAGTAGGTGTTGTCGTCGATCACTTCATAGACGTGTCGAGCATTGCCGCGCAGCGAGCCGCGCACCAGAATCAGCGATTTGCCGCTCCAGCCGCCGGAGGCCGGCGACGGCGGATAATAGCCGAGCGAGTCGTGCCAGAATAATTTGTAAAGCCGGTCCTCGCGATCGTAGGTGAACACGCCGTGAGTGGCGAAACTCTCCTTGCCGTCGCGGCTCTGACGCGTGTCCTGAATGAGATAGAAGCCGTTGAGGTCGATGCGGGCGACCACATGCGAGGTCGCGGGCCCGCCCGCATTCCAGCGCGAGGCAAACACCGTCTCCTCGCCGTTCCACTCGCCCGCAAAAACCGCGAGCTTGCGATGCTCTTCCAGCGGCGTCGGCGCGGCGAGATGGTTCTCGGCCATCGTTAGCCTCCCTTTACGGCGTTCACGATCTTCTGCGCGGCATCGTCGAGATTATCCGCCGGCACCACGTTGAGGCCGGACTCGCGGATGATCTTCTTGCCTGCATCGACGTTGGTGCCTTCAAGTCGCACCACCAGCGGCACTTTCAAGCCGACTTCCTTCACCGCGGCGACCACGCCCTCGGCGATGATGTCGCATTTCATGATGCCGCCGAAGATGTTGACCAGGATGCCCTTTACGTTGGCATCGGCGGTGATGATCTTGAACGCGGCCGCGACCTTTTCCTTATTGGCGCCGCCGCCGACATCGAGGAAATTCGCCGGTGACATGCCATAGAGCTTGATGATGTCCATCGTCGCCATGGCAAGGCCCGCGCCATTGACCATGCAGCCGATGTTGCCGTCGAGCGTGACGTAATTGAGATCGTGTTTCGACGCCTCGATTTCCTTGGCGTCTTCCTCCGTCTCGTCGCGCAGCGCAGCCACTTCGGGATGACGAAACAGCGCGTTGTCGTCGAACGACACCTTTGCGTCGAGCACGCGCAGCTCGCCCTGCTTGGTCACGACCAACGGATTGATCTCGAGCATCGCCATGTCCTTGGCGACGAAGGCGGCGTAGAGCTGGCTCACCAGCTTCTCGGCCTGCTTGGCGAGATCGCCCGACAGATTAAGCGCCTTGGCGACGGTGCGGCCGTGATGGCTCATGATGCCGGTGGCCGGATCGACGGAGAAGGTGACGATCTTTTCCGGCGTCGAGTGGGCGACGTCCTCGATGTTGACGCCGCCTTCGGTCGATACCACGAACGACACTTCGCTGGTTTCGCGGTTGACCAGGATCGAAAGGTAAAACTCCTTGTCGATGTCGGAGCCTTCTTCGATGTAGAGGCGGTTGACCTGCTTGCCGTGCGGCCCGGTCTGCACCGTGACCAGGGTTGCCCCTAACATCTGCTTGGCGAATTCTGAGACCTCGGCGGGAGATTTGGCGATCCGCACGCCGCCCTTGTCGCCGGCAGCGGCCTCCTTGAACTTGCCCTTGCCGCGGCCGCCGGCGTGAATCTGGCTCTTCACCACCCAGATCGGGCCGGGAAGCGTTTTCGCGGCAACGTCGGCGTCGGCGGCCCGCAGCACCGGCACGCCTTTCGAAATCGGCACGCCGAATTCGTGCAGCAGCGCCTTGGCCTGATATTCATGGATGTTCATATGGACGCTCCCCCGACCCTCGTACGGTGAATTCTCGCAAATTCACATCAGTTTTGGCTGGCATACCATATACCAAAGGAACTGCAAGGGCCGAAGATCGGGCGGGCCGATCTCCGGCCAATAGCTCAAGCGTATCAGCGGCCTAGCAGATCGGGCGCGATCTTCCTGCAGGCATCGACCAGCCCCTGCACAGCGCCGACCGACTTGTCGAACGCTTCGCGATCCTTGCCGGCCAGCTCGATCTCGACAATCCGCTCGACGCCCTTTGATCCGATGACGACGGGCACGCCGACATACATGTCCTTCACGCCGTACTCGCCATTGAGATAGGCGGCACACGGCAGCACCCGCTTCTTGTCCTTAAGGTAGCTCTCGGCCATCGCGATCGCGGAGGCCGCCGGCGCGTAGAACGCCGAGCCGGTCTTTAGCAGGTTGACGATCTCCGCGCCGCCATTGCGGGTGCGGTCGACGATCTCATCGATCCGCGCCTGCGAGGTCCAGCCCATCTTGACAAGGTCGGGCAACGGAATGCCGGCCACCGTGGAATAGCGCACCAGCGGCACCATGGTGTCGCCATGGCCGCCGAGCACGAAGGCAGTGACATCTTCGACCGAGACGTTGAACTCGTCGGCGAGGAAAAAGCGGAACCGCGAGGAATCCAGCACGCCCGCCATGCCCACCACCTTCTTGTGCGGGAGGCTCGATGCCTTCTGCAGCGCCCACACCATGGCATCGAGCGGGTTGGTGATGCAGATGACGAAGGCGTCGGGTGCGTATTTCTTGATGCCGGCCCCGACCTGCTCCATCACCTTGAGATTGATCGACAGCAGATCGTCACGGCTCATGCCCGGCTTGCGCGGCACGCCCGCGGTGACGATGCAGACTTTGGCGTTGTCGAGCGCTTCATAGGAATTGGCGCCGGTGAAGGCAGCGTCGAACCCATCGACCGGCGAGGACTGCGCGATGTCGAGCGATTTGCCCTGCGGCACGCCTTCGGCGATGTCGAACATCACGACATCGCCAAGTTCCTTCAAGCCGATCAGATGGGCCAATGTTCCGCCGATCTGACCGGAGCCAATCAAAGCAATCTTGTCGCGCGCCATGGAAACCTGTCCTTTGAACCCGAGCCGTGGAGGAGGTGGAAAAGCCCGGTTTGGTTATCCCTTTCGACCGACCCGTTCAAGTCGCGCCGTGCCCAATTGTCCGCCACGCCTGTCATTCCGGGGCGCGAGTGAACGAGCGAGCCCGGAATCTCGAGATCCCCAGATGCGCATTTGCGCATCTGGGTCCGGTGCTAGCGCACCACCTGGAACGAGAGCTTACGTCTCCACCAAACCTGTGCTCGACCCGCTTGCCGCGGAATCCCTGTGTCCATGAGGCCGTGCCAGATAGGATTCCGAACCCATCTCGATCAGCCGCGAGGAGGTCCGCTTGAACTCGTTGGCCTCATAGCCTTCGGTCGCGAGATACAGCGATACCGGATCGGCCTCGGCGGACGCCATCAGCTTCACGGCATTGTCATAGAGTGTGTCGATCAACGCGATGAAGCGCTTGGCGGCATTGCGCTCGGCGTAATCCATCACAGGAATATGGTCGATGATGATGGTATGATAGTCGTGCGCGAGCCGCAGATAGTCGGACGCAGCGAGCGGCATTTCGCATAAATCCCTGAACGAAAACCGCGCGACGCCGTGCGATGCGCACGGCACGTGCAAGACCCGGCCCTTGATCGGAATATCGCGCGGCTTGCATGGCGCATTGCCGGTCATTTTCGCCCAGGCCTTGTCGAGCGCCGCGTCGGCGGCGCGGTCCGCCGGCACCAGCCACATCTTGACGCCCACCAGCTTCTCGAGCCGGAAATCGGTGCGGGCGTCGAGCCGCAGCACGTCCATATGCTGTTCGATCTGCGCGATGAAGGGCAGGAACAGCGCCCGGTTCAGCCCGCCCTTGTAGAGCTCGTCGGGCGCTACATTGGATGTCGCCACCACCACCGTGCCGAGGTCGAACAGTTTTGCAAACAGCCGGCCCAGGATCATGGCATCAGCAATGTCCGTGACGTGAAATTCGTCGAAACACAACAACCAAGCCTCGTCGAAAATCGCATTCGCCGTGAGCGCGATCACGTCGGCATCGGCGATCTCGCCGCGCGCGATGTTCTGGCGATACCCGTGGATGCGCTCATGCACGTCGGCCATGAATTCGTGGAAATGCGCGCGGCGCTTGTGCTCGACCGGGCTCTGCTGGAAGAACAAGTCCATCAGCATGGTCTTGCCGCGCCCAACCTCGCCATGCACGTAAAGGCCGCGCGGCCGTCCGTTTTCCTTGTCGGCAAACAGCCGGACCAACAGGCCCTGCTTGCGCACCGGCTTGTAGCTGACAAGCCGCTGCTCGAGCTCGGCAAATGCCTCGACGGCCTGCTCCTGCGCGGCATCGGGCTCGATCGCGCCGGAGGAGATGAGAGCCTGGTAATGGGCGCGGAACGAGGCGGACGGGGGAGACAGCATGCCTCCCTTACGGCCCTATGGCGGCGAAAAATGCAAGCCGGGAATTTGTGCTTGGGGGTATGTGCTTTCTTCTCCCTCGCCCCGCCCTTGCGGGGAGAGGGCGGGGTGAGGGGCTCTCACCGCAAGTACTGAAGCAGACGTGTCCGTGGTGAGTCCCCTCACCCGGATCATCGCAGGCGATGATCCGACCTCTCCCCGCAAGGGCGGGGCGAGGTAAATCCTCACGCGCTCAGCGCGTAGGAATCTTCCACCACATACGGTCCGCCGCCGGTGGAGGCGCGGGAGGAGAACAGCACGAATCGCTCCGCGGTGAACACCCGGCTTGGAAAATAACCGCGAACCGACAGATAGTCCGCGACGTCCTGGCTCGAGGCGTCGTGCAACCTTGCCAGCGTCACGTGCGGGGTAAACTTGCGGCCTTCCGGATCGAGTCCGATCCGCTGCATCAAGCGTTCGAGTTCGGCCTGGAGCTCGATCAACGGCCGGCTCGGCACGATCGAGGCGACGACCGCGCGCGGCTTGCGCCCGCCAAAACTCGACAGGCCCTGCACGGTCACCTCGAATGGCTTGCGGTTGACCCGGAACAGCATCGAGGCGATCTCGTTGGCGGAGACGCCGTCGATATCGCCGATGAAGCGCAAGGTGACGTGATAATTTTCGGGATCGATCCAGCGGGCGCCGGGAAGGCCGCCCCGCAAGCTGGAAAGCGTCTGGCCGATCTCGGCCGGAACTTCCAGTCCCGTGAACAAACGCGGCATCGTTAAGCTCCCGATGCTTGGGTCTGACCTCGCAAAGCAAAGCCTAGATCAAACCCCTAAACAAATCCCGGCGACGAATCACCGATTTTTATTTTCTACCCGACTTATGTGACTCTGCGAAGCATCCGGCGCTGACCCGCCGAAAACCCCGGTAGAAATGCGGCCCATGCATTCTTCCGTTGCCCGTTTTTCAACTCCGGTGCCCTCTTATCGTGCCAAGAAATGCCTCCACAGTGGGCAGCATATTCGTGACGATGATGTCGACGCCCTCCGCCGTCGGATGAATCCCGTCGGCCTGATTGAGCTTGGCATCGGCGGCGACGCCATCCAGGAAAAATCGATAAAGCGGCACGTCGAATTTTTTCGCAAGATCCGGATAGATGGCATCGAACTGCGCCGCATAGTCGCGGCCGTAATTCGGCGGCGCCAGCATCCCGCACAGCATGACCGCGATCTTGCGCGCCTTGAGCCGGCTCACGATGTCCGATAGCGCCGCACGGGTGACGGCGGGATCGGTGCCGCGCAGGGCGTCGTTGGCGCCGAGCTCGACGATCACGGCCTCGGTTCCCTCCGGCACCGACCAGTCGAGCCGGTCGCGGCCGCCCGAGGAGGTATCGCCCGAGACCCCGGCATTGATCATGGCAACGTCTATCCCCTTGTCTTTCAAGGCTTTTTGCAAGCGAGCCGGAAACGCCACCGGGCCCGACAGGCCAAGGCCGGCACTCAAGGAATCACCCAGAACGACTATCTTGACCGGCTGTGCAAATACCGGTCCAGCCGTCATCAAAGCGGCCGTCAACACGAGCATGTGCATGAACAATCGCGTCCGCCTCTCGACCGCGCCTGCGAAAGTGCCATATGACCGGGCCATGGACAGTCTCATCGAACCCTCGCTCATCGAACCCGCGCTGCTCGCCGGGCTTGCGCCGGACACCATTTCCATCTCGAACGTCAATCTCTCGCTCGGCGCGGGCGCGGCGCGCGTTCACATCCTCAAGGATATCAGCCTGCGCGTGGCATCGGGCGAAGCAATAGGCCTGATCGGCCCGTCAGGTTCGGGCAAGTCGACGCTGCTGATGGTGATGGCGGGTCTGGAACGACCTGACAGCGGAGAAGTGGTGGTCAACGGCACGCCTTTCAATGCCCTCGACGAGGATGCGCTGGCGCGCTTTCGCGGCCGCCAGGTCGGCATCGTATTCCAGTCGTTTCATCTGATCCCCACCATGACGGCGCTGGAGAATGTCGCGGTGCCGCTGGAGCTCGCGGGCGATCCGGATGCCTCGAGACGCGCGGCGCAAGAACTGATGTCGGTCGGTCTTGGCGACCGCCTGCATCATTATCCTACGCAATTGTCGGGCGGCGAGCAGCAACGCGTGGCCCTTGCCCGCGCCCTGGCGCCGGATCCGGCGATCCTGGTCGCGGACGAGCCCACTGGAAATCTCGATGAGGCCACGGGAAAGCAGATCGTCGACCTCCTGTTCTCCAAGCACGACGAGCGCGGCATGACGCTTGTGTTGGTGACCCACGACACCACGCTTGCGCAACGCTGCGATCGCGTGGTGCGCTTGCGCTCGGGCCGGATCGACGGCGAGACGACGCATCGCAACGCCGCTTCATGAGCGTCGTATCCGAGCGAATCGGCAAGGGCCGCGCGGCGGCGCTCCCGCTGCGCTATTCGCTGCGCGAATTGCGCGGCGGCCTGCGCGGCTTCTACGTATTCATCGCCTGTATCGCCCTTGGCGTGATGGCGATCGCAGGCGTCGGCTCGGTCGCCGCGAGCTTGAGCGAGGGATTGGCGCGCGAGGGCCGCACGCTGCTCGGCGGCGATGTCGCCTTCGTGCTGTTCCAGCGCGAGGCCAAGCCGGACGAGGTTGCCTTCCTGCGCTCGCGCGGCGAAGTATCGGTAGCGGCGACGTTGCGCGGCATGGCGCGCGCCAGCGACGGCCGGCTCGCATTGGTCGAGATCAAGGCGGTCGACGGCTCGTATCCGATGCTCGGCGAGCTCACGCTTCACCCGAAACTGCCGGTCAATGATCTACTGGCCGAACGTGACGGCGCGTTCGGTGCAGCGGCGGATCCGACCCTGCTGGCGCGGCTCGATCTGAAGATCGGCGACCGCGTCGGCATCGGCAACGCCACCTTTCAGATCAGGAGCGCCGTCGATGCCGAGCCGGACAAGCTCGCCGGCGGCGTCGGCTTCGGTCCGCGTTTTCTGGTCGGCGAAGCCGGACTGAATGCGACCGGGCTGCTGCAGCCCGGCAGCCTGGTGCGCTGGATGTACCGGGTCAAGCTGCCGGACCATGCAAGCGGCGAGCGCGCGACGGCGGCGCTGATCGACGATGCGAGAGCTGCGCTGCCCGAGGCCGGCTGGGAAATTCGCAGCCGCTCGAACGCCTCGCCGCAACTCGAGCGCACCATCAATCGCTTCACGCAATTTCTGACCCTGGTTGGGCTCGCGGCACTGCTGGTCGGCGGCGTCGGCGTCGCCAACGCCGTGAAAAGCCATATCGATCGCCGCCGCGACGTGATTGCCGCGTATAAGGCGCTGGGCGCCACCGGCCGCGAGGTGTTCGCAATTTATCTGACCCAGGTGATCCTGCTCGCCGCCATCGGTTCGATTATCGGGCTTGCCGCAGGTGCCGCGCTGCCGTTCGTCATCGTCGCGCTGTTCGGCAAATTGCTGCCGCTGCCGGTAGTGCCGGCATTGCATCCGGACGAACTCGCGCTGTCGTTCGTTTATGGCCTGCTCACCGCCCTCGCCTTCGGCCTGTGGCCGCTCGGCCGGGTGCATGACGTGCCGGTGGCGGCGCTGTTCCGCGAAGCCGTCGGCACCGTTTGGCATCGTCCGCGCTGGCGTTATCTGGCGCTGATGGCGGTCGTGATCGTATTGCTGGTCACGGTGGTGATCGGGCTCGCCTACGACAAGCGCGTCGCCTCCGTGTTCGTTGCATCCTCGGTGCTGGTGTTCGCGCTGCTGCGCGGCATCGCCGCCGTGCTGATGGCGCTGGCGCGGCGCCTGCCGCGGCCCCGCTTCACCATGCTGCGGCTCGCGATCGCCAACATCTACCGTCCCGGCGCGCTGACGCCGTCGGTGGTGATGTCGCTGGGTCTCGGTCTCGCGGTGCTGGTGACGATCACGCAGATCGACGGCAATCTGCGCCGCCAATTTCTCGCGGCGCTGCCGGAGCGCGCGCCGTCGTTCTACTTCATCGACATTCCCGCCAGCGAAGCCGCGCACTTCGACAGTTTTCTCAAACAGACGCTGCCGCAGTCGAGCGTCGAGGACGTGCCGATGCTGCGCGGGCGCATCGTCGCCGCCCGCGGCGTCAAGGCAGAGGACCTCAAGGCCTCGACCGATTCCGAATGGGTGCTGCAAAGCGACCGCGGCCTGACCTATACCGGAGAACTCCCCAAGGGCTCCAGGGTGGTCGAAGGGGAGTGGTGGGGCGCCGACTATGCCGGCCCGCCGCTGGTCTCGATGGAGAAGAAGATCGCAGACGGCTTGCGACTCAAGATCGGCGACGAGATCGTCGTCAACGTGCTGGGTCGCGACATGCCAGCCACCATCAGCAACCTGCGCGACATCGACTGGCAAGGCCTCGGCATCAATTTCGTGTTGGTGTTTTCGCCCGGCGCCTTCAAGGGCGCGCCGCATACCCATATCGCGACGCTGACCGACCCCCATCCGGATGCCGCAGGCGACGCCCGCATCATCAAGTCGGTGGCCGACGCGTTCCCGATGATCACCAGCGTGCGGGTGCGCGAGGTGATGGAAACCATCGGTACGGTGGTCACCAACCTCGCGCTGGCGATCCGCCGCGCCAGCGCGGTGACGCTTGTTTCGGCCATCCTGGTGCTGGGCGGGGCGCTCGCCGCAGGGCATCGGCATCGGGTCTACGACGCCGTCATCCTCAAGACCCTCGGTGCCACGAGGGTGCGGCTGCTTGGCGCCTACGCGCTGGAATATCTGATGATCGGTTTTGCCACCGCCGTGTTCGGCGTGATCGCAGGCTCGGTCGCGGCCTGGCTGATCGTGACCCGGCTGATGACCCTGAGCTTCGTCTGGCAGGCCGCAAGCGCCGCGGGCGTCGTGGTAGCGGCGCTGATCGTCACGGTGGGGCTGGGGCTCGCCGGGACGTTGCTGGCGTTAAACCAGAAGCCCGCCACGGTATTGCGGAATTTGTGACAAATTGAAGCGGCTGGCTCGATCGGTTAACGCGCTTTTGGTGCGGAAATCGCCTCGAAGAGCGACATTCGGCCGCGCATGGAAGCTTGCGGCCGATGTGGTAGTTTCCCACATGGAGCATGGGTTCAGATGGCCGATTGATGACGCAAAATTAATGTCCGCAAACGGCTCTATCTGAGATAGATTCAAAGTACCGGCGCCGCAAACCCTTGCGCTCCGCCGGACAACCAACGGGAATTCGACCATGTCGGACCTTGACCGCAACTACGCTTCTCCTTTCGGCCGGGCCGCCGGGCGCGTTGACGCCGCGACCGTCGATGCCGGTCTGCGCGCCTACATGCTGCGCATCTACAACTACATGACGATCGGGCTCGGCATCACGGGCCTTGCCGCCCTTGGCGTCTACATGGCGGCGGTTACCACCGATCCCTCTGGCGCCGCGGCCAAGATCGGCAACGCCTTCCTGACGCCGTTCGGCTACGCGATGTTCGTGAGCCCGCTGAAATGGCTGTTCATCCTGGCGCCGCTGGCCATGGTGTTCGTGATCTCGGCCGGGATCGACCGGCTGCGGCCGGCGACCGCCCAGATGCTGTTCTGGGTGTTCTCCGCGCTGATGGGCATCTCACTGTCCTCGATCTTCCTGGTGTACACGCACACCTCGATCGTGCGGGTGTTCTTCATCACGGCTGCCTCGTTCGGCGCGCTAAGCCTGTACGGCTACACCACCAAGCGTGACATGACCGGGATGGGCTCGTTCCTGATGATGGGCCTGTTTGGCATCATCATCGCAAGCTTGGTCAACCTGTTCATCGCGAGCTCTGCATTGCAGTTCGTGGTGTCGGTGGTCGGCGTGCTGGTGTTCGCGGGCCTCACCGCCTGGGATACCCAGCGGCTGAAGAACGACTACATCTACGGCTATGCCTCGGCCGGCGGCGACATCGCGGAGCGCGCCGCGATCACCGGCGCATTGTCGCTGTACTTGAACTTCATCAACCTGTTCACGCTGCTGTTGCAGTTGCTCGGTCAGCGCGACTGATTCCAGGCTTCAGGCGGATCGTTCAAGCCCCGGCCCTTAAGGCCGGGGCTTTTCTTTTGCGAAAAGGAAAAATAGTCTTATCGCCATGTCCGCGCCCGAAATCCGGCCTGCCACCCCGGCCGACCTTCCTTTCATCACCGGCATTTACGAGCACGCGGTGCGTTACGGCACCGCGACCTTCGAACTGACCCCGCCTGATCTCGCCGAGATGACGCGCCGCTTTCATGCGCTGATGGACGGCAGCTTTCCCTATTTCGTCGCAGCCCTCGACGGGGCGGTGGTCGGATATGCCTATGCGGGCGCCTACCGGCCACGGCCCGCCTATCGCTTCACCGTGGAGAACTCGGTCTACCTTGAGCCGGCGATCCACCGGCGCGGCATCGGCCTGCAATTGCTGCAGCGGCTGATCGCCGAGTGCGAAGCACGCGGCTATCGGCAGATGATCGCCGTGATCGGCGATTCCGCCAATGCCGGATCGATCGGCGTGCACACCAGATGCGGATTTCAGATGATCGGGACGCACCCCAATGTCGGCTTCAAGTTCGGCCGCTGGCTCGACACGGTGATGATGCAGCGCGCGCTCGGCGAAGGCGCCACCACGCTGCCAGCGGAGTCGCAGGCTTAGAATCGCAGGTGGGCAAAGCGACCTGTCCGCCGTCGCTCGAAGCGCGAAGGCGGACGCGTGTCCAGCCTTCGTGCTAACGATCTCGTGTGTCCCGGACGCGGCTTCGCCGGTGAACCGCAGGGCCTGGACACAAAATCGCGAAAACAACCCCATGCAAAGTAGACTAGAGCATGATCCGGAAAAGTGGGTACCGGTTTTCCGAAAAGATCATGCTCAAACAAAAAGATAGAGGGGGATGACGATTCGAAGAAAAGTCATCACGCTCTAGGTGTTCAAAGTCGCCGAGTTCGTGGCGCCTGATTCGAGACTCCAGTTTCGGAGCTTGAATCGCGTCCGTCGCCGGCGCCACTGATGCCATTAAATCACTCCCTCTTTCGGCGGCATTGCGGACGTGGCCGGGCTTGCTGCTGGCTCGACCCAGTCGCAAATGACCCAACTGAGACATGGGCGGTTCCAGCCTTTCGCAGGGCAAAAGCATCGTTCGTCCTTCGCTAAAGCGTGATATCCTCCCTGCATTGCATGGGCATGACCCCCAAGCGGAGGGTCACATGGCAATTCACATCGGTCGTCGCGACTTCATCACGCTGCTCGGCGGCGCGGCAGTTGCGTGGCCGCTCGCGGCGCGGGCGCAGCAGTCCGCAAAGGTCTATCGCATCGGCTTCTTGTCCGCAGGTGCACAGGTCCGGTCTCAGCTTTGGCCGATCTTCGTGAATGGACTTCGAGAGTTCGGCTGGATTGAAGGCAGGAACATCGTATTTGACCGGCGCTATGCTGATAACAGCCTCGATCGCCTGTCGGAGCTAGCGACAGAGCTAGTCCGCCTTGATGTCGATGTGATCGTGGCAGTCGGGACTCTCGCACCGCTAGCGGCTAAACGGGCAACCGCCTCCATTCCGATTGTCATGATAAACGCGGGCGATCCAGTGGGGAGCGGGCTTGTTGCAAGCCTGGCCCGGCCCGGCGGAAATGTTACTGGCATGAGCCTCATGGCACCGGACCTCGGCGGGAAGCGATTGGAATTGCTCAAACAGGTCGTCCCCCATCTTTCTCGTGTGGCCATTATCTGGAATGCGGTTAACCCCTACTCCGCGCTCGTTTTTGGCGAGACGCAGAGCGCAGCTAAGAAGTTGACGATCGAGCTTCAATCTTTGGAAGTGAGAGCCCCCGGCGACTTCGATGGCGCACTTGCCACCACGATGCAAAAACGTGTCGATGCTTTGGTCATCGTGGAAGACCCCCTCACGTTTAACCACCTGGAAAAGGTCGCAGAATTTTGCGCTGACAATCGCTTGGCCGCGATATACGGGCTGAGGGAATTTGCCGACGCCGGAGGCCTAATGACCTATGGGGCAAGTCAGGCAGATTTGTTTCGGCGCAGCGTGGTGTTCGTAGACAAGATTCTGAGAGGCGTCAAACCCTCCGATCTGCCCGTGCAGCAGCCGACCAAATTCGAACTGGTGATCAATCTCAAGACCGCGAAGGCGATCGGCATTGAGCTGCCCAGCTCGCTGCTGCTGCGCGCCGACGAGGTGATCGAGTAGAGAGGTTGCCTTGCTGCAACTGCTCACGACCGGTTTTGATGCTGTGGACGGCTCCTCCACCGGCACGCGAGTGCCACGAAGGCGGGCCTT
>VAZV01000130.1 GCA_005884765.1 Alphaproteobacteria bacterium
AACAGCAGCATCGCGACCGTATAGGTCAGCCAATGCTGCTCGCGCCTCTCATCGACGCCGCCGATCCAGTAGAGCGAGGCCTCGACCGGTCGCAGAATCGGCGACAGGAACGTGCGTTCGCCATTGAAGACGCGCGTCATGTACCAGCCGAGCGGCTTGGCCAGCGCGGCGATGATGGCGCAGTACAGAATGATTTGAATCCAGCCAATGGCGGTCATCGGGATGTGCCTTTGATTTGCGCGGAGCCGTTTCGAAATTGCGCTCAGAACCGCTCGGGCCGCAGCAGGGCGTAGGTCACGTAAAACAAGAGGCCCGCGGAGACGAGACCGGCGAGTGAATAATCAAAGATCATGGCTCGGCTCCTAAAGTCGTTCGCAGGCATAGGCGTAGCCTATTCCCGCCGCGAACAAGCCCAGGCCGAGGGTCAGCATGGCGATGTCAAGCATGAGATGTTCCTATGCGTCGTCTGCGCGGGACTGCCGATGCGGCGTTCCCTACTATCCGGTGGCAGATGTGCCACCCGAGACATAGGTTTTCGAGATAATCGCCGCGGTAACGTTATAGTAATCTCATATAGACACGTTGCCGTTGCCACCGGGCACTTATGAAAATCCTATATCTCGATCGCTTGCCTCCTCTCGTTTTCAAATGACGTTTTGTCCACTTTGGGCAAGCGGCCGCCATCTTGGCCGCCTGCAAGTGAGACAACGCCATGCTGCACCCAGACGATCATCGCGACCCCGGCGAACTCGTTGACAGGCTCCGCAACGCGCCAGAGGCAAACGCAACCCTGATGGCGGAGATTGTTGACACCGCGTGTCGGCGGTTCAGGTTGATGAGCCCCGGCGAGAAGAGCGCGCGGATCGAGCAATTGATCCGATCGGGTGCCTGGACCGATGCCGCGCTGACGCTGATCGACCTCGAATTGCCGCTGTGGCAGGTTCGCCGTATCGCCTATGACGAGGGCGAATGGTATTGTGCGCTGTCGCGCCAGCGCGAGCTGCCGGACTGGCTCGATCAATCGATCGAGACCCGGCACGCGGATTTGTCACTCGCGATCTTGAGCGCGTTTTTCGAGGCCCAGCGCATCAGCACGCCGTCGAGCCGAACCAGCGTTCCCGCCGTGAATCGAGTTGCAAGCCCGCTCTACGAGCCGGTTTGCAGCGACAATTTTGCGTGACGCCGCCGCGACTGTGGCGCAACTGCCGTATCCATCGCAGAAATTGAGATCGGTTCAGGTCCTGATCCGGTTTGGCTTGCGATTGCTCATCCTCGCCGGTTTCGCCGCGTTCGGCAGTATCGGCTTCGGCGGAAGCCTAATCGCACTACTCTGGATGTCCACCGTCCTCAGTGCCGTCATCGCCATCATGAGGCGCGAGCCGCCATTCGACGCTACGCTCAATCATTGGGATGAGACGGTGAGCTACGCGGCCATCTGCGCGCTCGTCCGCGATTTCAACTAATCCTTCTAAATGACTGCGCCCGCGACCTTATGCGGCCCTTATGAAATCGCGAGCTCGTCGCGCTCGAATTCATATCCAGCCGAGATGATATTGCACGCACCATCACCCTAAAAGGAAATCGAAGTGAAACTCGTCGAACCTCCATCGTGCAGATCTGCGTCCACCATCGTCTTCATCGGCAAGAACGGTCGCGGCAACTGGGTCGTCCAGGAACAGAGCGGGCTCTATGGCGGCCTGTTCGTCAACCGCGCGCAAGCTGTCAAATACGCGCTGTTCGAGAACCATCACCATCCCGAGACCATCATCGAATTGCCGCACGAAATCGAACTCGACATGACAAGATCGACTCGCGCCGATCGGGATCAAGCCCGCGAATAGGTCCGGATCATGCCCTAGAAATCCCATTTATCGTCGAGGATCAGCGGCGGCCGCGGGAATTTTTCAGCGTCGCGGTCCGGCTGCTCACACAGGTAACCGCCGTGACACAGCAACTCGCTTCGCAAGCGGCGCAGCTTCGCGGCCACGATCGCGCGATGAACGATCTTGAATGCGACGGCGAGCCGGGCGAGCATTCGCGCAAACGGCCATCGACCTGCATCGGTCGCGCCGTTCCGGTCGTCTTGGCGGACATGACGGACATGAAATAGGGACATCATCGATCTTCCAACGCCCGGCGCAGCAAGGCGCGCCGGCTCAACTGGAAGATGCGGATTGAGGTATAGGAATTCGAGACCAACCGCCGCCGCACCTCATAGGCGTGGCATAGGAGCCGGGCGGCCTACTCCGCCGCGGTGCGCAGCTCGGCTTTTTCGGCGCGCACCGCGCAGAACTTGAATTCGGGAATCTTGCCGAACGGATCGAGCGCCGGATTGGTCAGGAGGTTGGCCGCCGCCTCCGCGTAGCAGAACGGCATGAACACCATGTTCTCCGGCACGTCGCGGTCGGCGCGCACTTTCACCTCGACCGCGCCGCGTCGCGTCTCGAGCCGAATGAAATCGCCCGGGGAAAGCTTCATGCGCCGCATGTCTTTCGGGGTCATGAACGCCACGGCTTCCGGCTCGATCTGGTCGAGCAGGCTGGCCCGCCGGGTCATCGAGCCGGTGTGCCAGTGTTCGAGCACGCGTCCGGTCGAGAGCACCATCGGATATTCGTCGTCCGGCAGCTCGTCGGGCGGCGTCACATGCGCCGGCACGATCTTGCCGCGGCCGCTTTCGGTCGGGAAACCCGGGGTGAAGATGATCTCGTTGCCGGGCTTGTTGGGATCGTCGACCGGATAGGTCACCGCGCCCTCGCGCACCAGCCGCTCCCAGGTGATGTTGTTCAAGGACGGCATCACCTGCGCCATCTCGGTGAAGACGTCGGCAGGTCCGCTGTAATTCCAGGGCAGCCCCATCCGCTTGGCGATCTCCTGAATGATCCAGAGGTCTTGCCTGGCATCGCCGGGCGGCTTGATCACCTCGCGCGCCAGCTGCACGCGGCGGTCGGTGTTGGTGAAGGTGCCGGATTTCTCCGCAAACGCGGAGGCGGGCAGGATGACGTCGGCGTGGAACGCGGTTTCAGTGACGAACAGATCCTGCACCACCAGATGCTCGAGCTTTGCGAGCGCCTCGCGCGCGTGTTGCAAATCGGGATCGGACATCGCGGGGTTCTCGCCCTCGACATACATGCCGGTGATCTCTCCGGCATGGACCGCGTTCATGATCTCGACGACGGTGAGGCCACGCACCGGATCGAGCTGCTGATGCCAGAGCTTTTCGAACGGTTCGCGGAGGTCAGTACGACCGACCGGCTGGTAATCCGGCAGGAACATCGGGATCAGGCCGGCGTCGGAGGCCCCCTGCACGTTGTTCTGGCCGCGCAGCGGATGCAGCCCGGTGCCGGGACGGCCGACCTGGCCGGTGATCAGCGCCAGCGCGATCAGGCAGCGCGCGTTGTCGGTGCCGTGCACATGCTGGCTGATGCCCATGCCCCAGAAGATGATCGAGGCCTTGGCGCGCGCATATAGCCGCGCCACCTCGCGCAAGGTCTCGGCCGGAACGCCGCAGATCGGCTCCATCTTCTCCGGCGTGAATTCCTTGATGCGGGCCTTGAGATCGTCGTAACCCTCGGTGTAGCCCGCGATATATTGCTCGTCGGTCAGGCCCTCGGTGATGATGGTGTTGATCATCGCGTTCAATAGCGCGACGTCGCTGCCGGGCTTGAACGCGAGATGCTTATAGGCATGACGCGACAGTGTTTGCCTGCGCGGGTCGATCACGATCAGCTTGGCACCGCGCTTGGCCGCGTTCTTGATGTAGGTCGCGGCCACCGGATGATTGATGGTCGGATTGGCGCCGATCACGATGATGACTTCGGCGTCCATCGCGGCGGCAAACGGCGCCGACACCGCGCCGGAATTCAACCCCTCCATCAGCGCTGCAACCGAGGAGGCGTGGCACAGCCGCGTGCAGTGATCGACGTTGTTGGAGCCGAAGCCGGTGCGCACCAGCTTCTGGAACAGATAGGCCTCTTCGTTCGATCCCTTGGCCGAACCGAAACCGGCCAGCGCCTTGACGCCCTTTTCATCACGGATCTTGACGAGTCCCCTGGCGGCGATGTCGAGCGCTTCTTCCCAGGAGGCTTCGCGGAAATGCGTGAACGGGTTGGCCGGATCGACCTGGTCGTTGGCATCTTTCTTCACATTCGCCAGCCGCACCAGCGGCTTGGTCAGGCGATTGGGATGGTGAATATAGTCGAAGCCGAAGCGGCCCTTGACGCAGAGCCGGTTGTGATTGGCCGGACCGTCGCGGCCCTCGGCATAGATCACCTTGTCGTCCTTGACCTGATAGGTGACCTGACAGCCGACACCGCAGTAGGGGCACAGCGAATCGACTTCCTTGTCCGGATAAGTGACGCGTGTCTGGTTGTCATCGAGCATCACAGCCGGCATCAGCGCGCCGGTCGGGCAGGCCTGCACGCATTCGCCGCAGGCGACGCAGGTCGATTCCCCCATCGGATCGTCGAAATCGAACACGATCTTTGAACCGTGATTGCGATAGGCCATGCCGATGACGTCGTTGACCTGCACCTCGCGGCAGGCGCGCACGCACAGGCCGCACTGGATGCAGGCATCGAGATTGACGCGCATCGCCGGATGGCTGGCGTCGGCATGCCAGCGCTCGGCGGCCGGGAAACGGCTTGCGGTCACGCCGGTCTTCTCGGCCCAGTGCCAGAACTTTGAATCCGGATCGTGCGAGGTCTCGCGCGCCGGTTGGTCGGCGACCAGCAGTTCCATCACCATCTTTTGCGCTGCGACCGCCCGCTCACTCGCGGTCTTGACCTTCATGCCGACGCTCGGCGTACGCTTGCAGGAGGCCGCCAGCACGCGCTCGCCCTCGATCTCGACCATGCAGGCGCGGCAATTGCCGTCGGGGCGATAATCGGGCGCCGGCGAATAACACAGATGCGGGATTTCCTGGCCCTGGCGCTTGGCCACCTGCCAGATCGTTTCGCCCGCCTTGGCCTCAACCTGGTTACCGTCAAGTTCGAACTTGATCTTGGTCATTCCGCAGCTTCCTTGAACTCGTCGGGGAAGTATTTAATCACGGAGGAGAGCGGATTCGCGGCCGCCTGGCCAAGCCCGCAGATCGATGCATCGCGCATCGCCTGGCTCAATTCGTCGAGCAGTTCGCGGTTCCAGACCGGGCGTTCCATCAACAGCGCCGCCTTTTGCGTGCCGACCCGGCACGGCGTGCATTGGCCGCAGCTTTCATCCTCGAAGAAACGCATCAGGTTCAGCGCCGCGGCCTTCACGCTGTCCTGCTGCGACAGCACGATGATCGCGGCCGAACCGATGAAGCAGCCGTATTTTTCCAGCGTGCCGAAATCGAGCGGGATATCGCTCATCGAGGCCGGCAGGATGCCGCCGGAAGCGCCGCCGGGCAGATAGGCGTGGAAGGTGTGTCCATCCGCCATGCCGCCGCAGAACTCATCGATCAATTCGCGCACCGTGATGCCTGAGGGCGCGAGCTTCATGCCGGGATTTTTGACGCGGCCGGAGACCGAAAAGCTCCGCAAGCCCTGGCGCTCGTTGCGACCATGGCTTTTCCACCAGTCGGCGCCCTTCTCGACGATGTCGCGCACCCACCACAGCGTCTCGACATTGTTGATCAGTGTCGGCAGGCCGAACAGCCCGACCTGGAACGGATAGGGCGGCTTGTGCCGCGGTAAGCCGCGCTTGCCCTCGATGCTTTCCAGCAGCGAGGATTCTTCGCCGCAGATGTAAGCGCCGGCGCCGCGCCGCATATGCAGCCGCGGTCCGCTTGCCGGCAATTTCGCGATTTCGCGTTCGAGGATTTCGCGGCAGGCCGGATATTCGTCGCGGATGTAGATGTAGACGTCCGTCGCCTCCACCACATGTGCGCCGATCAGCATGCCCTCGATGAAACGATGCGGATCGGTTTCCAGATAATAGCGGTCCTTGAAGGTGCCAGGCTCGCCCTCGTCGCCATTGATCGCCATCAGCCGCGGGCCGGGCTCCCCTAACACCGCACGCCACTTGCGTGCCGTCGGAAAGCCAGCGCCGCCGAGCCCGCGCAAGCTCGCATCATCCAGCGCCTTCAACAGATCTTCCCGCGGCAATTCTCCGGAGCGGACGCGCTTGAGCAGGGCGTAACCGCCACCGGCAACATAGGCGTCGTAATCGACATATTTGGGCGGATGCGCGTGGGTATCGCCGGCTTTTGCCGTGGCAAGCACGCTCGCGACGCTGGCGTGATCGACGAAGTTGTGGCCGACCTCGGCCGCAGGCGCAGTGTCGCAACGGCCGACGCAGGGCGCGCGCACCACGCGAATGCCCGGGCCCGCGGCATTCTGCAGTTCGTGCAACAATTTTTCCCCGCCCAGCATGGCGCAGGTCAGCGAATCACAAACGCGAATGGTCAGCGGCGCGATCTCCGGTTCGCCTTCCTTGACCACGTCGAAATGCGCATAGAAGGTTGCGGTTTCGAACACTTCGGCGAAGGAAAGCTTCATCTCATCGGCAAGGGCGGCGAGATGGAGTGCGGAAATCTGGTGGTACTTGTCCTGGATGAGATGCAGATGCTCGATCAGGAGATCGCGCCGCCGTGGCCGGTCGCCGAGCAGGAGCTCAATCTCGTGTGCGGCGGTCGGATCGACCTGTCGGCCCTTGGGCGTCGCCTTGGCCCGCTTGCGCCCCTCGCCCGGATGCTCGAACGAACGAACCTGTTGCACATCATGACTCATCGGGGCGTCTCGTTCCTGCTTTAGCAATACTAACTCTAGTACCTGGCATGCCAGATGCCAAGCAAAAAAAGGCGTCTTCATAAGCATTTAAGGGGCATGCAGCTTTTCTGTCATGCCCCTTGGTCAATGCTGCTCGGCGCCTGGACCCCGCAGCGATGTAAGCCGGGATCAGAAGATCTTGGCCGCGCTTTCCAGCGTTTTCCAGACGCCCCAGGCCAGCGGGATACCGACAAAGGCCCAGAACAGCGCCGCCCTGACATCCAACCCGCCTTTGCCGATGCCGAACGAGCCATGCTGGATCGCCGCCTCGCCCTTGGCGCTTGCCGCCTGCAGCTTGGCGACCTCGATCTCGCTCATGTGCCACTTCGGATTAACCGGCTTGATCAGGAAGTTGCAGATCAGGCCGGCGGCCAGCATCGCGCACAGGATGTACATGGTGGTGTTGTAGAGTTGGTCGCGCGGGACACCGGCCGCAAGCTGGAATTCGCGGATGTAGTTCACAACCACCGGGCCGATAATGCCGGCAGTCGACCACGCCGTCAGCAGCCGTCCGTGAATGGCGCCGACGAACTGCGTACCGAACATGTCGGCAAGATAGGCGGGCACCGTGGCGAAGCCACCGCCATACATCGACAGGATGATGCCAAATCCGAGCACGAACAGCAGTTTTGAGCCTATCTCCGCGAAGGTCGGCGCCATCGCATACAGCGCGATACCGAGGAGGAAGAAGCAGTAATAGGTGTTCTTGCGGCCGATATAGTCCGACAGCGACGCCCAGAACACGCGGCCGCCGATGTTGAAAAGCGAGAGCAGACCAGCGAAGCCGGCAGCGATCGCGGCGATGGCGGCCTTTTGCGAGCCGTCGAGCGCGTTGAAGCCGACATTCGGCAAACCGATCAGCTTGCCCGCAAAAATTTCCTGCAGCATCGGCGAAGCCATACCGATCACGCCAATACCTGCCGACACATTCAGACACAGCACCCACCAGATCAGCCAGAACTGCGGCGTCTTGTGCGCGTCGTTGAGATGCACGTGGTGCTCCGAGATCATCGACTTCTTTTCGCTCGGTGGCGTCCAGCCGTCCGGCTGCCAGCCCGCCGGGGTTACCCGATAGGCGAAAGCCCCGATCATCATGAAGACGAAATAGATCACGCCCATGGTGGCGAAGGTTTCCCACACCCCGACCGAGGTGGGAGTCTTGAAGTAGTTGATCAGCAAATTCGCCAGCGGCGCGCCGATCATGGCGCCGCCGCCGAAGCCTGCGATCGCGAACCCGGTCGCCATGCCACGGTGGTCGGGGAACCATTTGATGAGCGTGGACACAGGAGAGATATAGCCGAGACCAAGACCGACGCCGCCGATGACACCGGCTCCCAGCCACATGATCCAGAGCTGATGGACATAAACGCCGAACGCGCCGATCAAAAGGCCGCCGCCCCAGCATAGTGCCGCGACGACGCCGGCCTTGCGCGGGCCGGCGCGCTCAAGCCAGCCGCCCCAGATCGCGGCGGAGACGCCGAGAAGCACGAAGAACAGGGTATACATCCACCCCAGGCTGGCGACTTTCCAATCGCAGGTGGTGGTGAACAGCTCCTGCCACAGCGAAATGTCGGGGCAGGCCTTTGGCGCGGTGACGCCGATCGCGCGCGACAGCGGCAGCCAGAACACGGAAAAGCCGTAGGCCATGCCGATGCACAGATGAATGCAAAGCGCCGCCGGCGGAACGAGCCAGCGATTAAAGCCGGCCTTCGCGATGGTGTGCTCGCGATCAAGAATTCCCAGCCCATCGCCGGAAATTGCTGCAGCGCCTTCATATGTAGCCATTCACATTCCTCCCCTGCCATCACCCTTGCCGGGCGCTGCGGTCTACGGTCCCGTGCTTCTTGCCCATTAACGGATCAGCAACCATGTTGCTGCCCGCAGCCAATCTTTCGGGAAGCGCCGGGATCGCGAAAGCGCATCCGATAGGTTTCAACACCTGCGCTGATACCTTTATGCCCCTAAGCCATTGCACGGCTTCAGATGAGACATGCCAAATCCCGGCTGGTGCACGCCGTCGGCATAACTCAGCCTCCGCGCCCCTGCGGAGATCATGGATTGGGACAGAAGGCAGCACATGTGTCGATAGGAAAATGGTAGTTATCACCTAGTGCCGCGGGAAAGCGGTTACTAAAGCCTTTGTTTGACCGCAGGCGACGGGCCATTAGGTTCTTCTATCAACCCATTGGTTTTCTCGATCAAAAACACGATGCGGCTTTCGGTTCGCTCCGTGATCTCGACCTTGTCGCCGGTTTCCCGGATCAGGTTCGGTATGTCGATCGCCGACAGCGGGTCGGTGCAATGCACTTCCAGGAAATCACCCGATGTGATCCCCTTTAGCGCCTTGCGCGTCTTCAACGCCGGCAACGGACATTTCAGGCCGGTAAGGTCCAATTTTGTCGTCGTCATGTCTCGAACATGGCGAAGCTGGTACGCATCGTCAACGCCCCTCGCTTGCAATGCCCGACCCGGAAACCGCGCTTGACGATCGGACGGAAGCGGCGCGTGGCGCGAGCAGGTTCCGCGCTGGCCGAAGCCGCCTCATTGCGCGTTCTTGTCTCCATATTGAAGAACCTGAACCTTCTCCAGGGTGATAAGGCCGCTGCTCATCATTCCATCCAGCGTTGGCAAAAAGCCATTGATCTTGTCCTCACTGTCGACGATCTCGATCACCAAAGGCAGGTCTTCCGACAGGCGCAATATCTTCGTGGTGTGAAGCCGGCTGGATGCGCCGAAGCCCATCGGACCACGCAGAACGGTTGCGCCGGCAAGGTGCTGTTCCCGTGCCTTGAGTACAATCGCCTCGCACAGCGGGGAAGAACCGAACTTGTCGTTCTCGCCGATGAAGATTCGAAGCAACAGGGCCTGTTTTGGGATTTGCATGGTTAGCTCCCTTTGAGACGATTGAGACGGCTCGCGAGCACATGTCCCAGCCACACCGCAACGAGCCAGCTCACGACCGATACCGCGATGTTCACAAAGGCAGTCTGCGCCATGCCGCCTTCCAGCAGCTTGAAGGTTTCCAGGCTAAAGGTCGAGAACGTTGTGTAGCCGCCGCAAAACCCGGTCATGACGAACTGCCGCTGTCGCGCGCTGGCGAACAATCGTCCGTCGGGGCCGCTGAGGGTGCTGTAGAATCCAATAATGAACGAGCCGGTAACATTGACGAACAGGGTTGCCCAGGGCAGCCCGGGAATCGACTCGATCAGCAGGGACAGAAGGTAGCGCGCAACGCCGCCCAACACACTGCCGGCTGCAATATATGCGTACAGGATCGCCGCATTCCACGCGCTGGGCTTGGTCTTGCCTCCGGCGGCCATTGGCTATTGATCCCAACTCACCTCAGCAGAGTGACCACCGCAAAACCCGCGGCAACGGCTGCAAGCGACAACACAAGAGAAAGCACGACGTAGCCAACCGCGCGGCCGCTCTCGCCGTCTCGTGCCAGCGCCAGCGTCTGCAAACTGAACGATGAGACCGTGGTGTAACAGCCCAGGAATCCCGTCACCGCGAACAGCCACGGATTGGACGAGGCAAACAGCGACGCGCCGTCTCGGGCCAAGGCACCGACGATGCCAATGAGCCATGCGCCGCTGGCATTGACCAACAACGTGCCCCAGGGAAACGTCTCCCCGACCCGCCTCGCTACCAATCCGGATAGAAAATAGCGCGCGGTGCCTCCCAGCGCGCTGCCCAATACGACGCAGATTAATCCAGATATCACGTGCGATAATATCCGCAATCTCTTGGACCGAAACGGTATTGCATGGTTTGTCGTCCCAAATCGATGCTTCCCAGGATCATGCAATATAGCAATTTCCAGACCAGCGGCCGTGTCTCCTGATGTCATCACCCGGAATAGCCGTCCTGGAAACGCGGCAGGGCTGCGCCAAAACCTGATTTCTCAAAGCAGATCAACGTGATTTGGCCGCCCGCGCAGCCTTCAGCTCAGGTTCGCATACGACAAAAACCCGACGACCTGGCCGGGCTCGACCATCGAGACGGCTTCGCCGAGTTCGACCAGTCCGTCGGTGTCGACCAGCGACGACAGCAGCCCCGCGCCCTCGCGCGGAAATTTGATCGCTTCAAGCCCACCGTCGTCCGCCTTTCGCAAGGTGACGCGGACATATTCGCGGCGGCCGATCTTCTTCCTGTAGGTGAAGGCGGCTCGCACCGGCATCGGAACGAGATGCTGGTGCGCGGCCCCCATCAGCGCCAGCACGGTCGGCCGCACCACATGCACGAAGGTGACGAAGCTCGCCACCGGATTTCCGGGCAAGCCGATCAACGGCGTACCGCCGATGATTCCCATGGCGACCGGGCGCCCCGGCTTGATCGCCATCCGCCACAACACGAGCTTGCCTGCGCTTTCGACGCCGGCCTTGACGTGGTCCTCCTCGCCGGTGGAGACGCCGCCAGTGGTGAGAATGAGATCGTGGCTGCCCGCCACTTTCTTCAGGGCACTCGCAAGTGAAGCGGGCTCGTCGCGCAGGATTCCGAGATCGCTAAGCTGGCAGCCCAGCCGCGCCAGCATCGCTATCAGCATGAAACGATTGGAGTCGAAGAGCTGCGCCGGCGCGCGCGTTTCACCGGGGGATACCAGTTCGTTGCCGGTCGAAAACACCGCAACGCGGATGCGCCTGTTGACCTCGACCTGCGTCAATCCAAACGCGGCAGCGAGCGCGACATCCTGCGGCCGCAGCCGCTGACCGGCCTTGAGCGCGGCGTGGCCGAGCGGAATATCTTCGCCGGCCGGGCGGACGTTGGCGCCGGGTTTCAGCCCCGCGGGGAGCACGACGTTATTTCCTTCGACGCGCACGTCTTCCTGCATAAAGACGGTATCGGCACCATCAGGCATCGGCGCGCCCGTGAAGATCCGCACCGCCTGACCCGGCTTGACCGGCCCGCGTGCCGACGCGCCGGCCTGCACGCGGCCGCTAACGGGAAATATCTGCGCTTCGTCCGGCGGCAGATCGCGGCTTGCGACCGCGTAGCCATCGACGGCGGAATTGGTAAAGGGTGGCAGCGGCAGCGGCGCTACGATGTCGCGCGCGAGGATGCGGCCGTCCGCGTTCGCAAGCGCAACGGTCTCAACCTCCTGCACCGCTGTCACCCTGGCTGCGATGATCGCGACGGCTTCATCGACCGACATCATCGGTCCGCCAAAGGCAAAGCAGTCGTCGGATAATTGCGCCATCGCGCCTCTCAGACCTCGCTTTTAGCCAGCACGTCCTCGACCGAGATCGCCGATCGCTGCAGCAGCGCGGCGACGGCCTCGACATCATCGAGATGGGCTGTCGGGAGCGTGGTTGCAACGGCCATGTCGGTCGCAATGCCGACGATGCCGGGATCATCCGGGAAGAGCAGCGGCTTTTGGTTGGCGGCGCGGTGCACTTCGATCTTGCGATGCGGCTCGCGCTTGAAACCCTCGACGATGACGAGATCGACCGGAGACATCTTTTTGAGCAGCTCCGCCAGTCGCGGCTCGGCGCCGCCGCGCAGTTCGTGCATCAGCGCCCAGCGCCGGGTCGAGGAGACCAGCACCTCGGTGGCGCCGGATTGGCGATGCACCCAGGAATCCTTGCCCGGCACGTCGACATCGAAATCGTGATGGGCGTGCTTGATCACGGACACGCGCAGGCCTTCTTCCAGCAAATGCGGGATGATGCGCTTCAAGAGCGTGGTCTTGCCGGCGCCGCTCCATCCTGCGAGCCCAATCACCTTCATCTTAACTCTCCGGAAGCCGCACTCCTAGCCGTCATTGCGAGGAGCTAAGCGACGAAGCAATCCAGTTCCTTATTGTATATCTGGATTGCTTCGCTTCGCTCGCAATGACGACGGCGGCCACATTGTTCTTGCTCCAAGAAGCTTTATATCGATGGACAGGTAATGTCATGCTAACCTCTTCGACATGATGAAGATCGAAAAAGCCCCCGTGCCGCTGATCGTGCCGAACCCGGACGATCCGAAGCTGACCGAGCGTGTCATCGGGATCGATCAGACCGGCGCCAAGGTCGAGATCAAGGTGCCGGTGGAGCGGCCGCTGACGCTGTACCTCAACGCGCAGGAAATCGTCACCATGATGACGATCGGCGACTACCCGGAGTATCTCGCGCTCGGTTATCTCCTGAATCAGAACATGCTGAAATACAACGACGTCGTCACCGAGGTCGAGTATGACGACGATTTGCAGGTGGTGGTGGTGCGCACCGAGCACAACACCAATTTTGAGGCGAAGCTGAAGAAGCGGACGCAGACGTCCGGCTGCGCCCAGGGCACGGCGTTCGGCGATCTGTTGGAGGCGGTGGAAAGCGTGGCGCTGCCGAAGGCGGAACTGCGCACGTCCTGGCTCTATCAGATGACCCATGCGATCAACACCATGCCCTCCCTCTATTTGGAGGCCGGCGCGATCCACGGCTGCGTGCTGTGCAAGCAAGGCGCCCCGGTCTGCTATACCGAAGACGTCGGCCGCCATAACGCGGTCGACAAGATCGCAGGATGGATCTATCGCCACGGCGTCGATCCCGCCGACAAGATTCTTTATACCACTGGACGGCTCACATCCGAGATGGTGATCAAGACGGTGCGGATGGGGATTCCGATCCTGGTGTCGCGCTCGGGCTTTACCGCCTGGGGCGTCGAGCTGGCGCGTCAGGTCGGCCTGACTCTGGTCGGGCGCACGCGAGGCAAGCGCTTCATCGCGCTATCGGGCGAAGAACGGATCGTCTACGACCAGAACCTTGCCTTCGTCGAAGAAGAATCCGCGCGGCACAAGCGCAAGGGCGAAGCCGGTGACGACTAACATTCCCGGCGTATTGCTGGCCGGCGGCCTGGCGCGGCGGATGGGCGGCGGCGACAAGCCGATGCGCCAAATCGGCGGCCGTACGATTTTGGAGCGCGTGGTCGCGCGGCTGACGCCGCAATGCGACGGGCTGATCCTCAACGCCAACGGCGATCCCGCGCGCTTCGCGGCGTTTGGGCTGCCGGTCATTCCTGATTCTGTCGAGAATTTTCCAGGACCGCTGGCGGGCATTCTGGCGGCGCTGGACTGGGCCGCGGCAAATCGTCCTGAGGTGTCGCTAGTGCTGAGCGCGGCGGCCGACTGTCCGTTCCTGCCACGTAATCTCGTCGCGCGGCTATCGCAGGCGTGCTCGGATCAAACCGCGCAGCTTGCGGTCGCGGCTTCCGGCGGGCAATCGCATCCGGTGATCGGATTATGGAGCGTGAGTTTACGCCACGAGCTGCGCCACGCGCTGGTCGTCGAAGACGTCAGGAAGATCGACCGCTGGACCGCGCGCTACAAGCTCGCCACTGTGGAATGGCCGGCAACACCGCTCGATCCCTTCTTCAACGCCAATACCGTAGATGACCTCGCCGAGGCGGAACGGCTGGCCGCGCTGGATGGGAGTTAGCTAAGCACTCCGCCTCATCCTGAAGGGCGACGTCTTCGTCGCATCTCGAAGGATGGGCCACATAGGGGCCTCATGGTTCGAGACGCGCGAAGACGCGCTCCTCACCATGAGGGGCTAGGCCGGCCGAAATCCCGCCTCCGCCAGCGCCGCGCGACGCTCGTCCGACGCCAGCGCATCCAGAAATGCCTGCACTGCTGGGCGTTGCTTGCGCGCGCTTACCAGTGCAAAATCGTAATGCTCTTCGGCAAGCGGAATGAAGCCGAGCCCCGAGGCGTGCGCGACGGGGGCGATCGTCATGCCCCAATCGGCGCGATGCTGTGCCACGGCCGCGGCGACCGCATTGTGCGAGCGCGGTTGATTCCAGTAACCGTCAGGCCTGCGATCACCGAGCAGCCGATCGATCAGGATGCGCGTGCCGGCACCCTGGTTGCGGTTGACCATGATGCAGGCGGCGTCAGCGAGTGCGGCGCGCACCGCTTCCTGCGCATTTAAGCCTTCGAAGCGCGCATCGCCCTTGCGGAATACGATGCCCTGCATCCGCCGCCAGCCGCCCACCAGCTCGAGCCCCTGGCTCAAAAACGGCGTGTTGTAGGTCTCGGTCTTGTCGTCGAACAGATGGATCGGCGCTAAATCGCATTCGCCGCGCTTGGCCGCTGCCAGCCCACCGAGGCTGCCGACCGCAATCGAGCGCACCGACAAGCCGGCGTGCGCGAGCGGCGCCGTCACCAGATCGAGCCCGGTACAATGACTGCCGACGATGACGAGATCGGGCGCTCGCACATGGGGCGTGAACAGCGTCACCTCGGCTTGCGTGCCGGCCGGCATCTGGTCGGCGAGTGCGTCGATCTTCAAGAAGCCATCGGCCTGAGCAAACGACGTGATCGCGCCCGACCCCTTGCCCGTGGGATAAGCGATCAGGCCTCCGGCACCCTCGACCAGCGACACCATCACGAATTCGGTGCGGCCGAGTTCCGACGCTATCCGCACCGGGATCTTCGCGGTGACTTTGGCCTCCGCTCGCGGCGGCAGGCCGGCCATGCGTCGCAGCACCGGCACGATCATGTCATGGAAGGTGAACATCGCCGAAGTCGGAAACCCCGGCAGGATGACCACGGGCTTGCCGTCGCAGACTGCAAGACACAGCGGCTTGCCCGGCTTCAGCGCCACGCCATGGGCGATGATGCCGGGCTTTCCGAGCCGCGCGATGATGCGGTGGGAGACGTCGCCCGCGCCCTTCGAGGTGCCGCCGGAAAGCACCAGCATGTCGCTCTGCGCGAGCGCCGCGCGCATCGCGGATTCGAGCAGCACCTCATCGTCCGGGGTCGCGCCAAGAAAGGCGGCCTCCCCGCCATTTTCGTTGATCGCTGCCGCGACAATCGCGCCGTTGGTGTCGTAGACCGCGGCAGGGCGAAGTGCTTCACCCGGCTGAACCAGTTCGTCGCCGGTCGAAATCACGGCAACGCGCGGCTTGCGCGCGACCGGGATTTTCGCGATGCCGCAGGCCGCGCATATGCCGATCTCGCGCGAGCCGATGACCGTGCCGGCGCGCAACAGCGCCTCGCCGCGCGCGATGTCGGAGCCGGCATAGGATACGAACTGTCCGGGCGGGGCGGCGCGGCGGATTTCGATCGCGCGCGGGCCTGCGGGCTGGGTGTGCTCGACCATGACGACGGCGTCGGCGCCCCGCGGCAACGGCCCCCCAGTCGCAATCGAGGTCGCCGTTCCCGACAGCACTGGCCGCGCCGGCGCAACGCCGCAGGCGATGACTTCATCGTTGAGCATCAGGCGCACCGGCGATGTTTCGGCGGCGCAAGCAAGATCGGCGGAGCGCACCGCAAAGCCGTCGACATTGGAGCGGTCGAACGGCGGCACGTCGATCGGCGCCACGACGTCTTCGATCAGCGCGCAGCCGAGCGCGTCCGCCAGACTGCGTTGCTCGCGCGGCATGGCAACAGGAAACAGCGTCGCTTCGAAGCGCGCAAGCGCGTCCTCGCGCGGCAGGATGGTCAGAAACTGATCCTGATCGACGCTGTCGCGGCCTTGCGGCTGCTGGTTTTGGCTCATCTCGCGGCTCATTGGCGCAACATATAGGCATCGACTTGGGCGCCCGCAGCATATCCCTCGCTGCCGCCGGGAACCAAAAGCCAGGCGTCGGCGCGAGCCATCGTCTCAAGCGGTAGGTCGCCGGTCGCGAGCGGCGTCCAGCCGCTGCCCTTCCGCTCGAGCAAGACAATCTCGGCGAGGCCCACGCTGGATGCAATCTTGCGCGCCAGCGGCAGGGTGACGGTCCGTTGCGGCAGCCGCCGGGTCAACCGGTCGAGCGCGGGAACCGCAAGTGTCCACCACACAGCCCATGCCTGGTCCGGCGCGCCGGGCAATGCGATGACCGGAGTCTTCCCGACCTTACCCACCGCCGCCGTGCGGCCGGGCTGCAAGGCGATGCCATGCGCATTGACCTCACCGCGTCTGGCCAATGCCGCGATGGTCGCATCAGTACGGCCGACGCCACTGCCGCCGACGGTGATGAGGAGATCGCAATCGGCATCAACTGCTTCGGCGATCGAGGCAGCATCGCGCGAAGGGGCTTCGGTGAAGATGACTTCCGCACCCCGACCGCGCGCGCTTTCGGTGATCAGATTTGCCGTGATCGCGCCGCCGGGAATATTGACGATGCGCAGGCGAGGACGGCGCACAGCTATTTTTTCAAGTCCCGTGGCGCGTGCGATCAGAAGATCGGCTGGCAGCACCTGCCGGCCGGCCTCGGCAAGGAGGGTTCCAGCGCCGATATGGCCACCGGCCCGGCGAATCCCCTGCCCCGGTATCGCCTCCGCCAGCACCTGGACCAGCGGTCCAGTCTGATCGACGGAATCGGCATCGACCACACAGTCACAGTTTTCGGGAATCTGGTCGCCGGCCTCGACCCACGGAGGCGCCGCGGCGAGCGGCAGCGGCGTGTAGGAGGATGCGCCGAGCAGATCGCGGGAACGCAGCGCCCAGCCGTCCACGGCTGCGACATCATGCGGCGGATAGGCGCTTGCAGGCGGCATCTCGGCTGCGATGCAGCCCAGCGCTTGGCTCAACGGAAGTTCGACCGGTGCAACCGCCACGAGATCGCGCAGCAAGACGGCCAGCGCGACGTCTAAAGGGGTGAGCGAGGCCGGCAAGCGCTGGATCGAGTTCATAAGCCATGATGGACCATGCATCGGCAGAATTGGCAACCACCCTTGAGCCTTCCTTGAGAGGGTGAAGGGAGACCGCCGTTCGCCGTTGACGGCGACCGCGGAATAATTGCAAGAACGTGGGACAACCAATAACGGCCGATGCGCCGGAGGTAACGGGAGGAGCAGGCAATGTTCGCCAGAAATCTTTCGATGCTTGGCACGTTCGCGGCCGCGATCCTGGCATCGACCGTTGCCCACGCCCAGATCTCCGACGACGTCGTCAAGATCGGCGTGCTCACCGACATGAACGGCCCGGCGTCGACCCCGACCGGCCAGGGCTCGGTCGCATCAGCGCAGATGGCCGTCGACGATTTCGGCGGCGCGGTGCTCGGCAAGCCGATCAGCGTGATCGTTGGCGACCATCAATTAAAAGCCGATATCGGCGCCGGCATCGCGCGGCGCTGGTACGATGTCGACCAGGTCGATTTGATCGTCGACGTGCCGGTCTCCGCGGTGGGGCTTGCGGTGCAGAGCGTCGCCAATGAAAAAAAGCGATTGTTCATCACCCATTCCACCGGCACCGCCGATTTCCACGGCAAGTTCTGCTCACCCTACGCGATGCAGTGGGTGTTCGACACCCGCGCGCTCGCGGTCGGCACCGCGCAGGCCGTGGTCAAGCGCGGCGGCGATAGCTGGTTCTTCATCACCGACGATTATGCGTTCGGCCATTCGCTGGAGCGCGATGCCTCGACCGTCATCAACGCCAACGGCGGCAAGGTGCTGGGCTCGGTGCGGCCGCCCTTAGCGACGCCCGACCTCTCCTCCTTCGTGCTGCAGGCGCAGGCTTCGAAAGCCAAGATCATCGGCATTGCCGCGGGGCCCCCCAACAACATGAACGAGATCAAGACTGCTTCCGAGTTCGGCGTGTTCAAGGGCGGCCAGCAGATGGCCGCGCTGCTGGCGCTGATCACCGACATTCATTCGCTCGGCCTGCCGGCGGCACAGGGCCTATTGCTGACCACCTCGTTCTACTGGGACATGGACGACAAGACCCGCGAATGGTCGAAGCGCTACTTCGCCAAGATGAACCGGATGCCGACGATGTGGCAGGCCGGCGTCTATTCATCGGTGATGGCCTATCTCAACGCCGTCAAGGAAACCGGCACCGATGAGCCATTGAAGGTGGCGGCCCAGATGCGCGAGAAGCCGGTCGAGGATTTCTTCGCCCGCAACGGCAAGCTGCGCGACGACAATCTGATGGTGCACGACTTGATGCTGGTCCAGGTCAAGACGCCTGAGGAGAGCAAATATCCGTGGGATTATTACAAGATACTCGCGAACATATCGGGCCAGGACGCGTTCGGCCCGCCCGATCCGGCGTGCTCGCTGGTGAAGAAATGACTGCGTGCCAGTCATTCCGGGATGGTCCGAAAGGACCAGACCCGGAATCTCGAGATTCCGGGTTCGCTCGTTTCACTCCCGCCCCGGAATGACCGTCGCCCTTCGAGGCCCGCCTCGAAGGGCGACGCTCACTTCACCACCCCGATCTCGCGGAAATATCTGAGCACTCCGGGATGGATCAATTCCTCCTTCGGCGCCGCGGCGACGGTATTGGCCGCGGTGGTTTCGCAGGCTTGCGCCAGCTTTTTGCAGAACGTGGCCTCAGCGCTGTGCAGCGTGCGCGCGAGGCGATAGGCGAGGTCGTCAGGCAAGCTTTCGCGCGCCAGGATGAAGCTCCACGAGCCTACCGAATCGATCGGCGCGGTCTGGTTCGGATAGCTGCCCGCGGGAATCGTGAGCGGCTTGAGGAACGAATGCTTGGCCCTGATGCGCGCGATCTCGCTGGCATCGGGCGCGATGAACCGCGCGCCGGGGGGACTTGCCGCCATCGTGGAGAAGCCGGGCCAGCCGACGCCGGCACCCCACAATGCCGCGACCTGCCCGTCGAGTACCATCGCCGGGCCGTCGCCGGCGCGATCGAGATAAATCGATTGGAAATCATCGTCCTGCTTAAGTCCGAGACCGTCGAGCACATACCGCGACAGGATCGGCAGCCCAGAACCCTTGGCACCGAATACGACCCGCTTGCCGACGAGATCGCGGATGGTTTTGTCCGGGCTATCGGCCCGCACCACGAACATGCCCGGGCTTGAGTACATCGCGGTCAGAATTTTCAGTTTCGTCGCCGGCCGCCCGATACCCATCAAAGCTTCGTAGGAGGGCTCGCCGGCAACCAGCGCAATATCGAGTTGGCCTGCTTCCAATAACGGAATGTTCTCGTTGCTGCCTTTGGTATTACGAGGCTCGATCGACAGCGTGGAGCTGGCTGCATTGACGATTTCGGCAAATGCGTTGCCGTAAAGCGGGAAGCCACCGCCGGGCGTTGCGGTTCCCAGGCTGATCGTGGTCTTTTGAATGGCCTTGCCTCCATCTTGCGCCGCAGCGCCGCCGGTCAACAGCAAAACAGCAGCGCAGACAATTCTGGAAAATTTCATTTTCGACCTCCGGCACCGCGTCTCGCGTCAACGCGACCGACCGCAGGGCGCGAGAGATGTTGTAGGCAAGGTCCGGAATTTATGGAAGCGTGTGTTTCAATGACACAGACAAAATGACGGGAGCGGCCATGTTGGGATTCTTGCGTGCAGCGTCGTTCGGTGTCGCGTGCCTGATCGGCATCGCCGCCGGGAGCTTCCATGCATCCGCCGCCGACACCTATCCGAACCGCCCGGTACGCTGGCTGATCGGTTTCGCCCCCGGCGGCCCGGTCGATATCGTGGCGCGCATCATGGCGCAGTGGCTGTCGGACCATTTCGGCCAACAGTTCGTGGTGGAAAACCGTAGCGGCTCCGGCGGCAATATCGCAACCGCGGCTGCGATCAGTTCGCCGGCGGACGGCTATACGCTATTGTTCAGCGGCGCCAACAACGCGATCTCGGCCTCGCTCTACAAGAGGCTGCCGTTCGACTTCATCCGCGACACCGTGCCGATCGCGAGCTTCATGCAAGTGCCCAACATGCTGGTGGTGGCGAACGCCATGCCGGTGAAAACCGTGGCGGAACTAATCGACTATTGCAAAGCCAATCCCGGCAGGGTGGCCTATGCCTCGTCGGGCAACGGCACCTCGGTGCACATGTCTGCGGAGCTGTTCAAGGCGATGACCAAATGCGACATGGTGCATGTGCCCTATCGCGGATCGGCGATCGCGTTTCCCGATGTCATCTCCAACAAAGTGCAACTGATCTTCGACAATCTTCCTTCCGCGCTCGAACAAGCGCGCGGCGGCAGCGTGCGTGCGCTCGCCGTCACCTCGCCGCAACGCTGGCCCAGCCTACCCGACCTTCCCGCCATCGCCGAGACGGTGCCGGGATATGAGGCGACCGTGTTCTATGGCATCTCTGCGCCGAAGGGCACGCCGGGCGAAATCGTCGGCATCCTTAACCGGGCCGTCGGCGAGGCGCTCAGGGACCCCAAGCTGGTGGCGCGGCTTGCCGAGATTGGCGGCCTGCCGATGCCGCTGAGCCCGGATGGATACGGCAAGCTGATCGCGGAGGAGACCGAAAAATGGCGCAAGGTGGTCGAGTTCGCCGGCGTTTCGGTGGACTAGCGGCGGCATTGCCGGATCGCCGGTCACCCTGTAAACGTTGCCGGCACCGTTGCCCGCCCTCGAAACGAGCGGCAGTCTGCGGCGGGGCCTGTAGCTCAATGGTTAGAGCCGGCCGCTCATAACGGTCTGGTTCCTGGTTCGAGTCCAGGCAGGCCCACCACGCTTCGCCCTGACGGGCTACGCGTGGCGCAGCCATGCGGAGACCGTCAGGGCGAAGCGTGTCCGGCCTAGCTTGAGTGAAACGAAAGCGAAGACGGACTGGCGGTCGCAGCCCTCTTAAGCGAAGGCGGGCTACGCGTGGCGCAGCCATGCGGAGACCGTCAGGACGAAGCGTGTCCGGCCTAGCTTGAGTGAAACGAAAGCGAAGACGGACTGGCGGTCGCAGCCCTCTTAAGCGAAGGCGGGCTACGCGTGGCGCAGCCATGCGGAGACCGTCAGGGCGAAGCGTGTCCGGCGTAGCTTGAGCGAAGCGAGGGCGAAGACGGACTGGCGCCGCGAGGAGCCACCGCGAGCTACGGCTAGGCAAGCCATGCACCTTCGCTCCCAACCAAAATATCGAAAACAACCCCATGCAAAGTAGCATGATGGTCGCTGGCTGAGATGCTTTGAGCGATCCCGCGAAAACATTTTGACACGTCGGGCAACTCAGGCGCACTATTCCATCATCACGCAATTTGTAAAACGCCCATGGTCCTGCCCAACAACGGGCTCCTCTAGCGCGTTTGCAGGCGAAAAATCGTTACCCAAAATTGAAGTTGCTCCGGCGCGCCACAGCGAACGACTGTCCGCGTTGCCGAACCACGCGCGCCTCCGACGCGCGTGCCGAGAAATGTCGACATGAACACAGTCGGCCATGTTCGCAGCCGGCCAACCGCTTCGGCTCTTAAGGCCGTGAACCCATAAAGTGAGGAGGACCGGCGCTGCATGATGCCGAGTATTCGACGAGCCTTGTGCATATCGTGTCCGAGCGATAGCGGTATGTGTAGTAATCTCGCGGCGCATATTTCGACGCGACGTAATCCTTTAACTTTTTCTCCGCGGCTGCAATCTCATCTGCGCAGCGCAGCCTGTGCTGATATCGCGGCCGTTGTCTCGGATGATCCATGTTGCTCGGTGGGTAACCTTTCGAGTCTTGTCTCGGCGGGCCGCCTTAAGCTGGAGCCTGGCACCATTTCTTTCCCGGGAGGCCCTTCAGCGCCGGTTGTCCAGCATCGCGTCGGCGAGCAACAACGGTAACACCGTGCGCTCGCCTTGGATTTGGCTTTGTATCATCACACACTAAAGCGGAGTGTATCGTGTTCTCGCCATCTTTTGAGCCTGCAAGGCATTACGAAACGAAGACACCAGTGCATGAAGGCAGGGAAGATCATGGCAACCACACAAATGTCTTTCGCGGAAGTCGGTACGCTCTTCAACACAGTAACTGATGAGTTGGCAGGTGGCGTCACCCCACAAAACCAAACCCTGCTCCTCAATCAAGTCGCAACCGTCCAAACGCAAATTCAGGGGTTAGTTGACAGTGGAATATTCAATAATCTAGTCGACGACGGGGGTAACGCAAACCCTGGTGCCGTTGTCCGCGCCCAGAATATTGGCGATCAAATGAATTTCCTAAAACAGGAAATCAGCGCTTACGGCGGAAGCGCCTTTGACCCCAAATACATCAACGATGTCGTCAGGGATGTTCAAGACATCGTGGGCAATGACGACAACCTGGGTGCACTGGCCCAACAGGGCGGTCATTCCGGTTTCCAACAGGTCTCCTTTCTTCTCACCCCTCCGACCCCCTTTGCAGATTCAGGTGCGCAAACGACCGCCCTTCTGCAATTTATCTCAGACACGGCTTCGCTTACCGAACGTGCACAAACGCTGGCGGGTATTGATCCCCATTCAGCAGAGGTCCAACAGTTAATAGCGGATGTCGAGACGTTTTCTCATAACGCCGATGCTTACTCGACAGCACAAGGCGGGCTATTCTCTGCCCGTTTCAACAACGAATTTGCCCTCGATGGCGTCCAGGGAACGGCCTCGCGTGAATTAATTGCCGGTCTCGAAAAGGGTGACGGCAATCTCGTCGCCGGCGCCGTGGATGTATTGCAAGACAACGCCGCGGATGTGCAGGGAAATATGCTGACACAAGGAAATACTTTTACGCCTGCGCCTAATGGCGGTATCCCCGCTAACATTAACACCGTTCACGATGCCGGGGCTGTCTTCGATGACGCCGTGACTAAGCTCATCGGCGGTGTCTATTCCGGTAACCAGCAATCCGTCCTCGCTGATCTGAATGCGGTCCAGACCGGTCTCCAGGCCGCGATCACGAACGAGGGGATCACTGGGGATGCCCTCAGCCATATCAATCACGTCTTCAGTCTTTTGGGTCAGGAAAGCTCCTTGGTGGGCAGTATCAACACTGCATCACCTACGCCGGTCTCTTCGATCAATGGCGAGATCAATCAAGTCCAGGCAGAAATCTTGAATGCCATCAATAGTGACCCGACCTTAGTCGACCTGGCAAATAGCTCTGATGATAACTTCAGCTTCGTAGCCCTACCGCCGGGGACGACACCTACGACCAACCCAACCGGCGTTGCTTCGACCGCGCCTGCGACGCCGCCGGCTCCTCCCTCCGCCGGGGGGGCCAATCCTCCCGCTCCGCCAAGTGCTGCAGGCCAAAGCGGCATCGGAGCAGTAGCATCCAATCAGGATTCCGGCGCTCCCGCTGCCCCTCAACCCGATCCGCACGATGTTCACCACGGACATGTACCCGACGCTCACTTTCACCATTTGTGGGGCTGACGGCGCTGCGTCAACGCGAAGCATAAAGGAAGCGGCCCGAGCGCGGCTGTAGCGTCGGCGCCTCCACAAGAGTCTAGTTGTGCTGGACAGCATTTCTCTTCAGACGAGGCAATGGATCTCTCCGAAGTTTGCACACGCCTGACAATCCGCGTCGCCGTCGTCGCAATTTGAACCATCAACGATGACGACGGCGCTGAATTTGCGAAGCACAGCGACAGCGCGACCTTCAGAACAATCGGCATCTATGCCTTCGTACGGTCATGTGCTCGCGCCATTGGCGCGAGAAGATCTCGTTGACCAGCATGTCCGCCGTTTCGACACCAACGCCCAGGATGCGGGCAATCAGCCGGACCATCGCGTGTTTTCTTCTCCGCAGCAGGCGCCACCGCGAGCTTGCGCAGGCGTTCCTGTTCGACCCGCGCGGATCTGATCGCGCACGACACGTAGCCGCGCGGCCGGCTTCGTGGCGCCAACGATGCAAGAGCTTGAGCAGCTTTCCTCGTGGGCATCGAATTTCTTGAGGTTGACGTTCGACGCCGGAGCGCCGCAGCCGACCACTTCGTTTGGCTCATCTCGATCACGGCGATGATTGTGCTATCCTGATCGAGAGCGGTGAGGGACCTGCTCGCGTCAAAACGAAAATGTTGCGACATGGGGGGCTCCATCGGTAGCCGTTGAACAGCACCCATGGTGCCATGCTCTCGCCACTCGCCCATAGCATCTGCACAATAGCTGCCATCAGCCGAGTTTCACTTCTTGATGTTCAATGACATTCAGCACAGGTCTCCCCTGTATGCCTTGAAGCTCACCCCACGGGAGTTGTTCGGCATTGCACGATGAGTTCACCGCTACGCTGATGACGGGGGTAATGTGCTCAATCAATCCAAGCTCGCGAAGAAACCTCGACCAAAGGTAATTTAGCATTGTCCATACTACTGGCTGTTGGTCGTACACCGTGCCGCGAAAGACGACGAACGAGCGATCTGTGCCCGCAGCAAGATGTCGAATGAGATCCTGGTTCGATCCATCGTGGGTAAGCCTTGCGATCTGCAGATGGCATGAGACTGTGGTCGCTCGGATGATCGGCGTGTAATTCACCATCTCGTCGGTCACGACGACGTTGAAGTGGTTGCGTTCGAGGAATCTGATAAGATCTTCCTTTAAATAGTTTTGATCATCGGGCCCGATCGTGGTCTTCCATCCAATGGTCAGCAGAAGCACGGCTGCGATAGACCACCTAAATGCGCCGGAAGAGCTCATGTCTTACCCCTAGCACACTGAAGCCGACTATCAGGCCGAGTATGAGTGTGTTGGCGACCGCGTCGCTCCATGGGCTATGGAATGTAGCGTAATGCCATTGGCTTAATCCCTGGACACTTATTCGCGTAACGTTCACCGCTATCACTGAAATGCAGGCCATGAGACACCAAAACAGATCGTAAGCGGATTTCTTGTGGCAGACTAATTGGCTCACGGTAACCCAACACAGGAATGCAAGAGACACGTTCGCAAGCGAAGAACAAGATGGCAGGATGACAAGAACTCCGGACCCGTCACCAAATTCAACGATGTCTCCAGACCGATGAGTGCCCAATATCCAACCAACGAGTGATGCGTCGATTTGCAATATTGGATTGGCAAAAAACTGAAACAGCAATCGGCTCCAGAGCATGGGTACGGTGGCAGCCAGTAATATGAAAGCGCCCCTTCGATATAAGGCGACATTCGTGGAGATAATGATGTAGAGGCTTAGTACGGTTACTGCGAGCCAGCTCAGGGGTCCGATCGGAAGAATGACTAGAAAGACAAAACCTGCACCCATGGCCAGCTCGGACGAACGAACCCCAATCGTTCGGTCTCGAAGAACAAGAGATACCCCGGCGGCACAAGAAATCCACACCACTGCGCTAATTTCGAAGGTATTGAAAAGCGCATCCGCCCATCCAAGCCGGTTGATTGATTGGATGATGCGTGATGCGAGGCCACTTACACAGCCGAGAGTGAATAGCCCCGCAAAGAATTCGCCGCGAGGCAATTCCCCTGCCATTCGCAATCCGGAACCACGCACAATCAATTCGCTTAAGTAAGCAATCACAATCTGTGCCTCGTCTCACTTTCAGCTTAGCCGAGACGAGTTCGCGCGACAAACGGTCGAGTCTTTTGGAGAATCGAAGTTCCCTTGATGAGGTTTGGACCAGTGTAGACGACAGCAGACACTGCGCGTTCGTCGGGGCAATATCAGCAGAGGTTTGCGATAGACTGCAACACCTCACCTGCGCGGCGCAGCTGATTATGGCTAGCCATCGCTTCTTTCGGGATTAGCATGCCGCCCTGTTGCGACCGATTAGGTACGAAGTATCAGGTTGCCCAGGGGCGGGCTCAAGGATAGCAATGTCAGTGAACCTTGCGGCGGCGCCTAACCAGCCAGTAGACACCGTAGCCAATTGCGAGAACCGGAAGGCCAGCGCCAGCAATCGGCCCGGGGGCTCCATGGGCTCCCGTCTGATGGCCGGGCGCGTTACCGCAATTCCCTTTGCCATTGCAGGCTAGGGCAGGCGGCGCAACTACCATTAGAGCGAAGACCAAAGCTGCTGCAGACAAAGGACCCACGCTGATCTTCATTGATTTGCTCCACACTCTTAATCGGCGGTACGGTTAAATGGCTACCGCAGATTTAATATATTAAAATCTATTTAATTTCCGCGTCCAGCGGAGAGTTAATCTCAAGGTGCGTCACTTTGACACCGCTCAATCGACGCGCGAGGCATCCGATTGGTCCCTCTGGTGCATGTCTGACAGCGACACCGATGGATGACTGAAATTGGACACGACCGGGCGCATCATTCCCGGGGGCCGAGTTCCGGTATGGGGTCAAACTGAGAAGAACTCGGCCTGAGCAAATGTCTTCCGGGTTACCCGCTGATAGTGTTGCAAAACTCTTTTTGGATCACTGAAGACAAATTTTCCGGGCTCCGGGCGCTGCGATCGAATAATCGTGCGGAAGGACCACAGCAACTAGTGATGAACTCACCGGCAACTTCAGTAGCGCGCTTGAGGACACATCGATCGGGGATTATCGCGCGGTTGCTCTTTTCGCGGAAAAATCGCTGAAAGCCATTTTTGGAGTTTTGCAAGATATCCCACTGAAAGCGGACATTGCTCGATACAGCCGGCAAGCCTCAAAGATGCCACAATGGAACATGCGCGGCAATGGAAATCGTTTAGGGAGGCTTGCGCTGGTCCGGCGTCGCAGCCATCGCCGTTACAGCCTACCCCTCGTCCTTATGGAACAAGGAGGACGGACGGTCATGGGAAATCACGCAGAGATTTTCAGAAGGTGGCAACTCCTTAGCCCCCTACTTGAATCAACGTCAGCGAAGCTTATGGGCTGCCGCAGAAGCTAAAGTGATCGGTTAGCTGCAGGCGTGCTAATTTCGCAGGGCGACTGAGCGGCTATTGATGCCGGCAATCCCAACGATCAGCCATAATATCACTTAACATCTAATTTAATTTGATTTAATTTAATCGACGCCGATTTAGTTTTGAATGGCGTCGCATTTAACTAAGCGAGACTTGCTGCTATGGAGATCGCGAAGCAAATTGACATTGCTCCTAAGAACGGGGATTTAATTATCCTGCAGGCCGGATGTTCGTGGGAGTTGGGACGCTGGGCTCAGGAGGCCAACGGGTGGGTTCAACCCGACGGAGCACCTGTCCGAATTTCTCCAACACACTGGACACGGCTCTCCGATGACGTCGCTGATGCGACCGATCGTGAACGTTTCCTGTTTATTACTGCTCCCCTCCCAGACAACGAAACAGCACAAAAGCGACCTCTCACTCGTTTGATCCTGGCTTTCGTGACCGCAATTTTCTGCATCGGCGGATTTGTCTTTTGGACCGGATCCAAAGATTCAAGCTCTGATAATTCGGCAGCCGACCTGGAAAGAGAATTCCCTCTGGAACGAGATCGAGCGTTTGTCGCTTTCGGCGGTCTCACTGCCGCTCCGGAGCGCGAAGATGTTGCGCTAACCCAGGCCTTGGAGAGCAAACGAATTGCGAATTCCAAACAGATGGAGTTGAAGCAGGCGCTCGAGGAAAGCGAGGCAAGGTCGAAGGCGCTCGCCCGTGAGCTTGCGTCAGCTCGCGAGGATGATGTCGCGGCCCGCAATCTCGCTGCTGCGCGCGAGCGCGAGAATGCCAGACAGGCACTGGAGACCAAGCAAATTGCCGATGCCAGGCAGAAGGAGCTGCAGCAGGCGCTCGACGAAAGTGAAAAAAGGGCGTTCGCGCTCGAGCGCGAACTTACGTCCGCGCGCAAGACTATTGCGTCGGCCGAAAGGCCCTCCAACGCAGAGGTGGCTGTTCGAGACGCCGCCTCGCCAACTGGACCTCTTAACCAGCCCATGGAAGGGTCGAACGCTGCGTCTAAGGCCTCCGTATCGGCTGCGCCAACGCGCGAGCAACTGCGCAGCCAACAACGCGAGGAGCGCGCGCTGCGCCAACTGGAAACCCGTGAATTGCGAAAGCTCCCGGCTGCGCAGCGCCCGCAGAAGCAGCAGGAAATCAATCAGCAGCGTGAGCAGCGCGCGCAGCAGCGGCTACAACCCAACGACCATGCTCAGCCGAATGCATTGGTTCAACCCGATGCGCAAGCGCAGGGCGGCGAGCGTCCTAACGGCGTCGCGCGTGTTACACCGCAGGCAGCACAGCAAGGCCGCTTCGCCGCGCCGTTTGCGGCACTGGCGCAAGGTGCCAATTTCCGCGCAGGCACGGTTGCGCTCGCCCCACGCCGGGCCTGGCGCCTCGGCCTGCGCGCGGCCTTCGTGCCATGGCACGGGCCGGTGTTCTGGCCCTATGCCTATTCGGACGTATTCGATTACGCGTTCTGGCCCTCTGGCTATGATGACGGTTACTTTGCCTATGCCTATGATGATTTCTTCGACGGCGTGTTCTGGGGCCAAACCGGCCCGCCGCCTGAGTACAGTTATGCGTATGCACCGCCAGACGCACGTCTAGCCCGATCGACCTCTTCCGTGGAAGAACTGTGTACGCAACCCGGCACGGGCATCACTGCTTGGCCGGTCGCAGAAATCAAAAGCAAGGTCGGCTTGAATACCGAGCAGAAGCAGCTACTCGACCAGGTGCGAAGCTCGGGCCAGCAAGCCGCCAGCGCGTTCAAAGCCTCATGCCCCGCGAAAAACGCTTTCGCGATGACGCCACCCGGTCGCCTGCTGGCGATGACGTTGCGGCTCACAGCCACGCTCGAAGCAGTGCAGACGGTCCGCCCGGCGATGGAGAAGTTCTATAACTCGCTGAGCGATGGGCGGAAGGAGCGCTTGAACGAAATTGGGCCGAAACAGCCCAAGAACAACGCCGAGGTCAACCAGACGTCGGCGCGGGATGGCAAGAGCTGCAGCGAACCGAAAGCCGGACTTGCCAATCTGCCGATCGATCGGATCGAGGACGCGGTCAAGCCGACCAACGCACAGGAAGATGGTTTGAAGCACCTTGCGGAGGCCACCGCCAAGGCTGTCTCGATCATGCAAGCCGCCTGCCCTGTGGACACGCCAATCACCCCGCCCGGTCGGTTGGAGGCTATGGAGAAGCGCCTGCAGACCATGATCGATGCAGCTAATACGGTGAAGCCTGCGCTCAACGACTTTTATGGGTCATTGAGCAGCGAGCAAAAGGCGAGATTTAACATCATCGGAAAAGCTGGCGAAGCTGGAAGAAGAGGTGAAACGGCTGGCCGCGATTGAAAAGGCATTTGCTCGCCTCGCGCGACAAGCAGATATCGCTGACCGATCCCGATTGCCGCTCGATGGCAACGAGCGGGCGCGGCTCAGGCATGGTCGCCTACAATGTGCAAAGTGCGGTCGACACCACGAACCATCTGATTGTCGCACACGAGGTCACCAACGTCGGCACTGATAGATCGCAACTGGCGACGATGGCGCAGGCGGCGAAAGCCGCGCTGCGCAGCGATAATTTGGACGTCGTTGCGGATCGGGGCTACTTTAAAGGTGAGGAAATCCTGGCGTGCGAACGGGCCGGGGTCGAGGCCGAGCAGACGCGCCAATCTTAAATCCGGGGGGCCACGATGAAGTCGATCGATAAAATATCACGATTTGACAGCGAATTCTGCTCGAGAACGATTGGCGTAGCCTAAAGGATCGGATCATGAAGATGGAAGAAATGGGTCAGCAACCGCTGGGGCGGCGTGAATTTAATAAACTTTGCGCGGCGCTCGGTTTATCGCTCCCCGCCATCAGCGCAATGATTGCGGGTGCGTCGACTCTCACCGCGGCCACTGGCGCGGCTTCAAACGGTGCAGGGCGTGCGGTAAAGTTCCACGACGGCACCATCGCCCCGGCGCTCGGTCAGGGCTTTGCGAGTCTTGGGCAGGGAAGACATCCGGAAGCCGTTGAGGAAGAAGCGCTGCGCACAGGCCTTTCGCTCGGAATGACATTGATCGACACGGCGGAGGGGTACGGCAACGGCCGCTCCGAGGAATTGATCGGCCACGTGATTGCCGGTCAGCGCGACCGCGTATTCCTAGTCTCCAAAGTGACGCCCAATCACGTGACGAGAAACGACATCGCGCGTGCTTGCGAGGCAAGCCTCGCCCGTCTCGACACTGATCATCTCGATCTCTACCTGCTGCACTGGCGAAATCCGGACACCGACCTCTCCGGCGTTGTGGTGGCGTTCGAAAGTCTACGCGTGGCGGGCAAGATTCGCGCTTGGGGCGTGTCCAACTTCAACGTCAGCGACATGGAAGACCTCTTCCGTGTTCCACACGGTGATCGCTGTGCGACCAATCAGGTCTATTACAATATCGGAGGCCGCGGTATTGAGTATGATCTGCTGCCGTGGTGCGAGCAGCGCGGCATGCCGGTGATGGCCTATGCTCCGCTCGGCCACAGCAGACTAGTGCGTGACCCCACGCTTGCTCGCATCGGCGCAGCACACGGTTGTTCGGCGACCGCGGTCGCGCTGGCCTGGGCCATCCGCAGCGGTAACGTCATCGCAATTCCCGAATCCGGCTCGCCGGCGCATGTAAAAGAGAATGCCGTTGCGCTCTCACTGATGCTCACGCCGCAGGATCTTCAGATACTGGATGCGGCGCATCCATTGCGGTGGGTAAATCTTTTGCGGCCGCTGTTAGATCGCAGCAAGCGATGGCTCGGGAATTTGCTGTGATGATAATAGCCGCGACCGGCTCTTAGACCTTTGTCGTGAGCGCAAAAACGCTTGCGACATAAATCCCCTGAACGAAATGCGTCGATGTCCGCGAAGTTCTGGCCGTCCACCCCATAAGCTAGTTGAGATCGGCAACGGCATCGAGCCGGTGCAGGACGGCGGCCTGTACGTCGAGCTGATCAGTGCCGCCTTCCTCAGGCGGATCGCCTGACGAATACCGCGCCGGCATCGACCGCGCGATCTCGAACGGCTGGTCCTGGCGGCATGAGAGCGGGACCTACCTGAAGTCCACGCCGGCTGGAGCCGAGCTGTTTCGCGAGGCCGATACGGAAATGACGGATTACGAGACCGTCATTCGCGACCTGCTGAGCGGCCAGTATACAAATCCGGTCCGGGTCGTCAGCTTCAACACCGCTGAAGGCTGGTCGCGCGATGTCTCCGCTGACATCGCCGAAGAGTTGCGGCAGCGCTGCGAAATGGTGCGGCGGGAACTTCCCGCGAGCCTTCGGGGCTTCTTCGAACGTTTCGATCAACCATCGGCGACTGAGCAGCGTCAACCTTGCTGACGTTGCTGCCACCATGACTTGACACACCGGTTAGGGCTGGTACTGCACCAGTGGAATATATAGAGCAGCGTGTTGATCGAGAGAGCGCGGCCGGACGCCGGCCGCGATTGGCGCCAATCCCGCTCGCTGTGACACCCCGATCGAGAGAAACTGATGCGGCGCGAGCTTATCATCGTTCTCTATCATCACATTGCGGAGGATGGCGACCCGTTAACAAAGCAGCTTGGCCTTGCCACAAGGCCAGATGCTTTTGAAAAGCACGTCCGGTATTTCGCGCAGAATTTCGATTTCGTGAGTGGATCGGACCTAATTTGCGGCGTTCTGCCACCGAGACCTCTTCTCATTACATTCGACGATGCGTATCGTTCGGTTCTCGACGTCGGCGCCGCCATTCTCAAGAACGCAAGTGCGCCATCGGTATTCTTCATCAATCCCGCAACATTGACGGGCGCCACATTGCCGATCGACAATGTCCTGTCGCTGGCTATCGAAGAATGCGGCCGCAAAGGGGTATCAGCCATCCTGAACATCACCGACGGAGGAATCTCGTCGGCCGTCCGCCGATTGCGGACGTCGTTCCGAGATTGAACCAGCCACAAGTTGCGGAAGCAAAGCAACGGCTTTGTTTTGCGATGGGCACTACCGAAGCGGAAATACGGCGCGGCTCAAACCTCTTTCTCGGGACCGCTGACATCAAGGCGCTCTCCAGCATGCGAATTGAAATAGGCAACCACTCGATGGGCCACACATTTTTCCGTTCTCTCTCACCGACCGAACTGGAGACGGAAATCGTCGAGAGCCGCGCACTTCTGGAGTATCTATCGGGCCAGCCGGTGCCATATCTAAGTATCCCATATGGAAACATGTTGGATGCGACCGGAAATGCGCTCACCGCGGCACGGCGCAGCAAACACAAGGCAATTTTTCTGGTCCATGCGAAAAGCAATCGCTTTCGCCCGGCGTCAGACATTTTCTATCGAGTCAGCCCGGGGGCTGCGGCGCTCGAAGACCTTCCGTTCAAGCTCCGCGTGATGCCGATGATACGATCTGTAAGGGGCTGGGTATGGTAGCTGCGCGTGCCAAGCGAAAACGGATTGCAATACTTACGCAGGATGGTCCCGAACATCACTATGTCGTAAACACCCTATGTGCTGAGTTGGCTATCGATCGTATAATTGTCGATCGGCAGCCGCGGAGACCAGATATCCGCCGTGCGATGCGCAACGGCGTCAGGCACTTGCTCAGTAAAGCGGCGCGGGCCAGCTTTCTCAAATTGATCGGCGATGAGGAAGCGCGGGTTCGGTCGCTTCGGCGCCTGTTCGGAAAAAGGGGTGAGGTTTTTGATGCACCGGACAAACTCTATTATCTCGATGGCATCAACAGTGATGAGACAATTGCGCTATTGCGGCAGCTAGATCCTAGTGCGCTTCTTGTCTATGGTACGTCGGTGGTGAAGAATAACGTGCTCGGCCTGGCGCGCGATATTTGCCTCAATATGCACACGGGCATCAGCCCCCAGTATCGTGGGACCGCGTGCGCTTTCTGGCCGATCGTCAATGGCGAATTCGAAATGGTTGGGGCGACTGTCCATGAATGCACGTCACAGATCGACGGCGGAACTATCTACGAAACAGTGCATGCACAATACGAGCCCGGGGACGACTTGCACACGATTTTCGGCCGTGCGGTCATTGTCGGTGCAGACGCCTATGTCGGGGCAGTAAAGCGCTATCTCGCCGGCACCTTGAATGGAACGCCGCAAGACCTCACTCTTGGGCGCGAATATCGAGGGTCCGACCTCACGATTGGCCGGGAACTGGTGGCAAGGCGCCGCCTTGCACGGTGGGCAACAAGACCAAATTGCGGCAATCCGCGCTGCCGTCCTGGGTGATTCTCGTGGCGCTGGCGCTCTTCGTTCAACGGATTTCTTCGATATCATCGAAGCCTTCGTGATGGCTAATCGGAGTCCCTCCTGATCTGTGGGTGTGGTTCGCGCTCAATAACGGCCGGCCGCTGACCGCCTTCGCTGGCATCTGGACCGAGTTCACTCAAATAGAAGGGACGCAACGCCGCCACGACTGCCCGACATTAGAAACTATGCATGGTTGCTAAACCAAACGGGGCCAAATTGGGCCACTGCTGAATCGGGCCATTGTGGGGCTTAAAACAGGCCAGCACTGAGAAACGCGACAACGAGCGCCGTCGCGACCAGCGCGTTGACGCTGGTAACGATGATACCGAGGTAGAGACCGCCTATAACGTTCTCTGACCGGAACTTGATCCGCTTTTCGGGCATCGCACTTTCCTCGTGCAATTATCCCACCCAAGACATCACGCGCGAATCGGGATTCCGTTCCGGGCCAAATGTATAAAAAGCAAATTAAGAGTCTGCGCGGCCCTATTTTGGTGGCTGTAGCTCGCCCTTCAGCCAGCCGATGATCTCATCGGTTTTCAGCGGGTCTTGGCCATCGCATTCGAGGCACTGGAACGTGCGCGGGCCTTTGCCGCCGGGAGGCAGCGCTAGAATCAAATAAGCCCCGCAGTCGGGGCAAGTCGGTCGTTTGGCCTGTCCCATGGGACAATTTTGCCGCTGCCCAAAATGCTCGTCAATTGAAAAACCAAATTTGGCCACAAGCGATAAGGCTACGCGGTCTCACTCGCCGGAGCCATCGGCCGCCGATCAGGCCGCCTACTTCGGCGACGGGACGACCTTCAACTTGATGTTGGCGGATTCACCATGGCGGAAGTAGCTCGTCCGCCCGGCGTCCCGCTTCACTTTGATCGATCCGTCAGTCTCAATCACGGTCCCAAGTTCTTGGGTGTTGGGCGGATGCTGTAAGATAGTGGAATGACTGTTGGGGTCGGGCGCTCAGTTTTGGCTTTCTTCGACCATTGAAGCGGCCCGGAGCCGCCCAGAATTGGCCCTTGGGCCGAAGCAGCCTTCCACAACTGCAAATCATCTGGGTTTAAAGAAATGAAACCTCATGATCTCAAATCGATGTCGGTGGACGAGCTTTGGTCCCTTCACGAGTTTGTCTCCGCGACATTGGCTCGCAAAATACAAGCCGAAACAGCAAGGCTTAATCAGCAATTGAGTCAGCTCGGCCTGGGCGCCGTCCCTGTAAAGAAGGTGAGTCACGCGCGGCGATCTTACCCGCAGGTTTTTCCGAAATATAGAAATCCCGCAGAGCCGTCCGAGACTTGGGCAGGCCGCGGGAAGAAGCCGCGCTGGCTGACCGCACAGCTCAGGTCGGGAAAACGAATCGACGATTTTCGGATTTGATTAGCGACGGCGTAAGCGCCTTCTAAGTTCGAGCCACCGAATGCGCGTTCTTTTACTACGGTCTCCCCGCGGCTGATCGGGCCTGTCCTGCTCTCCTGACTTGCTTGCGTAGTCGCTCCAATTCGCGTAACTGAGCAACCAGATTCAATCTTTCGTCGATGACGGCTGCAGCGCTCGGCTGAAAAGAACTCACTGAAACTCCAAATAACTAAAATGGGAGCGGCGGGGGCACAACACTCTCAGTCAAGCTCACGCAAAATCGCACCCCCGAAAACCTCATTCAGGTTCCCGAGCTTACAATAAAGACCGCCCGAAGGCGGTCAGTTCATGGGAAGGAAGCGCCCTGTCATGGCGGATAACAGCTGTAGCAACCCCCGGGCGGCGAGCGGCTGCGCTGACAGCGTCGATCGTCAAACAAGGCGGGTCAGTGTCGGGATTAATCACTAATCATTTCCCCTTCACTTTCTTGGCTGGCTTCCCGCCCGGGTCTTTCGACAGGATACGCAGCATCGTTGCTCGGACAGCACACAAAAAGGCTCACTCGCAGGACAACTCCGAGGCATGGCTTAAGTCCGACTTTCTCGGTATCGACGCACAGCTTCGTTGACCTTGTCGCGATCATACCGATCTTCTGGAGAAAGGCCCATCACCGGGTAACGGACATCGCCATCGATCAGCAGCATGCTGTCGCGCGGCTTTTCCGCCCATTCCCACCACTGATCAAAGGCGTCTTTCATCGGACGATCCTAGAGGCCTTCGCCGGTTTAGCGCGCGGCGTCACGTCCGGGTCCGGCCTGTCCTCGTTGAGCGCTCGCATCACGCCGATCCTGCAAACATCGTCCGGCCGTCCGCCTCCGCAACCAAGATCAGCGCCTAGGTGAATTGCTACCGTGTTCCACCAGGTGAGCACCCCGTGGCACTTTCGACGTTGGGACAACTCGCTCCCAAGCGCGCATCATCACTCGGCCGGTCGGATGCCAACCCCGCTAACCGGCGAGGCCCGGCGCGTATTCGACGGGGACGCCGCGACCGGGCCAATCGTTGCGCTTGCCTGACCTGGTACCGCAATTTGTTCAATTCGTATAACTGAAGATCGAGATTGGCTGCGTCGCGAAAGAGGATCGAAAGACGCGCCTCGTCGGCGGTAATAAACCACTGCTGGGAGGGACTCATTTGAAACCCCAACTAACTAAAAATGGACGCCACAAATTAGGGAGCAAAGAGCTTTGACGTATGTCATCATGGTGAACAGAAGGTTCAAATTAGTCCACCATTGGCAGACCCGTAGAACTACGGCTTCCAGTTTTTCTGACAAAGCAAACGCCGCCGGAGCGGAATATGATCGCTCGGCGGCGTTGGTATTTCCGCCGGCGGCGTGACCTTGGACGCCGGTCGGATTTGAAGTCCTATGAGTCTTCAGGCGGGAGGGTCACTTGGACCGGCGCCGCGTCTCAAACGATCGACGGCGACGAGGACTGAGGGCCGTTCAAGCACCTCCACGAGCCTGTCGAGAAGTCTTTCGTTGTCGTGATGTTTTGGCTCAAGATATTCTTCAAGAATGCGCTGGGCTTCACTGATAGCTTGAACGGCGAGTTCTTGATCGCTCATTGCTTGGAACTCCACGCAATTGAACCACCTATTTAATTTAGACCCGCTAAACTTGTTCCGCAACCGGAACCGGACCTAGAGGGGCCGGTGGGGTTGACGACAAAAATCCGAAATGATGCACTGCAACCATTGCAGTCCGTCTATTTTGGAGTTTGCTATGAATGACGTGGTTGAACGTATTTTGAATACCTACCAATCGATATGTCCTCTCGATGCCGGGCAAGCTGCGGACTCAAGGCAGAAAATCAGCCGATATATCGAAAGCCTGGCCTCTGCTGGCCAGCGCGATACCGAGCAGCTGACGATATACGGCTTGGCGTATTTGACAGAACTGCGCGAGGGGCACGATTCTCGGTTCACAGGGTGCTAAGCGTTAATCCCGGTATATTCGCGCGGCCCTGACTCACCAGCGACCTGCCTAGATTCGGCAAAGGGCCTTGGCGCAGGCCTCGGCCACGCACCGCCGCGTGGGCATCGGCGAAGGCGCGGGTGACGACGATTTCATAATGGGCGACCGGACATCTCCGCCACGATGGCCGCAGGTAGTGCACACAAACAGCGGTTCAAGATCGGACGGTGATCGGCCCCGCCATTGGGCGCACCAAAGGCACCGCCAGACTCGGATTAGGACATGAGTGGTGCCCCATTTCCAGAAAGCGGCCCCAGGCACCCCCGTAGACTAATTCGAAACGTCAGATCACTATGCCTAAGTTAATTTTTGCCTTTTGTAGCGTTCATTTTGTTAGTTTAGGGTTTCAAATGAGTAGTTCTCAGCAGCGCCTTACAGGTGCCAACGCGACCCGGCTTGCAGTCCTCATCAACGACGTAGCCAATCTCAATGTTCAGTTACGCTAATTGAACAGATTGCGCGACCGGGTTGCGAAAGCGCAACTATCGGCCCGGAGATCACGACGGAGATTCTCCGGGAAGCCCGAGCGGTAGCGTTGAATGAAGCGATATTTGATGCCGTGCCACTTTCCCAGGATATCGACCGGGTAGTTGAACTGTCTCGCCCGGATAGTGGACAGGAAGCGGGGCTTCAGGAAGCCGTAAACCTCAACGCGATCATCATCAGCTTATCGCACCTCAACATAGTCGCCTTTGCGTCGCCGCTGCTGACACGGCGATCAGCGGTGCGCTTGGTGCTCAGTCGCGAACAGAAACGGCATCGGCCGGGGCCTCTCACCGCGGCCTGTTTCAATGCAACAGCCACCAAAGAAGCACCCCCAGCATAGCCCACAGCCCGAGGCTCAACACGATGGCCAAGATCCACGGCTTGGGCGACGAGAAGCGAATAACCTTCCCGTGGTCGATGCTATCAACCTTTAGACGTCGCGGCCGATGGGACGATATGTGGACCATTCGAAACAGGCCACTTTGAATCGGGCGATGGTTGCACCGACCGCCGGGAATTTCGTCGCGTTGAACACGCAAGAGCGGCAGACCAATTACCCCAGCACACGCCGCATAATTAATCAAATTAAATATTTAAATTCAGCATTAAGTTAGCTGGTCGTCAGTCCTCGACCTCCGACGGAAGCAATTCGATCGTCTGTCCGGCCTCGGCGTGCGACAGCTTGGCCTGCAGGAAGGGAGCGAGCCTTTGAATGATTCGATGCCTCTCGAGGTAAATTTCGCGTCCGATGGCATCGCTATAGAGCCGAATGGCATGAACCGTGTCACGGGGCACCTTGCAGCTCACCGGGCCAAAATCAGTCGTGGCCTCGACGTGAAGCGCCTGACCGTCCCAATCGATCTCGCGTGAGAATTCCGTGGCCATCGCTCAACCCTGCGGTCTGAATGACCTACAATTAAATATAGCATCGAATTAAATTGTAAAATACAATTAAATGCAAACAAACCATTGTAATAAATCGAAACAAAGCGACTGTGGGTTAATAGATGGCCGGGTCGGTCACGTACGCCCTTGAATTTGCTGGCAATATATACGACAGGCCACGATTCAACTACGCGGCTGCTGGGCGCCTACAAATCTCATATCGATTGAATATGATGAACGCGCTTCTCGTTGTCCTAGGCGCGTCGTCCGGACCTAGCGGCCGGGCTCGAAGCTGAGAATCTCGACCGTCGCGCCTGAGGCTCGACGCGCTAACCTGAGCAAGTTTGCCCACATCGGGAGTATTATCGAAGTCTGGATTCGGCTCGTCCATCCTCAGTAACTGCCCGAAATCTAGGCCCTCTCTTATCGTTATCGGCACTTTCAGGATACATCGTGATCGGCAACGACGCCGCAGCTTCCGTCGTTTAGGAAAAACCAACCCCTGCCTGCGACTTCCCTCCATCGACTATTACCTGCCTCAGAACGACGCAAGCTGACTACACCAAAACGCCAAGCACTCTTGTCTCCATCATATGGCTGGTCGGAGAGGAGGTCCTGATATCGGGGTACCGGCCAAGTGTGGTCCAACACATCCCATTCCCCTAGCTTCCCTCCCAGCCAAAAATCAAAGTGATCCTTGATTCGCGTTCCTGGCGGGTTTGGAAACAAGGAATTTATGTGGGCTATTCCGTCCTGATCCAGCCGTGTTGGAAGGGCCTCCACGACCCGTCTCAGAAGCTGAGTGCCATCAATGCCGCCACTCCAAAAATTGTCGCCCGCGTTGGCAGCAGTGTCGGGTGCATAAGGAACATTGGCGATCAATAGATCGCATGTCCCATGGATAGAATCGAGCAGATCGCTAAGGACAAAATCAATGTTGCTCTTCTCGTTCAATGCAGCATTGAAGTTGGAAAATGCAATGGCACGAGGGCTGATGTCCGCACCGACCACTCTGGAGGAGTGATCGCTTGCAAGTATAGCGTGCACCCCCGAGCCTGTCCCAAGATCGATGGCGCGTCTACGACGGATTCTGCTGACAAAGCCTCCGAGAATGAAGCTCTCTCCCCACAGCCACATGACCTGATTAATTGCAGTGTTCTTCTCCGCCTGATCCGTAACGATGTACTTCCCGAAACATGGAAATACGCACAAGCTCGCCGTCAAGAGATCCCCGTTTTTTTCCACCAATCTCATTTCAAGCGCCGCATCCACGAACGCGGATGAAATCTGGTTCGCTATGAGGTCTGCGCTCACCGGATGCCCATCGATAAACAGCGTAATCAGGTTGTCTATTGGATCGTTCGGCCGAGCAATCCAATTAGATCTCATTTTTTGCCAGAAATTCACTCCCAGACGCGGGAATACCCCAAGGCGCGCTGCGCAACTTGCGAGGTCGTAGCCGCAACGCCGCAGCTCCTCGACGAAATCGGCCATTCGGTCATGCCTGTCCAGGATGACCGGCAACGGAACTCGGCGGGAAACTGTCGATAGGAGCGTTGTTGCCGGTCCTTCAGGCGTGGCCGAAATCGTTGCGCCTGGGCCGTTGTTCGACTGACCTTGCCGCAACAAAGTCAGGAGCTCGTCCTTTCGGCTTGCCAACGCTGCCCGCATCTCAGCATCAAGCGCGCCCGCTGGAGCACTGCACTTGAGCTGATCGTGTTCGACCCAGAGCTTGATATCCCGTTGGCGGAGGACCGACAGAAGCGCACCAGTTTCCGTCATAGGCTGAACTCCTCACGTTGACCCGACCCGGCTTGCGCGTTCGAGGCGCTGCTCGTCAACACGAGCACGTCGATAATTTCTGAAACGCCAGCAACCGTCGGCCGTTCGAACAGACTCGCGAGACTGAGGTCGACACCGAAAATCGCACGAAGTTTTGCGACCAATGCAGTGGCGGTCAGTGAATCTGCCCCGAGATCAAAGAAGTCATCGTGGATACCGATTCCATCGAGCTTTAGAAGCTCGCTCCAGATCGCCGCAACGGCTTCTTCGCTCTTGTTCCTGGCAGCTCCGCCTTTTCCTGCTCCTGAGCTTGCGCTCGATGGAACAGGGAGGGCCTTGCGGTCTATTTTCCCGTTCGGTGTGAGCGGAAGCGCATCGAGGTATATGATTTGGACGGGGACCATGTATTCGGGTAGTCTTCCCCTCAAGTACCCTCGAAGTTCATCGGTGCCTGGCGTCTCACGGTCATATGGGACCACGTATGCCGCAAGGACCCTTTTTCCAGGCTCATCCTCGTGCGCAACAACGGTGCAGGATTGAACATTGGGATGGGCCGCGAGGCTTGCTTCAATCTCACCGAGTTCGACCCGATAGCCGCGGATCTTGACCTGGTCGTCGGCGCGCCCAAGGTATTCAAGCGTGCCGTCCGTGCGGTACCGGGCCAAGTCTCCGGTCTTGTATATGTGCGACCCGGGGACACCACTAAACGGATCCGCCAGGAACCGTTCTGCGGTCAACTCGGGCCTATTTAAATAGCCGCGAGCTACGCCTGCTCCGCCAATATATAGTTCGCCGATTACGCCAGGCGGAACTGGCTCTAAGCTCGCGTCAAGGACATACAACTGTGTGTTTGCGATCGGCCGGCCTATAGGCACAGAACCAGTATGAGGATCCCCAGGCTGCACCTCGTAGACACAGCAGCCGACGACCGTTTCGGTTGGACCATACTCGTTAATCAGCCTCGTCTCTGGGGCGGCCTCCCGCCAAAGATGGAGACTTTCGGCCAGCAGATTTTCACCTCCGATCACGAATGTTCGAGACATACCCGCCGCCTCGCCCTTGCTAATCTGATGGCCAAGCAGTTCCAAGTGAGCCGGCGTGATCTTGATGAGACCGCGGTCACCCGATCTACGCAGAGCCGCCAACAGATTCTGTGCAGCGATGTCCTCGGGCAGCAACTCCACGCTTCCACCCGCCAGGAGCGGTGCGTAGAGGCTCGTGACCGTGAGGTCGAAGGAAATAGAGCTGTGAACGGGAACCGAAAGCCGCGGCCCCAAAGCATAGGCTTTGATTGCCCACCATAAGTAGTTAACCAAGCCTCGGTGAAGGATCATTGCCCCTTTGGGGGTACCGGTCGATCCAGAGGTGTACATTACGTAAGCAAGGTTCGACGGGCTTGCGATCGGTGCAAGGTTGTCATGCGGCTCCCGAACTAGCATTGGCCAGTCGGAATCCAAGTAGATGACTTTGCTGGTAGTCGACGCAAATAGTCGACGATGCTTCTCTTCCGTCAACAGGATGGCTGTGTCCGCGTCGCCGACCATGAACGACAGCCGCTCAAGCGGGTAAGTTGGATCCAACGGCACGTAGGCCCCTCCTGCCTTCCACACCGCCAGCAATGCGACTACCATTTGCGGCGAACGATCGAAGCAGACCCCCACAAGCACATCGGGCCCAACACCACTCCGACGAAGGTGATGTGCCATTCTATTGGCGCGCTCGTTCAGTTGTTGGTAGCTGAACTGCTGCGCCCCGAACTCGAGGGCCACGGCCGCAGGGTCGCGGGCGACTTGCTGCTCGAACAACTCGTGCGCACAAACCTGTGGGAAATCAGCACGCGTGTTGTTCCACTTGTGATGAAGCTGGTCCGATTCGCCCGCTGCAACTGCTGGCCGGCCGTGCGCGCGGGCCTCGCTAAGTGTCGTCATAGAGAGCTCCCTATAATTTCCTTCATGATCTCATTCGAGCCTGCGTAGATTTTTTGCACACGGCTATCGACCCACATACGTGCAATCGGATATTCCTGCATGTACCCATAGCCGCCGTGCAATTGCACACACTCATCAATAATTCGACACTGGCAATCAGTAAGCCAGTACTTTGCCATCGCAGCAGTGACCGAGTCGAGCCGGCCTGCGATGAACTGCTGAATGCAGTTATCGACGAAAATTCGTCCGACCTGAGCATCGGTCTTGCACTCGGCAAGCTTGAACCGAGTGTTCTGCAAATCGATCAGCGGCTTCCCAAACGCTTTCCGCTCCTTCACGTAGCGTGTTGTGAGATCCACCGCGCTCTCTGCCGCCGCGACCGCGCTCACGGCAATAGACAGTCGCTCGTAGGAGAGCTGGTCCATCATCTGGAACAGCCCTCGGCCCTCGCCGGGACCGAGCAAGTTTCCAATAGGCACGCGCAATTCGTCGAAGAACAGCTCGCATGTATCCTGAGCACGCCGGCCGACCTTGTGAAGCGCACGTCCAACCCGATAACCGGCTAAGTCGTTGACTTCGAGCACCAGCAACGAGAGCGCCCTCGGACTCGCTGCCGCACCGCCGGTCCGAACAGCAAGGCAGACGAGGTTCGCATATGAGCCATTCGTGATGAACGTCTTGGAGCCGTTGACTACGTACTGATCTCCTTCCCTTCGGGCGGCAGTCTTGATTGCCTGGACGTCAGAACCGGCATCAGGCTCCGTCATACCAATCGCGCCGATGAGTTCGCCGGAGGCCATGCGCGGCAGCCAACGGCGCTTCTGCTCTTCGCTTCCATAGGCAAGGATGTAATGCGCAACGATACTCTGAATGCCGAAGCCGGAATGAACACCCGCGCGAGCGAGTTCTTCTATGACAACCGCCTCGTGGGCGAACGTACCGCCGCCCCCGCCATAATCCTCGGGCACGTCCGGGAGCAACAAGCCGACTCGACCCGCCTTGCTCCACGCCTCGGGGTCGGGACGACCATGCTCATCCCATCTCGCCTGATGTGAGACAAATTCCCTTGCGATGAACTCGCGAGCCACCTTCCGGAAGGCCCGCGTCTCATCGGTCGTCCAAGGCGGCTCGCGGTTAATCAATCTCATTTCCCCTTCGCCCAACCTCCAAATACGGGCGCCACGCGATGACCGCGCTATTCGCCAAGGCGGATTGCCTGAGTTCAATCAGGGCTTTGATTGTAGAAACATCCCACAGATCAACCGACGGACCGACAATGCCGCTGACGACATCCTGGGGACCACGGAGGGGGGCGTCAATAAAGTCCATAATTAAAAACCCACATTTAATTTTATCTCGCAAAAACAATCATTGGGCCTCGCCAAAATGACTATAAACCACAAACCTCTTATCCATAAGCGCCTTGTCAGACCTGCTAAAAAACAGCCCGCCCGAACTCCCGCGATTAAAATTGACACAAATATAATTATTGGCAAGCTATTAATGTATTAAAATATCCTATTGTATTTCGGTCCCTTTCCGTATGCTATCCTTGGGCCACGCCGAAATGAGCGCGTTGCAGGCGACCTTGTCGCCCGATCGGGTCGTATGCCGAACAATCAAGAGAGCCCGATGCGATGAAAACAGACGGTTCAAGTGGCAGCTGGCTGACGCCCTGCTAGGCGATGAGCCCTTGAAAGGATTGATTGCGGCTTCTCAAGAAAAAAAGTGGGTGCCGGCGCGGGACGTTCAATCTGCGGTTGAGACCTGACCGCCAACGCGTCGGGCACTCAACGTGCGGCCTAAGGGGCGAGATTCCCGATTCCGTAGTTTGTGGCTCTCTTGGGCCTGCCATTCCTTAATTGAGGCCCGAATGCCGATGCATACCGCCCAAAACTGCCACGTTGCATTCCAGAAGTGGACCGTGAGCCCAACCATCATGAATATCATGATAACTTGCGTGAACCCCGTAGCAGCTCGCATCATAAAGGGGTCAATTCCACGAGATGTAGCCTTGGACGCGAAACTTACAAACGACCCCACATTAGCCAACAAGAAAAACACAACCATTGGAATACCGTACCGGGCGGCGCAAACCAACCAAACGTTATCCACGGTGGTGGCGGAAAGAAATTCATCATTTCCGATCGGCCCGAATCCGTACCCCGTAAGCGGGCGCAATGAAATTTGCTCGGACACATAATCGAATACATATATGCGAAAATATCCGGTCTCGGGATCCAACGTCAGATGCGAAACGAGCCACGAAAGCGGCTTGGCGGCCACGCTGAAGATGGTCAATAGAAACACCGTAAATATTACCATTATTAGTTTCCATCGCCAGGCATAGCGGCCAAGTAAACGATCGTAGACGAAGAACATTATCATCAATGTAAACGCTAGAAGGGGGCCAGAAGAAATCGCTAAAACACACCCAAAAAAACAAAAAGCAGCCCAAAGGTACTTCGTAGCTTTATTCTCGAAAAACAGAAGGATGAAAGCCGCAGCGACGCAGAATGTGCCGTACTGTTCATACATTTCGAGTGTCGATACCGCTCTAACAATGCCCAACCGATATTGAGGCATATAAAATGGGTTTGGCAGAATCATATTTGAAATCGCTTGCACCACATTTTGCCCAAATAGTGGATCCAACACGGCTAGCGAAATTATCAAGAACGTAATTATTTTGAATATCCGCAAGAAGTGTTTCAGTGCATGCGGACCATAGAAGTATACTCGACCCAGAATATAGCCGCCAAATAACTCGATAACGGAAGCGACGGCTGATGGGTTCAATCCATCTTCCGGAATCCTCGACCCGATCATCCACACCGCTGTGAGGAAAACGAAAACGTCGGAGGCGACAACCCGGCGTGGAGCCTGCAACAAAGTCAACAAACCAGGCAAAAGCAGCAAAGTAATTGCGGCGCGTCCCGGCGTGAATTTAACACCGTCGCCGGACAAATGAACATTCAGGCCAGCCGGAATCAACAAAATTGCGGTAAGGAGCAGCCATCTGGGAAATGCTCGCGTCTCTACCGAGACATTCTCGCTTTCCAACGCGGGGCCGAAACCCCCAACGAGAGCGCCGCTTGCAACCTTTGCGTGATTCGCGCCGCCGGGATTCAACATCTGCCCGAAGATCCTAATCTTGCCATTTCGACCGAAGGATATAATTTGCTACCGAGTGGCGTATTATGTAGCATTATATCTCTTTAAATACAGCGGCAAATTTCGAGCCGTTCCCGGGGAATCAATGCTCGCGCCTGCGCCGGGGCTGCAAGGAGCCTGCCCGCACAATCGGAGAGCCTAAGCGTGCTTGACAGATTCCATGTTTATGTATGCGCCCGGAGTACAATCGACAGACCGATTTTGGAGCGGGATCTTGCTCGCTCACCGGCGATCGCCAAGAAGGACGTCCCCCTGACCATCTTATGGAATCAAAAAAGCGCCTCAATTGCTTTTGCGAGCGCAGTTAAAAGCGCCACGGCGGATTTTCTGGTGTTTACCCATTGTGACGTTTACTTTCCGGAACGGTGGTTTGAGCGCCTTGCATGGGAGGTCGACCGTCTCACTCAAACGGATCGTAATTGGGCCGTGGCGGGGTTTTCCGGGCTCACGCCCTCCGGCGAGCTTGTGGGGCGGATCTGGGATTGTTCCTTAGAGCCTTTCACCCGAGGCATTTACGGAAAAGCTCTTGTCGGCCCGGTTCCGATAGTAAGTACTGATGAAATGGCGTTTGTTCTTCGCCGAGATGCGGGAATAACATTCGATCCGCAACTTCCCGAGTTCCATCTCTATGCGACTGATCTAATTCTTACAGCGGAACGCTCAGGCAAGCGGTCCTACGGGGTAGATATGCCCCTCATACACAATGCGAAAGCGCAGCTCCAGATCGGGGAAGATTACAGAAAATCGTATCGCTATATGATTGAGAAATGGCGCGATCGGCTACCGGTCCCGACGACTTGTGGTCCTTTGACTTCAAGGCCGTTTACTATTTCACTGCGGCGTCTGCGGATTCGCTACAAGGCAATATTTCGGCAGACGACCTACTCCACCGATCGCATTTCGGATCCTTCGGCAAAAGCCAGAGATTTAGGCTTGGATCAATTGTTGCTGGAAGGAATGGTCGATGGTTGAGTTGTTTGCGTTTTGAAAAAAGCATCGGCTCCGGTGGCGGGATGGCGGGGCCGCCGCGCAGGCTACCTGACGATCGCTTCGATGCCGTGCTTAATTTTTTTGATGCCAGCGCGAAGTGTTTCTCGCGCTCTCACTACGGGCATTCCGAGATATTTGTTAAAGCGCTCTTCGGGTCGGGCAACAAAGATCGTGCTGTGGGACTGGCCCCTCCAATGGGCCGGCGCTTCGCGCGTGTAGTAATACGCAGCAAACGACTTGCGCGGACTTCCAGCGGCTGGGCTGACCGGGACCACGCCGTGGTAGCTGATGTCGCTGGTTTCGAAGACCACGCAGCGGCTCAAAATGGGAGAAAAGGTCGCCGCGCAATGCTTGACCTGCCTGTCCCACAGTTGGAACTGACCGCCCCAATCATCCTTCCAGTCCGGGTTTAGGTATAAAAGCAGATTGAGGCGTCTGTGCAGCTTCCTATCCTCGATAAAATTAAAATCGACGTGCACATCGAGCTTTCCGCCGGGCCCGGTAATGTGGATTCCGCCTCCGGAAAGCTGGTCATCTGCTAGCAGGTTCGGTATTCCAGTGATGTAGGATAGGTCGGCCAAGAATGCCGGCGATGCCAGAAGATGGTGTAGATTTTTTACTTCTGGAGCGAATTTCGAAGCGTCGGTGATCTGCACCTTTTTTCGTTCGTTGATCGTCGAGAACATTTTCCCCTGATCAAGCGCAACTTCGAATGGGGGGTAGGCTTCCGCAATCCTTCTTGCGGAGCCCTCTTCCAGGAAATGATCAATCGAAAAAAAGGGAAATGGTTTGGCGTTCCTGTATGACGCCCGGAGCGCGTCACGGTCCAATGGGCTTAACATCGCAATTACTCCCGACTGAGCCCCGAATCTTACCGCCGCCGACCTCCGGGTCAAGCCATTAAATGTAATAGATATTAAATCTAATAAACATTAAATATAGAGGTCGTTTTCAATCTCGAAGTTCTTTCATACGGGGCGGTTGCGACAGCATCCAGGGAATATTCTGCAGACGGGTACCGGGAAAGAAAGTTAGCCTCCGGTGAGGACCGCGGCGTGGTCATTCGCGCGGTTTAGGGCGCGGAAGTAGACTGGGATTGGCTTTGTAGATCTGGACGAGCTCAGCGAGGTTATCGATGCCGAAGCGTGTAAAGGCGGTTGTCGATTCTTCGCCGATGCCGAGAACGCCGAGACGACCGTCTTCCGGATCCAGTACGATGCTGATCTCGTCCAGCCACTCCTCATCCTCGCCGAGCATTTCGGCGACACGGCTGATCGTGAAGACGTAGCTGATCCCGGCCATGGTCAGGCCGCCTGACTGGCCCGCGCGCTGGCCGTATGCCAGTTCCAGGGAAGCAGTTCGTCGAGTTTTTGGATGGGGTGTTCGGCGATGCGCCCCAGAACGTCGGCGAGCCAGGCCTGCGGGTCAATATCGTTCATCTTGGCCGTGACAATCAGGCTGTACATCACCGCGGCCCGCTCGCCGCCACGATCAGAGCCGCAGAACAACCAGGATTTTCTGCCGAGGGCGATGCCGCGCACGCCGCGCTCGGCGGCGTTGTTGGATAGGCAAATGCGGCCATCGTCCAGGAAGCCGGTAAACGCGCTCCAGCGCTTGAGCATGTAGTCCATGGCCTTGGCGACATCGTTGCCGCGCGAGAGTTTGGCGCGCTGCTCGCGCATCCAGGCCTCCAGATTGGCGACCAGCGGCGCGCTGAGCTCCTGTCGAACGGCCCTGCGCTGCTCGGCACTCTGACCGTTGATCGCCCGCTCGATCTCGAACAGCTCATCGATCCGGCGGACCGCTTCCAGCGCCAGCGGCGAGATCACTGCCGGCTTCTTGCCCTGCGCTTTGCGACGGGCGTTCTCGACCAGATCCGCCATCACGAAGAACGGACGCCGGGCATGGACCCAACAGGCGGCTTCCAGGATCGGACCGGGCATGCGGCCTGGCTGGTAAAGTTTGCCATAGCCTTCATAGGCGTCAGCCTGGAAGATCCCGGTGTAGTTGGCCAAGTGAGCCTGGGGATGCTTGCCGGCGCGGTCGCGCGAGTAATAGAACACCGCCCCCGGCGGCGCCGGACCTCCAAAAGGCTTGTCGTCGCGCACATAGACCCAGATCCGGCCGGTGTCGGTCTTGCCCTTAGCCAGAACCGGCACCGTGGTGTCGTCGCCATGCAATCGCTCGGCACTCAGCACGTAGGCCTTGAGGCGCTTGAACAGAGGCATCAGCGCCGCCGTGCAGCCACCGACCTGGTCAGCCAGGGTCGACAGACTGATCGGCACGCCCTCCTTGGCATAGCGCTCGGCTTGCCGGTTGAGCGGCTGATGTTGGCCAAATTTCTCGAACAGCACCATCGCCAGAAGACTGGGCCCGGCCCAGCCCCTCGCGATCACGTGGAAGGGCGCTGGCGCCTGGCTGATCTTCTCGCAGTCCCGGCAACTGAACTTCTCGCGGACGTGCTGGATCACCTTCCAGGATTTGGGAATGACCTCCAGTGTCTCGGTGATGTCCTCGCCGAGCCTGGACAGCCGCGATCCGCCGCAACAGCTGCAGGCAACAGGTCCCGGCACGATCACGCGTTCGCGAGGCAAGTGCTCCGGGAATGGTTTGCGGGACGGCCGCTTGCGCGCGAACGACGCCACCTTCGTGGTTTTGGCCGCCGCCATTTCTGCGGCAAGTTCGTCCTCGGTTGCCGAGGTCTCCAATTCCTCCAGCGTCAACTCGAGCTGATCCAGCAACCGAGCGCTACGCTCCGAACGCTGGCCATAGCGATCACGGTTTAACTTCTCGATCTGCAGCTTCAGATGAGCGATCAGCGCCCGGTCATCGGATTGTTGAGCCCGGGCGGCCGCAGCCTCCGCGCGTGCGACGATCAAGGCCGCTTTCAGCGCTTCGACGTCGTCTGGCAGGGCTTCAACACCAGCTTTCATGAGGCTGATGGAATCACAAAATCAGCGATTTGCGGCGACTTTTTTCTACACCTCAGAAGTTTTTTTTAAGCCTAGCCCGCACTCTGCGGCCGCCAGGTGTGTTGCGGATTTCTCCAGTCGATTGCCTCGAGCAGATAGCTCATCTGTGCCGCGCTCAGTGCCACAACGCCATCCACCGTCGCCGGCCACACGAAGCGACCTCGGTCCAGACGCTTGGCATAAAGCGATAGTCCGATCCCGTCATGCCACAAGGCTTTAATTAACGAACCCGCGCGACCACGGAACACGAAGACGTCGCCCGCGAAAGGATCGCGACCGAGGCCCTCCTGCACCAGCAACGCCAGGCCATTCATACCTTTCCTCATGTCGGTGTGGCCGGTGGCAATCCAGATCCGAACACTTGCCGCGACCGGGATCATCGGCGTTCCAGAATGGCGAGCACCCGCGCCAGCGCGCCCGCATCGACGCCGGCGTCGACGATGACACGACGGTCATTCCCGATCTCGATCACCATGCGCCCGTTCGCCGGCGCAGCAGGAGTTAGCGCTACCGGGTCCGCCACCACCATCGCCGGCACAAAGCCGGACTTCTGCCCCGCCTCGCCATCCGGCTCCGTACGGAACGATCGTCGCCAGTTCAACAACAGCGACCGTGAGATGCCGTACCGCCGCGCAGTCGACGACACCGCCCGTGGACTCTGCATGCTCTCCAGAACGATCTTGAGCTTCTCGTCATCGGTCCAGCGCCGACGTCGGCCGGTTTCAACAACTCCCAGCCGTTCAACCTGAGCACTGAACTTATTGCTGTCCATAAGGACTGTTACACAGCACTCAATCTAACTCGACAAGGCGGCCCACACCGGAGGGAGACGAAAGAAAGCTCGGGAGCCCGGGCATCCGTTGGCCAACAACGCGCATGGTGACGGCTCCTGGGCTGAATTGGGAGAACCTTGATCATAAGCCGATCGTGCTTCGCGGTCCCTACTCTACCTGCTGCAAAGCGAACGCGACCTGCTGTTCCGCGCAGCGGGACATTTTCATCGGCCAAGGCCGCTCCGCCGAGGGTGCCCTGAGCGACTAGCAAGTTGCGTTTATGGCGCTGAGGGCAGCCGTCCGGCCTGCAAGGCCAAATACCAAGGCGTCTCCCACAGCCCGCCCCAGCTGTCTGGGTCCTCATGTTCTTCAAAGTCGTGCTGAACCGCCCGGCTATAGGGAACGAGCGCAGTCCAATATCGCTTGTGCTCAAGTGCGGTCGCCACCAGATGCTCGATATCGTTCCTGTCAAAGACAACGTGAGCCTCGTAGGCTGTCACAATGGCTCGAACATCACTGTCGTAATAGCCGCCATTGGGGTGAACACCGATCCAGTGCTTGGGGACCCCGGGGCTGAAGTAATCCCATGGCCCGGCCGGCTCCCAGTAGTTCCAAATCCTGTACGTGCCGTTGTCCTCTATCTTCATCCGGGACTTCATTAGACGGAACCACCCTTCAGCCCTTTCCCTGTAGAGGCGTTCCCCTGTGGCGTCATACATTGCCAGAAGCCAAGATCCGACCCAGTTGGCCTTGTTATCCGGATGCGAATGACCATGACCGGGTGCGTTCCTGCTTGCGTATCCGTCGGTCCAACGGCCAGTACTTTCATCGATTCCAAAGGGAAGAATGACGCTGATGATCCCACCGTTATCAGTCGGACGCCACGCCCCACGCCGATCCCACTTCTCGAAGAGCTTCCTCGAAAGCTCAATGTAGGCTTCAGCCCTGCCACCAAACGGGTCTCTTAGCGCGGGATCTCCGAGAATCTCGCGAGACATCCGCATGACAGGAAGCAAGGCCATGGCCTCGCCCAGAAGGCTGTCCGCGTAGAAGCTGTCGAGACCGTCGGCCGGAGTGCCCGCCGCTCCGATCCTGGGCCAGCCGGGATATCCATCGGGCTCTGTAACCGCGCGCGCCACCCAGGCATCCGTCCAGTCGACCAGCATCCGCACCCACTTTGGATCTCCGGTCGCTTCGTACCCGTAATAAAATCCCTTCAGGAGCTGCGCCGTGTTCCATGCGAGTTCTTCGCCCATTTCCGTATCGCAATAGCGATTCCGCGCGCGAGTGAGAATGTTCTGCTCCCACCTGCGTCTCCAGTCCGCAAGCTTGCTACTGCCCATTTTCAGCAGGTGGCTGACGCCATCCTCGCCATAAGCTGGACCGAATTGGCCGGTGGCGGGATGCAGGTTGCATACGATCACGAGCAGAATAGTTGGGGCAAGAATCTGGGCGATCGATCCGGAGACCCCGCAGAGCATTCCACATCTCACGCCTCCCACTTCGCCCCCTCGCCATCCCATCTCTGCCTCGCTGCTCTTAAGGCCCGGCGAACAACTCATTGGAGTAGCCCGAGAGCCGATAGGCCATGAGACCAAGCCATTCATGAGCGGCGATATCGAGGCGCCGCAAATTGTCGGTAGCTGTTGGCGCTGGCCGCCAAAATTCAGACCAACCGCGTGTCCGCGAACCAACCGGAAAGGCGACAACCTTGAATCCGGCCTTTCGGAAAGCTCCCATGGCGCGGGGCATATGGTAGGAGGAGGTCACCAACAGAAATCGAGCTTCTGGCGTCGGATGAATTAAACCGGCAGTGAAGCGCGCGTTCTGTTCCGTCGTTTGCGAATGTTCCTCGATCAGGATCCGCTCAGGGGCGATCCCAAACGAGATAAAGTACTGCTTGGCGATTCCCGCCTCGCTCGGGCCGGGTGTCGAGGGATCCGTGCCCCCGGAGAAAATGATCCGAGCCTCAGGGTAGCGACGGGCCAGGTCGGGGACCACGGCCATTGGCTCGGTATCCTCTTCGAGATAGATCGTGCTCAGATAGCCATGGGTGGTGGTGTCGTACGATCCGCCGAGGACGATGATGCCATCGGGGCGCTGGGTCGGGAAGCCGGTATCCGGGAAGCGCTGCTCCAACGGGGTCAACAGCATGTTTCCGAGTGGCGACAGCGTACAGCCTGCGAGCGCAACCAATGTGACCGCTGCGATGGCCGCGCCGGATCGCCGGCGAAGGAGCAACATGACAAGGCCGAGCACTGCTAGCGCTGCGATCACATTCGATGGCACGGAGAGGAAGTTCATCAATTTCGACAATGCCGCCGGCATCGCGAGATCCTTTTCAGCTGCTTGCGTACGTAGCCACCCAAGAAGTGAAGCTAGATCGACGAACTCCTCTCGCGTGCACAGGCCTTCAGAGCGGCCAGACGGCGCGGCCCGCAACGTATCACCAAGTGCGATCGCGAGCGATGTGGTTCGTGCCTTGAGTCTGCGTGTCCAGCCCCCGGCAGAGCGTTCGGCACGCAAATTGGCCCGCGATTCTCCTTCCCGATTGATCGCCCAATATGTTCCCCGTTGCACGCCATTCAAGCCATCCTACCTGAGCCGCGCACATTTCAACCAGTCCGCGGACGGAAGCAGACGCAACAGCGCGCTTCTTTCCTGCTGAGTGGTCGCCCAAAAAAGGGAAAGTGTCCCATAAATACAGAGAGATACGATGCACAAAATCCCTAAGGTGCCGAGATTGTTTGCGTACCGACGAAAATAGAACAGGACGACAAATTGAACCGAGGCACAAATCAGAGGTCGCAAAAAGCCGTGAGAGAAAAGCTCCCGGGACGAAAACTTAAGCATGCGGGTGATAGTAAACACGAACGGCGGAACCATTAACATCTGAGGCACCAAGGCAGCAAACGCAGCACCGTTAATGCCGTAAGCAGGAACAAGCACCAAGTTTGAGAGGAGCGTGAGACCTGATGAGGCAAATACAAAAGCCGCTGGCACCCAGGCTTTACCCACGCCCAAAGAAGTCACGGTGGCTACGCCGCTGATGGCGCTAAAGAACGTGGCAGCTCCCAGTACGCGGAGAACGACAGCTCCTTGCTCGGCATATTCGTTACCAAGCCATACCTGGAGAATTGGTCCTGGCAAGGTGAGCAGAATAACAGTGAAAGGCAAGGTGATGAGCGTTAGGATTTTGGTCGATCGAAGATATAGCTCGTGCACTTTGTCGTGAGCGCCCATCGAGTGCAGTTCACTCGTGAAAGGGAATACTACAGAAGTTATATTCGCCGCGCTGGCAGCCGCTTTGTCGGAAATCAAAGAAGGCAGTGTATAAAACGTAATCGCGGCCAGCGGCAGATAGTAGGCCAATATAAAACGATCGACCCTGGCGACGATCAGAGAAAATAGCGCGGATAAAAACAGCGGAAGGGAAAAACTGAATAGCTTGCGGAAAGCGGACGAGCTAAAGCTCGGCAAAAAGCTCAAACCCGGTATGAAGCTTCGGCTGGCAAACGCAAAAGCCCCCACCGCTAAAAGATTTGATGCAAGAATAACGATAAGAACGGCCCTAATTGAATATCCGCAAGCGAGCACCACAATCGGTCCAAGACACCTCACTGCACCAACGATGACGTTGATGGCATTAAAGATTTCAAATCGCTGCAACGCGATGGGGAGGGCCGAGATCGCTTCCAGGAGCATCGCGGTGAACAGGCCGAAGGCGGCCACATAAATCGCAAAGCCGGCTACGGCATCGACGTCTGGTCCACCACGAAAAAAAAACCTACTAATGAGTTCTCTTGGTGCGATTAATACAATGAGGCCCACTAAGCCCGCTACTAGACACGTGGCCCATGCCGTCTGGAATAGTTGACCGATCGCCTGGACTTCGCCCTTCCAATAGAGCTCGGATACATATTTGGTCAGCGCACGCCCGACTCCGAGGTTCAGCAGACCCGCAAAACCCGCGATAACTTGAACGAGAGCCACTATGCCAAAGAGCTCGGGGCCAAGGTGATGAACGATATAAGGCGCGGTGGCAAATGTCAGTACCAGAATCAAACCTTGCCCGACGTAGTTTAAAATCGTGTTGCTGAAAAACTGCCGACTCACACTGCCGTCTCGCGCCGAGGCGTCCGCCAGGGACGCAGGTGTGCTGGCAATCTGCAACCGGGGCAAGCTCACTGAATTGACCTGTCCAAAATTTCCAGAACGGCTCTCTCACTCTGCGATTGTTTTTGTATCTCTCCGCAAACCAGTTGCTCACTGATATTAGCGTTCCCGATTGGTCGCAAAATCGCTTAGCGCGTCTTCTAAAACGGACTCGAAGCTCGTCACCGCCCGGTCCCAGGTAAACTGTTGAATATGGAAATGACCCTGCCGCGCTAATCGCAACCTCAGTTCCTGGTTCTCCAGCATGTTAACAATGTTCGCGGCCAAGGCATCAGGATCCTTCGGCGGGCTCAAAAGGGCCGTTTCCCCCTGACGTGCATATTCGCGATGTCCTCCAATATCCGTTGCAGCCAATGCCGAGCCGCACTGGAGTGCCTCAGCGGGCGGAAGCGGCCATCCTTCTGTCCAGCTCGGGGCCAAAAAGATTGCAGCTCGGTTGTAAATCTCGCGCAGCTTCGCTTGAGCCGGATTATGATAGTACTCGGCCCAGCTCGGTAGGCCCGCAGGAGGCGGGAAGATTCCAAAAATAATAGCCTTCAGACCTGGCACCCTTCTTTTTGCCTTATGGAGAGCGCTAAGGCCGTCAGAGGACCCTTTCCAATCCGATTTGTGATAGAGCATTGCAACCGTATGCGGATCGCGCTCTCCAGGTGCAACGTCCAATCCGAATGCCCGAAAGTTCAGACCATTGGGGATGTACCGGGCCGATTCTCCAAGCCTTTGCGCGACCTCCTCAAGCCATCGGGAAATAACCACTTTTTGGAGAGGAAGTTTCCAGGTGGCCATGACATCCGCTTCGGATCCACACCAAGTTTCCAGATGCTGGATCAGATAGGCGTGGGCACCAGGATAGGTCGCGACCCACTTCGCTGTGTACCAGTACGTAGCCACCCAAACATCTGATGCCGGCATGTAACAAGGATGGGGGGTCCGAGCGCAAATAAGCTCCACCCCTGGCCTAATATCAAACCACTTGTTTGGGCGGTAGTCTCCGGTGATTCTGCGACGCTGGTAGCCGAGCCAACGCCGTCCACGGCCGACGAGGTTAGTACGCAATTCTTCGATTTCTTCCAAGGTGAGGATGCAGGGGTGGACTAATCTAACTTTCCAGCCTCGCTGTGCCAGACCATTGGCATACTCATACGCCACTTTAAAGCCGCCGATGGGCGCGCTTCCGCCCCCCGGTAAAAGGAAGGTAACCGTCCTTGCTCTGGGTTCTGCCTTATGCTCAGGCATAATTTCTCCAACCTAATTTATTTTGCCAAGCGCGGGCATTGTGACTGGCGCAGTCTGTGTTGCGCGCGACTTCAGGGTTCACGGACGACCATCCTTCTTCATTCGGGTCTTGTAATATTCTTAGTGATTGAATTTGGGGGCAGCCTGTTTCGCCTTTCATTCCGGCCAATAGTCCATCCAAGGCAGCCTTGAAATTCTTTGGTGAACGGGCAAAGAAATACTCGACAGCGTCAATGCGGTCCCACGAAATCTCGCCAGATGACGATCATAGATGCCGTGATAGTGGTCCCACTTTGTGAGCAAGCCGACCGTCGTGACTGTAGAAGATTTGCGCCATGTCGGCGCCGGTTGGCGCTCCAGGGACGGAGTGACCCGTTTGACATACGGCCAGATGACCTCGGGCGACGGCGCGAGATGGCCGAGTCCGATCCTAGCAAGTGCCCGACGACAGTTATGGACAACGATATCCTGGAGCGTCACGGGTTTCCCTTATGCACATCGACATTTTATGGCCTGAAAAATAGGAATCAAGCCGGTAATTTAAATGGTTAATATGGTCATTAACAGATAGCATCGTGGCGGTCGAATAAATATTCATGTAATTGCTTGCGAATGACGCAAACCCGGCGACTTAATTAAATGCTAATTTCGTTCGTCTGCCCGACGTGACGGTGGGTGAATTAAACTACCGCGCGCGAGGTACTAAAATATGGGCTGCCACCGACCGCGAATGGACTCGCCCTCGGGTTGCTAAGCCAGGCCGACCGAATTCTCGTTGCCGGGACCCTTGGGGTTGAGACTCTTGCGGTTTATGCGGTGTCTGCGGTTTGCTTTCCACCCGCTTAGAATTACTCGCGCTTGCACTCGCGGTCCGCAAGCCCGCGGGTTCTCATGTTAGCGCTTTTTGATGTCCCCGAACCCGCGTCCAGTAGCGAAAAATGCGCTAGCGCACGGCGATCATTGATTTCGGAAAACCCATGAGCCGTTCGAAAGAAATATCCGCATCGGGAAACAGGAAATGCATTTGTCTCTTATCGATCATGCATGCACTTTGGACTTGTCTAACGGCCTTGCCCACGTCGGGCTGCCGTTCCCAAAACCCGCAGCGTCGTCTCATGATGATGCGATAGCGCCAGGATTCGGGTAACCAGTGGAAGCACATGAATCTCGCGTGTGGCTCAATCGGAAACCAGAAGTAAGGCGTCTGAACGAAATAGCGGGGGGCCAACCTGCGGACCTCTTCGGCCATCGCGACCATGTCGTTCCACTTGCCGACATGCTCAATCACTGAATTGGAATGCACAATATCGAAACTATTGTCTGCGAACTGATCCAGGCGCCGAGCGTCGCCCACCACGGCTTCAAATCCCGGCATTTTCACTGGGGCGACGGTCCGATTGACAGAGCAAACGCTCACTCTGGTCCAATCCAATCCCTTTCCGTAGCGGGACCAATATTCCTCCGATCCGCCCAGATCCAAAATTCGACACGACTGATTCTTCTTAAGGGTTTCCGAAACAATTTTGGCAAAAAGCCCGAATCGACGCTCGCGAAATCGGTTATCCAACCCATCGGGACGAAGGTTCTTGGTCGAATAGATCACGGCCTTCTCCGCTCATCTCGTGATCGAGTTTCGCATCCGCGAAGCTCCATGAAATTCTAGCACTTCCTCGTGCCATTCACTAGCGCAATGCAAGGCATCGGCGGCGGCCGTGGCTTGGCCCCGGGGGTCAGGCCAGCCTATCGGCTAACCCAAGTCGAGCCGTCAGCATGGAATCTCCCTTCAGCATTTTGGCCCGCCGACCGGCGCGCAAGCCGTATCGTGGGCGGCGGGACTCGTTTACCGATCGCGAGGTGCCGCGCTGGATTGGCCGTACTATTTGTGCAATATTCCGACGGATCTCACGACTTTTGGGACAAGGTCGAATTGTAGGGGGCAAGCGGCCGGGAAGCAGCGTCGCTTCCCACAAACGGCGGCTCCGCCGGTCATGGGAGACGCTCGAATGCATCCGTCGTGGGGAAACGAGCGTCATGAGTTTCGCCCTGAGCCACGCGTCATCACTTTCGCGATCGAAGGACCCATCGAGCGCGAGGTCCCGGCCCGGCGCCGATCCGACCGAGGGCGGCCTTATAGGTCGCACCGCTCGTCTGTTCGGCGCTCTTCGCTTTGGCCTAACAGCTTTCGCTTGCTTTGTCGCATTGCCAAGCGTCGCCCTCTCGCATGCCAAAGACGCCACGGCAACTGCCTCGTCAAACGCTCGGACCTGCTCATCCATCACGTATGCAGCTCCTTCTGGTCCGAGGAACAATATCACTTATGTCCTCGACAAGCCTTATGTTTGCGGACAGTTCGCAAACGGTGACTGGTTCGTTGTTCCCGATCAGGCCGGTGGAGCCGTCGTCGTCACAGCCATTACGCCTGACTATTCAAACCTCATGAATGGTTGGGACACAAATCCCGACATAAGAGGTCACTACTACCAATCATGGGATCACCGTCTCGGCTATTTCCGTGAACCACCAACATTGCCTTACGCTGCGCCGGCCGGTACATCGATCATCAAGGTGGTGAGCATGGCGGACTGCGCCGCGACGACGTGCGAGCAGTTCGGCGCCGTACTGACGGTGCTAGAAGAGATGCCTGCGAGTCCGCAGACAACGTTTCGACCGCCTGCGAACGGCACCATCAAGCCATTGTTTTCGACAGACTTGCTCCACCCAGCTGCTCTGCCGTCATATCCGTCGACATGTTGTCCGAGCAGAATCAATGCTGCGATGGCGCTTGCGCGAAGCAAGGGGTTTCGCAACAACTACAGCCCGGACACGGTGTCGGGGTACTACATGATCCCTGCAGATAACGTCGGCTATCAGAGGGCCTGGGGCGGCGATATGTGGCTCTCGGATCTTGAGGTTCTCGGGTATCTCATGCTCGATGACGCACCCATCGCCAAGCTGCCGGTCCTAGTCGCCTATGTTCAGCAAGGTATCGACATCTGGGGAGCACACAGAAACGGCGGTGCCAGCTGGAACCGGGGCGGCGGCGGCAACGGTGCAGGTGCTTTGACCACCTACGTCTTCGCTGCGGCCATGCTTGACGACCCGGGCATGTTGGCGGATCTCAAAGCCGCGGATATGAACGACTTTCTCGAGGGTCTGAGCTTCTATCTGGGGCGCAACGGTGTCGCATTGTACGGCGCGAACCGCGACACGATCGACGCGTACTGGGGCGGGGTATCAACCGGAGACGCCAGCACCAGGGACATGCGGGATCCCCACGGATACATTGATGGAGGACCAATTCCCGGAGGGGGGTACGAAGCAAATTTGGCTAATCAGGTATCATACTTATCGCTTCTTCTCAGAGCATTGCCGGCCTTCCGGAACGCTTGGCCGACCACCAACAGCAATCTGTCCGCCATTGTCGGTTTCGGGAAGCGCTACCATGATCACAAGACGCTCACCTTGCCGGATCCTTGCGCGCCCGCGGTCGGAACGTATAAGCGTGACTATGGACCGAGCGGTTCGGTCTCAGAGGGATTCGCGGACTGCATTCCGGGCAACGGCCGATTCCCTTCCCTCGACCGATCTAATATCGCCAATCGTGTCAGCAGCTTCTTGACGCTGTTGTACCAATATGTCGATCGGCGCCTGCCATGACCGACACCGCCTCGCGGTGACCGTTGCTGGGCGTTCGCCAACGTCGTCGGAACGTGTCGTCGCGAGTCGCTTGACCATTGGCTCGGGCGCGCAAAGGCGAAGAGTTCATTTCTTCGAATCGTCATCCCGCTCTATCTTTTTGTTTGAGCATGATCTCCGCGCAAACGCGTTCCGCGTTTGTCGCGAGGAAAAACCGGCACCCACTTTTCCGGATCATGCTCACATCTAGCCAGCGGCGGCGAGCCTTAAGCCGCCATTTAGGCAGCGAGGCCTTGCGTGCGGTGATCTCCTCGTCGGTATCGCCGCATATGCCATCGAGAACGAGGGCGAGTAGAAAAGGCTTCTCCTCAGGACGAGCCCCCCGGCACCAGCATATCCTGCCAAATCCCACGAGTATCAATCACCGCCAGGTGACGCCGTTCGGCTAACGGAATCATTTTGAAATGGTCGTGGTCGACGAGCACGACTGCGAGTTCGCAGGTCCGAATCGCCTCATCAAGGTCTGTTAGCTCGGCTCCATACTCCGCAATTTGTGAAGGCAGCTTGCGGATGTATGGCTCGACAATCTTGATGCGTGAACCGTAACGACGAGCAAGCTGGTGCGCGACTTCCAATGCGGGGCTCTCTCGCAGATCATCGACGTTTGCCTTGAAGGCCAAGCCGCAACAAGCGACATTGGCATAGGGATGTTCTTCGATCAGTGCGGTCGCCCGTTCAACTGTCCAAGCAATCTTCGAATCGTTCACTTCGCGACTTGTTTTGACTAGACGCGCGAGATCAGGTGCCGAATCGACAATGAACCAGGGATCGATTGCGATGCAGTGACCACCGACTCCCGGGCCGGGGCGCAAGACATTGACGCGAGGATGTCGATTCGCCAGATCGATGACTTCCCACACGTTAATCCCATAACGATGGCAGATCAAAGAGAGCTCGTTTGCAAATGCGATATTGGTATCGCGGAACGCGTTTTCGGTCAGCTTGACCATCTCGGCTGCACGCGCAGTTGTCGCGATGCACGCGCCTCGAACGAAAGTCTTGTAAAAACGCTGCGCTCGTCGGGCGCAGTGTGACGTTATGCCTCCGATACAACGGTCGTTGTGGACCAACTCAGAGAGAATGCGTCCGGGCAAGACCCGCTCGGGGCAGTAAGCGACCGAAATGCCGTGTTCAGATCCATCGGCCATTCCCACCCTCAGATCGGGACGAACATGCGCGATCTTCTTTGCTATCTCTTCCGTCGTTCCGATCGGAACTGTCGACTCCAAAATTACCAGGTTGCCGGCGCGCAGCACTCCGGCAATGCTGTCGACAGCTTTCATGACGCTTTCTAGGTCGGCACGCTTTTCCTCGTCGATCGGAGTCGGCACGGCGATAATAAATACGTCTGCCGCCTCGGGCTCCGTTGCGACCTTGAGTGACCCCGAAGACACAACCTTCTGGACGAGACCTTCAAGGTCAGGCTCCGCAATGTGAATAGCGCCGGAAGCAACTGTTTTAACGACGCGTTCGTTGACGTCGACCCCGACAACCCGCATTCCGCGGCTGGCAATGACGGCAGCCGTGGGCAACCCGATATACCCCAGCCCGATCACAACAACGTTCTGGAACTCAGGCATCTAGCATCACCTTTACGATTCGCTCACTTGCATGGCCGTCTCCGAACGGGTTGTGTGCGCGTGACATTTCCCAATAGTGCTTCGGGTCGTCGAGCAACAAAAATGTCTCCGCAACGATCCGATCGCGATCTGTTCCCACCAGACGCGCCGTGCCGGCGAGCACGCCTTCCGGCCGCTCGGTAGTGTCGCGCATGACCAGGACCGGCTTTCCGAGCGAAGGCCCTTCCTCCTGGATACCGCCCGAATCGGTCAGAACGATATGCGCAAGCGACAGCAAGCCTACAAAGTCAACGTATTGCTGAGGGGCCATGATTTCCGCGCGCGGGTGCCCGGCCAAACGAGCATGCAAAACATCCCGCACATTCGGATTGAGATGCATCGGCAGAACAATCATTGCGTCCTCCCGCTGGAGAATCTGCAGGAGCGCATCGGCAATCCGATCCATTCCGTCGCCAAAGTTTTCGCGCCGGTGCGTGGTCACCAGAATGATGCGACGGTTTCCCTGACGCCTTTTGAGGTCATCCCAGCGGCAGGCAAGTGCAGGATCGGACTCGATCAATTCCCTGGTAGCCAATAACGCATCGACGATCGTGTTACCGGTCACATGCACCCTCTCACAGGGCACATTTTCCCTTTGCAGAACTTCCGCAGCAAGTTTGGTCGGAGCAAAGTGCTGATCTGCAATCGATCCGACAATCTTGCGGTTCACCTCCTCGGGCCAGGGAGCATATATGTTGCCACTACGAAGACCTGCTTCCACATGCGACACCGGGATGCGCCGGTAGTAGGCCGCAAGAGACCCGACCATTGCCGTGGCGGTGTCACCCTGAACGACCACTCTGTCCGGACGTATCCGGTCGAGCGCTTCGCCCACCGTGAGCAGGATCCGGGCGCTGAGCTTGTCCAGGGATTGATTTTTCTCCATCAGGTCAAGATCGATATCGGGCACGATATTCACGAGTTTGAGAACCTGATCCAGCATCTCGCGATGCTGGGCAGTAACGCATACGTTCACGTTGATCGCATCTTGGGCCTGTAGTTCTTTCACGACCGGAAAAAGCTTGATAGCTTCCGGCCGCGTTCCGAACAAAACAAAAATTCGCTTCGACACCCGCGGCAGCCTCCTCAGCCGGACCGAGACAGCCAGCGAAGGCCAACGCTATATTGATCTAGAATGCCACGAATAAGTATCCCGGCGAAAAGGGTATTCGTCTTGACATATCGCCACCACATGCGACGCGGCTCCTGGTAAACGCGATATAGCCATTCGAGCCCCATCGACTGCATGATTGGGGGAGCTCGCCGCACATAACCTGCGATCACGTCAAGCGACCCTCCGACGCCCATGATAAACGGCACATCTAGGCGGTCTCGGTAGGCAGAAAGGAAGCGTTCCTTGCGAGGTGTCGGCATCGCAATGAACAGGCAATCCGCTTTGCTCTTGATAATCTGCTCGACGACCTGGGCCTCCAGATCCGGACGAAAATAGCCGTCCGTCAATCCCGCAAGTCGTATCGATGGGAAATGAGCGACAATGACGTCTGCAGCCCGACTTAGAACATCCGGGGTAGCGCCAAGAAGGAACGGGCGGAACCCGTCCCTGGCACACACGGTCAGAATCTCCCAGAACAGGTCTATGCCGGCAACGCGCTCCTTTACCGGAATTCCGAACAACCGCAGGGCAAGAACGATGCCCATACCGTCAATCCCGATGACGTCGCTTCCCATCACATCGGAACGGAGGATCCGATCCGAACGCATATTTACGAACTTGGCGACGTTCAGGGCCACATGCTGCAAACGTCCTCGGTCGCGCATTGCCACCCGGGCACGCTCGACGGTTTCAGCCATCGTCAAAACATCGACGGAACATCCCAGCAAATCTGCACGCATGCCAGGCTCCTAAAAACCAAATTAAATGCCGATCATTTTGCCAGGACGATAAAACTTCCGACCACATAAAATATCGCAACCTTATTTATTTAATTATAATATTATATTGTCAATAGGGCTGATAATCTCTCGGTTAGAATTAATGGGCAAATAAACCATGGTCGCTTGCTGGCATCGCAGATATGAAACCGGAAAAACCGCTAATTTCAGTCATTATCCCTCATCTCAATCAACCCGACGGACTGGAAGCCTGCCTCGGCAGCCTCTATTCGCAGACCCTCGAGCGCTCCGCATTTGAGGTCATCGTCGTCGATAACGGCTCAACCTCGCTTCCTCGGGCCGTAGTCGAGCGATACCCGGGAACACTGTTACTGGAAGAATTAAAACCTGGACCCGGTCCAGCGCGCAATCGCGGCGCTGAAGCGGCGAGAGCTGACATTGTTGCATTCACGGATGCCGACTGCCGGGTGCATCCAGACTGGCTCAACCGCGCCCTGCGTACGCTCCAAGGCGCGCCGCCGCGGACAATTCTGGGCGGCGATGTTCAGATCTGGCACGAACCCAATGCGGCGATTACTGCTCTCGAAGCGTATGAGAGTGTGTTTGCGTATCGCTTCAAGCTTTACATCGAGCAACATGGCTTCTGCGGGACAGGCAATTTAGTCGTACGCAGATCGGATTTCGATAATGTTGGCCCGTTTCGGGGGATCGACGTAGCCGAGGACATTGAATGGGGTCGGCGCGCGTGCGCTTCAGGCTGCACTTTCCGGTATGTTTCCGGGATGATCGTGTTTCACCCCGCACGGCGATCGCTTCGAGAATTATTGGTCAAATGGGATCGTCACATACAGCATGCCGTGAATGCGGGAAGCAAGAACGCAGCGTGGCAAGCGCGATGGATGTTTCGTGCCTTGGCGATCCTGCTTTCGCCGGTTGTCGACTGGAGCAAGGTCATCACCAGCGATCGCATCCGTGGAGTGTTGCCACGCGTCAAAGCAATAATCGTACTTGTAGCGGTACGTTGGTATCGCGCGTACAAGATGGTTTTTCTGTTGATATCGCCCAGACGAGTCCGGTGGAATCGGGATTTAACGGCCGATGCCTATAATGACACACCATGAGACTAGGTGATTTTTTGGCATCGCTCCATGAACATCTGATTGTGGGTCAATTCTGGACAGTCGGAACGCTGGCCGAATGACCACAGGATCCATCCCAATTCGTAGCTACGACATTCGAGACGAAGTTCAAGTTCGGACGGATCGACCAAAACCGCCTCACGGCGCAGCATGGAATTTCGAAGAGCACGAACCACTCGCCACTTCTTCGTGTGCAGCTCGCCTTTTCGTACTTGTGACCGAATGGTCAAATGCAGATGGGGTACGAGCATGGGGGTAGCCAGCTGATTTTGGCCAAAAACCCAATTAAATCCCTTGATAATAGCGCTTCGCGCTCCAAAGACCCCGTGCCGCTCTGCAAGCTCGAGGAATGCCGGAGCCATGCCGTACTGATGGACCGAATAGACCTCGTAAAAATCGAGAACCTGTCCGCGTGCAGCGTCGAAAAACCACGGCCACTCGCCATTGGGACCTTGCCGTTCAATCAGTTTCCGAGAGCACGTATTCGCAATTTGAATGGCCCGATCATCGTTCATCAGCTCACCATAAGCGTAGCAGGCGAGCAGCAGATAGGTTTGCGTCGCAAAAGATGCGTACCGCCGCCGTGGACCGAAGGCCGCGTCGAAAAATAACCCGGATGGAGAATAATACCGATCGAGCAGAAATGCGAATAGTCCAGTCGCTATCGGAGACCATTTTTTTCGATCGACCTTGGCCTGGCCAACGACGCCGACTACGATCATGCCAAGGTCTTGAGCGCGGAAGGACCGCCACTGGTTCCTGTCGGAAAGCATCCCATCGATATGACGGAGGACGTCGTCAGGAAGCGCCAATCCGAGCTCTGCGCCCGCCCATAGCGCGACACCCAAGGCATATTTGGATACAGGCAGTGTCAGGAGATGGCGGACGTTTTGCTGAAAGGTCTCCGATAGATTGATGTTTCGCGGAACGCGCCGCACCCGAGCCATCCCCAGGAGCACATTAAGCGTATAAAATACGTCACTTGGGGGCACAGATTCATTCGGCTGGCTTCTGTTATCCAAGTGATAGATATGAGACCATCGGCCGAACTCCGGAAGCCACAATCGGTCCAGTCCCTTCAGAGCATAATCCACGAGAGGTGAATTTTCTGACGTCGAAATATCTCGATTGTTCATCAGATGTCCGCTGAAACCCAACTGTCACATTTACGCCGGCTATCTCGCGATGCGATTATTTAGCCAAGTCGGCTGAAAAGGCAAATGTGCAGGGTTAAGTATCAATGTTAGTTAAGTGACAGCCGTGAAGCCGAGTTCGAAGGCCGTCGCAGCGTGCTAGCGATTCACGTCCACACCTGCCTCTGCTACCTCACGTTTCATCGAGGCAGATGGAGAATCCTCAATCGAATATTGGTAAATATCGTTTGATTTAATGGCACCAATATTAGAATATCGCACTTGGCGACAGGTTTTTAGCGGGGTGTTATTTGATATGATTAAATCTGCGATTCAAAGGATAGACGCACTATTTTTTGGCGGCATGATTCGAACCGTTCAGCGCGAGAATTACGTAAACAAATCTTTAAGACCCTTAAATGCTAATCTTGATCATAGATTCATTGCTTATTACGAAAAGAATTACTCAAACTTGCTATCGGAGCTCTGCGATAAGTATGGCTCCGATAAAGGTGAGATTGCAAAATCTGGACATCCATACCTGTGGCCATCGCATACATATGCTGACTTCTATTCGAGACTTTATGATCATTGTCGGATTGATGTGAAAAGAGTTTTTGAGTGCGGGCTTGGCACTAACAATCCAAATTTATCATCAAGTATGGGCATCAGCGGTAAGCCAGGCGCAAGCTTGCGAGTGTGGCGGGATTATTTTCCAAATGCCCAGGTTTTTGGCGCAGATATCGACAGAGATATTTTATTTGAAGAAGAGCGTATCAGGACTCTCTACGTTGACCAAACTAATCCAAAATCTATTGGCGAGTTTTGGACTAATGTTGGGCTAAGCGACTTTGATTTTATGATAGATGATGGTCTGCATGTTTTTGAGGCGGGCACCTGTTTATTTGAAAACTCAATCTCGAAGCTATCAAAGCGGGGAATCTACATTATTGAAGATGTTAGTTTGCCTGATTTGACAAAGTACAAATCATACTTTGACAATAAAAAATATCAGGTCGACTATGTAATTTTGGTCGGACCTCGTAACTTGGGTTTGTATTCAAATAATCTTGTTGTTGTAAGGCGAGCTTAATGAGGCGCCCTTTCGTGTGCTATACAAAGCTTTCATCGGAAACCCTTCGATGGACGCATTCTTTGCCCGAGAGTTGGTACGCCGGTAGTGCCGCGGAACCCCTTTCCCGTTGCGGGCTTCCTGCGACAGCTTTCGTTTGATCGACATCATTAACGGATGTCACTGTCGAGAAAATTGGAGCCCTGAGTGACCGACTCAGACCATTTTCGCGTGGCGATTCTGATCGTCAGTTTTCGCAATCCGCAGGATGTGCAAGCGTGCCTGACAGCCCTCTCCCGTTCGACGGCGGAACCTCGCTTCGACATTTTCGTGTGCGAAAACGGCGGGAGTGAATCGTTTCACGAGCTATGCGACACATTGATGGGCCCACAAGGACCGTGCATCACCGTTTCGGACGACTTACCGGTTTCGCGTGTCTCCGCTTCGGCGCGGCTAATGGAGGTCAAGTGCCTCGCGCTCAAAGACCATCCCTCGCGGGTATGGATCGGCTGTGCCGCGCAGAATCTTGGCTACGCAGGCGGCGTCAATGTCTGGATCGATCGATTGCTAACGATCTCGGGCTGGGAGGGAATCTGGATTCTCAATCCGGACGCCGAACCTGAACCCGGCGCGTTGCGGGCCCTGGTTGAGCGCGCCGTTGCAGGCAACAAAGGCATGGTGGGCAGCACCATCGTGCCGTCCGCTAACCGCAGTTACGTTCACTGCCGCGCCGGCCATCGCTGGCGCAAGCTGCGGACCAACCTTGCCCTTATCGGCCTTGGGGAGCCAGTCAATAGACCCATCGATCTCCAGGCGATCGAGGCCGCTCTCGATTGCATCGCCGGTGGATCGATGTATGTCACGCGAGCATGTCTCGAGAAAACCGGTCCGATGGATGAGCGATTTTTTTTGTTTTACGAGGATGCGGACTGGTCCATCCGGGCAAAGAAGCATGGTTTGGGCTACGCGCGTGACTCTATCGTAGCGCACAGGGGAGGCACAACGATCGGATCGGCCCGACTGCGCGCTGAAAGATCCCGGCTTTCAGTGTATCTCGAAAGCCGAAATCACCTCCACTTCGTTCGCATGCATTGGCACCGGTATTTGCCCGTTGCGATCTTTCTGGGGTGCGTATACGCAACCATCTATCTCTTTGCCCTTGCTCCAAAAAATTTCAAGACTGCCATGGATGGACTATGGGCCGGAATAAAGGGGGAAACAGGCCCGCCGACCTTCTACGACTGAATAGGAACTGACATCGACGGGGGCTCATCACCGGATGATGGCCTAAATTACTTCAGGCGCGCGGCGATGCGACTGACCAGCTCTACCCTCAGCGGCCGCTCCCGGTTGGTAGATTCAGAGCGGCTGGACGTGGATGCCTGCAGCCTGTTTGGTGAATATCGACCGCAATGCTTTCGTCTGCGGCGCAGTGTACCCCATCCATTGATATGCGCCGTTGAACTTCAGGAAGAATTCAATCGGACCATCGGATGGATCGACCTTGATCCGACCCCGCAAAAGCTCGGAGCTTGTCGTATCGACCTCCTCTGCAGTAATCGAATATACAGTTTCATAACCGGCTGCACGGCACATCGCGACCGTGGACGCATCATGATCCCCGTAGGGAAACGAAAACTCGCGAATTTCCCGTCCGCTCAGCTCGGCCAATCGATGGCGCGAGTCCTCGATTTCCCTTCGCGCCTGCGTTGTATCTATTTCCAACATTGACGGATGAGTTATACTGTGTGACCCGAGCGAGACCAGCGAAGCACTTAGCGCGTTCAACTGCTCGGATGACTTAACAACTTCCGTCAGCTCCGGATTTACAACCGCTTTCATTACCCAACCCGGAGTTCGCCCAATCCAGCCAACCGGAACGAATATCGTTGAGTGAAACGAATGCCTAGCGAGTTCAGGAAGGGCATTTTCGAGAATGCTGGTGAAGGCATCATCAAAGGTGATTGCAACACATTTTCTTCCTGAAGGGAGCTCCCCTCGGTGCGACGCCGGCAGTATCCTCGCTCGGCGATGGAGAGTGTCCATTTGGCGGGCAAAGCCAGGCCGATATTCAGGTGATACCCCATGATAGTAAAGGATAGTAAGCCGCTGGGCGGACGGCCGTCCTGCGAGGCGAAGCGAGTAGCGAATAATGGCTCGCATAGCGAAATAGACTAAGCTAATGGCGATTTTTAAGTCTCGTCTAAATTCGGGCGTTCTCATTGTTGCTACACAATATTTTTGGCTCGCAAAAATTTATATCATCAAGCTTTAAACTGTGGTCTGCATGAAGCCATACCATGGCGCTATCCTGTCGGATATATGGTAACCATTTAATCGTCCGCCATGCAAGGGAATAGAAGATATTTTGGAGGGCCTTTCCACGCCTTCCGATCGGATTTATCTGTTCATTCCACGGTTGCCGATTTACTACATGATATATTTAATTTAATAATGGAACACATTGTGATTATTCGCGCCGGGGCAGAGTACCGCCGCCTTCGAGAGCGGCATGCGCTTTGGCGGGAGTGAAAGAATGCGGCCTTTGGACTCCTACCTCAAACATTTGTTCGTCATCGCTGGGACCCGTCGGGAGGAAATCTGTGTCTTTGACGGAAACTTTGCCAAATCATTCAGAGCAGAACCGCGTCGACCCCTGTGGGGCGCTGACCGGACACGAGCGGGCGCAGTTGCTCAAGTGGAACGACACGCACGCGGATTTCCCGCAGGTCTGCACGCACGAGCTATTCGAGCTTCAAGTCGACCGCAATCCCGAAGCCGTTGCCGTCGTATTCGGGAAACGCCAACTCAGCTACCGAGAGCTGAACGAGCGAGCGAACAGGGTGGCGCACCACCTTCGTGGGCGCGGCGTGAGGCCCAACGCGCTGGTGGGTGTTTGCCTCGAACGCTCGCCGGAAATGGTCGTGGCATTGTTGGCCGTCTGGAAGGCCGGAGGTGCATACGTGCCCCTTGACCCGGCCTATCCGAAGGAGCGGCTGTCGTTCATGATCGAGGACGCGCAGCCGCTTGTGCTCCTGACCGAGGAGAAGTGCCTCCCGCTTCTATCTACATCCCGCGCCGACGTGGTCTGCCTGGATACCGACTGGCCGATGCTTAGTCGGGAGACCGGCGACAATCCGGCGCCGATCGCCGGTCCCTCAAACCTCGCCTACGTCATGTACACGTCGGGCTCCACCGGCAAGCCGAAAGGCGCCATGATTCTTCGTCGTGGCCTGGTCAATTACCTGTGGTGGGCGATCAGAACCTACGCCGTCGAGCCCGGTTATTCCGTTCCAGTTCACACATCCATCTCTTTCGATCTAACGGTCACGAGCCTTTACACGACCCTGCTGGGTGGCGGCAAAGTCGAGCTGTTGCCGGAGGGCGTCGGCGCACAGAACCTGTTGGCCGCCCTTCTGCGTGCTGGAGGGCGTGGTCTCGTCAAGATCACACCGGCTCACCTCGAGCTGCTCAGCGCGCAGATTGGCCCCGACCAGGCTGCGGGCGCAGCTAGGGCCTTGGTGATCGGTGGCGAAAACCTCCTTGCCGAAACCCTTCGGCTGTGGCGTGACCACGCTCCCTCGACGCGTTTGTTCAATGAGTACGGTCCAACAGAAACGGTCGTAGGCTGCTGCGTCCACGAGGTGCAGGCCGCGGACCCGCGCAGCGGGTCTGTATCCATCGGGCGGCCGATCGCGAACATGCAGTTGTATGTCCTCGACGAGAACATGCGCCCGGTGGCGCCCGGAGTAATTGGCGAGTTATTCATCGGCGGGGCCGGCGTGGGGCTCGGTTACTTGAATCGAGCCGAGCTCACTGCTGAGCGGTTCCTGCCGGACCGGTTCAGCGGCGTGAGCGGCGCGCGCTTGTACAAAAGCGGAGACTTGGCCCGGTATCGCAGTGACGGCACGCTGGAGTACCTGGGCCGTGCCGATGACCAGGTCAAGATTCGCGGCTATCGCATCGAACTTGGCGAGATCGAAGCGACGCTTGTTGCGGAACCGAATGTGCAGGCGTGCGCCGTCCTGGCGCGCGAGGACGAGCCAGGAAACAGGCAGCTCGTGGGGTACGCCGTAAGGCCCTGCCAGCTCCATCCAAAGCGAATGCCGGCGAAGGCGGGCCGCCCCGGACCGAGACGGAGAAGGCGGTCGCAGCGATCTGGGGCGAGCTACTGCGCGTGGATGGGATCGGGATCGACGATGATTTTTTCGATCTGGGGGGCAGTCAATGACTGCTGTCGGGCTTGTCGCCCGGCTTCGTGCGGCCTTCGATGTCAATGTCGAACTCGCAACTTTGTTCGAACGGCCTACGATCGTTGGGCTTTCGGAAGCGATCGACGTGCTCGTCCTGACAAACCACCAGTTCACTTCGAAATCTTCCTCTGGCGCGCGTGAGGAATTCGATCTGTGATGGATACTGCGACGCTTCTCTCGATCCTTCGTGCCCGGGACGTCAGGCTGTGGATCGAGGACGCACAGCTCAAATGCAGTGCTCCGGTCGGTGCGCTCGACGCAGGGCTGCGGGAGGCGCTGGCCAGCCGGAAGCAAGAGATCATGCCCTTCCTGCGGCAGGCGGAGGCGCTGAAGAACGGTCCGGCCTCGATCGTGCCGATCAAGCCCGAGGGGGGCAGATCACCGATTTTCGCCGTGTCCGGCCATGGTGGCGACGTCTTCTGCTTGCTACCATTGGCACGTCACCTTCACGCGGAGCAGCCCGTGATCGGAGTCCAGCCACCAGGCCTGGACGACACCGAGCCAATTAAGTCCCTCGAGGCGCTAGCACGTTACGAAATCGAGCAGATACGCCGCTACCGACCCCAAGGGCCGTACCTGATTGCAGGGCATTGCGCGGGGGGAACGCTCGCTTTCGAGGTGGCGCAACAACTCGTCGCAGCAGGCCAAGAGGTCGCTCTGCTAGCGCTCATCGGGAGTCCGTTTCCCACCAGGTTCGCGCGGGCGTCACTGATGTGGCTCCGCCTTTCCGGCTACGCGAAGGCGCTTACACCCGGCGCGTTCACACGCAGGCTGCAGCTGCGCCTCGAACGACAAAGGGCCCAAGCGGCCATCGGCTCCGCCGCACTGACCGCGAGGCTACGGGTGGAAGGCGCTACCGTTGCTGCCGTCCGCAGCTACACGCCGCGACCCTACCCGGGCCAGATCGACCTGTTCGTCACGGCCGACACGTGGCATCGATCCCACCTATGGAGAGCATTCGCTGGAACGCTACGCGAGCACCACCTTGAGGACTTCGAGGTGAACGATCTGTTGCTTGGACCGAATGTGAGCATCCTCGCTGCGTCACTTCAAGGGAGGCTCAATCAGCTTCGGACCGCAGACGGCGCAAATCTCGCGCAAGACGTCGATTGAGATCAGAAGCTATTCCACCACCGTTTAAAGCGGCCTTGTGCTCAGCGGTGAGGGCGAGTCCAGTCTCAGGGCATGATCGTAGCCGAGGGCTACGATGCAGGCGTTGATGGAGGGTGCTATGAACGAGACGCCAAATAGCGGCCATCAATGTTGGACTCAGAGTGAGGAGTGCGCGCTCCGGGGCATGGCGACCAGTGAATCCGATTGATGGCGACCACCATTTCCGATCGATGACGACCACCTGTTCCGGTCGATGGCGACCAGGGCAACAGGGCTGTGGACGGGCGTGATGAACGCCGTTGGGTGATCCGCGAATCAGCCGGACCTCGCTCCTTTTTCCAGAGGAGC
>VAZV01000266.1 GCA_005884765.1 Alphaproteobacteria bacterium
CGTCGGACATGGCGCAGCCCATCATCGTCGCGGGTGCGACGACGGAAAGCTGCGCGGCGGTCGGTCCGGTTCAAATTCATGGTGCAGGCCCATACAGCCGAAGGGCGGGCGCTGTCAAGTCAAGGCACGCTGCCGCCATTCCGCGCCGTGCGCTCCGACCGGCCCGCTGGATACCTGCCTGGCTGACTGATTAGACGACGGGGGGGGCGACCGCCGCCGTGTTCAAGCTGTGCGGAAGCCGGGTCGGTCACGATCTGATACCGGCGGCTCGTACCAGACGGTGACCACGATCCAGGGATTGCTGGTCGACTTCTCGGCCGCAGCTGTCACGACCGTTTCCGTCTTGATGATGGTGATCGAATCCTGAGAGGTGAGCCAGGCATTGATCTTCTCCTCGATCGCGCTTGCGCTCGTCTCCATGAAGATCTTGAGTTTCAACGGTCTTAGCATGGTGCCGTCCCCTAAAATCCGGCCACGCTGCCGTGCAGATCGTACTCGTCCGCGCGCTCGATTTTCGCGGTGACGATCTCGCCGACCTTCAGTGGACGGCGGCTTGAGAGATAGACCGCGCCATCGATTTCGGGCGCGTCCGCCTTCGAGCGGCCTCTTGCCACCGTCGGGCCGACCTCGTCGACGATCACCTGCCGCCGCGTGCCGATCTTGCGCTTGAGCCGGTGCGCGGAAACCCTTTGCTGCCGCGCCATCAGCGCGTTCCAGCGCTCCTGCTTGACCCCGTCCGGTACGTGATTGCCGAGCGCGTTCGATGAGGCGCCCGCGACCGGCTCGTATTTGAAGCAGCCGACGCGATCGATCTCGGCTTCCTCGAGCCAGTCGAGCAGATAGGCAAAATCGGAATCGGTCTCGCCGGGGAAGCCGACGATGAACGTCGAACGCAGCGTGAGATCAGGACACTGCTCGCGCCACTGTTTGATCCGCGCCAGCGTCTTTTCCTGCGCGGCCGGGCGCTTCATGGCCTTCAGGATTTCCGGGCTCGCATGCTGGAAGGGAATATCCAGGTAGGGCAGTATCTTGCCTTCGGTCATTAATCCAATGACTTCATCGACGTGCGGGTAGGGGTAGACGTATTGCAGCCGCACCCAGGCACCGAGCTCGCCGAGCTCCTTGGCGAGATCAAGGAACTTCGCGCGAACCTCGCGATCCTTCCACGCACTCGCGGCGTATTTCAAATCGACGCCGTAGGCCGACGTGTCCTGCGAGATCACCAGCAATTCCTTGACGCCGGCGTTGACCAGCTTTTCTGCCTCGCGCAGCACGTCGCCGGCCGGACGCGACACCAGATCGCCGCGCAGCTTTGGAATGATGCAGAAGCTGCAGCGGTTGTTGCAGCCTTCGGAAATCTTCAGGTAAGCGTAGTGCCGCGGCGTCAGCTTGATCCCTTGCGGCGGCACCAGATCGAGGTGGGGATTGTGGACCGGTGGCAGCGTGCGATGCACGGCATCGAGCACGGTCTCATACTGCTGCGGTCCTGATATCGAGAGCACGCCCGGATAGGCCTTTTCGATCGCTTCCGGTTCCGCGCCCATGCAGCCCGTGACGATCACCTTGCCGTTCTCGGCCATGGCTTCACCGATGGCGCCGAGCGATTCCTGCTTGGCGCTGTCGAGGAAGCCGCAGGTGTTGACGATGACAAGGTCGGCACCATCGTGCTTGCGTGCGAGCTCATAGCCTTCCGCCCGCAGCCGCGTGATGATGCGCTCGGAATCCACCAACGCCTTGGGGCACCCCAGCGAAACAAAGCTGACTTTGGGCGCGGCGGCCTGTTGCATATTTTCATCTGCCTGATTGACCGGCAGGAGCTAGTCCCAATTGCGCATAATTACAAGGCTTTGCGATACCGCTTGGCGTGCTATGGATGCGCTGCCGGGTTGTGAGTGATCGATGAGCGCCGAACAGTCGCCTAAAATCGTGATTGTCGACGAAAGCCCAATCCGTGCCGCGATCCTCGAGGAGGGATTGCGGGAAGCGGGATTTACCGGCGTCGTGCATATCAGCGAGATGCAGAGCTTGCTGGCGCGGATTTACGCGCTCGATCCGGACATCATCCTGATCGACTTGGAAAACCCCAGCCGCGACGTGCTGGAACAGATGTTCCAGGTCAGCCGAGCGGTGCGGCGCCCGATCGCGATGTTCGTCGACCAGAGCGATGCGGCCTCGATCCAGGCCTCGGTCGATGCCGGCGTCTCCGCCTACATCGTCGATGGATTGAAGAAGGAGCGCATCAAGCCGATCCTCGACCTCTGCGTCTCCCGCTTCAATGCGTTTTCGAGGCTGCAGGACGAGCTCGATCGGACCAAATCGGCGCTGGAGGATCGCAAGGTGATCGATCGCGCCAAGGGCATCCTGATGAAGCTCAAAGGCCTGACCGAGGATGAGGCCTATGTGCTGCTGCGCTCTACCGCGATGCGCGAGAAAAAGAAGATCAGTGAGATCGCCCAGTCGATCATCACTGCGTCGGAGATGCTGAAATGACGACACCGCTCCACATCGGGTTCATCCCGCTTGTCGACGCCGCCGCGCTGATCGTTGCAGTGGACAAGGGATTTGCCGCCGCCGAAGGGCTCGATGTAACGCTGGTGCGCGAAGTGTCGTGGTCCAATGTTCGCGACAAGCTCAATATCGGACTGTTCGATGCGGCGCATCTGTTGGCGCCCGTCGCGATCGCCTCCAGCCTGGGCTTGGGCCACGTCAAGGTGCCGATCGTGGCTCCCTTCAATCTTGGCTTGAACGGCAATGCGATCACGGTCTCGCCGGCGTTGCATGCGGATCTCATAAGGGAGATCGACGGCGACCGGTTCGATCCGATGGTGACCGCCTTGGCGCTGGCGCGTGTCGTCGCGAAGCGCAAGAGGATCGGCGCCGAACCCCTGACCTTCGGCATGACCTTTCCGTTTTCCACCCACAATTATCAATTGCGATTCTGGATGGCGGCGGGTGGGGTCGATCCGGACGAGGATGTCCGGCTCGTGGTGTTGCCGCCGCCTTACATGGTGGACAGCCTTGCCAAGGGACACGTGGACGCCTTCTGCGTCGGTGCGCCGTGGAATTCGATCGCGGTCGATCTCGGCATCGGCCAGATCCTGCATTTCGCCTCGGACATTCTGGTGCGCGCGGCGGAGAAGGTGCTTGCGATCCGGCAGAGTTGGTCGGAGAAAAATCCGGAACTCGTTGCCGCCCTGGTCCGCGCCGCCTCCCGTGCCGCCGAATTCATCGAGCATCCGGAAAACCGCGCCGAGGCGGCGCGCATTCTCGCGCAGCCGGAGCACGTGGGCGTTGCCGCCGATGTCATCCAGCGCACGCTTGACGGTCGTCTCAAGATTTCGCCCGACGGCACCATACGCGAGAGCGGACGCTACCTCCTGGTTGGGCGGGAGGAGGCCGGACGGCCCGATCCCACGCAGGCGGCCTGGCTCTACGCGCAAATGGTGCGATGGGGACAAACCTCCATTAGCCGCGATGCGCTCGAGACGGCAAAGGCGGTATTTCGGCCCGAGCTGTACGACGCCGCGCTGGGCAAGCGCGCGGGCTCCGATCCAGGCCCCACGGGCTCGTTTGGCGCCTTTGCCGGACCCGCCTTTGATCCGGACGACATCGCGGGGTATCTGGCCTCGTTAGCGGTCTCCAAGCGCGCCCGCTAGGTCCTCGACCTGTCCGATCAGATCCCGCCTGATTAGAGATTAAGCATATTGATTCGCAGCTTACTTTTTGAGCTTCTGCCTTCTTAAATGGCATGAACTCATATCCATTTGATGCGCTGCAATATACGCAACCTATTGTTTTATTGGGTGTTCCATTCAAATGCTGCGCTGGCACATGATTTGAATAGGGAAAACTACGCCAGCCGCCGTGGATGCCCGCTGGCCGATCCATGATGGATTTCCTCAGCAACGAGGCTGATCGGACCGCCCGCACCCGTCGGGCGACCGCAATGTTCACTTTTCCTCGTTGTGACCACGCCTGCGCGTGGCAGCTGGAGCCTTGAAATGGATTACGCAAAACCTACCGACGTCGTGGCCTCGATGGTCGATGCCGGTCTCAAGAAGCTGGCGCTAGGACCGCGCGACCTTCTGATCCGCGGCGCCCTTTCGGGCGCACTGCTTGGCGCCGCCACCACGCTTGCCTTTACCGGCGCCGTGACGACCGGTCAGCCGCTGGTCGGCGCGATCATCTTTCCGGTCAGTCTCGTCATGATCGTGCTGCTCGGGCTCGAGCTGGTGACCGGCAGCTTTGCGCTGGTGCCCTTGGCGCGATTCGAGGGCAAGGCGACATGGGGCGCCATCCTCGCCAACTGGTCGTGGGTGTTCGTGGCGAATTTACTCGGCAGCATCGCCTTCGGTGCGCTGATTGCGATCTCCCTGACCAACATGGGCAAGGCTGACGTGGCCGGCGTCGCTGCACGCATCGTTGCCGTCGCCGAGGCCAAGACGGTTGCCAATGCCGCGCTCGGCACCGCCGGCATGGTCAGCGTCTTCGTCAAGGGCATTCTCTGCAATTGGCTTGTCTGCCTCGGCGTCGTGATGGCGATGACGTCGACCTCGACGGTCGGAAAGATCGCGGCGACCTGGCTGCCGATCTTCACCTTCTTCGCGCTTGGCTTCGAGCACGCCGTCGTCAACATGTTCATCATTCCAACCGGCATGCTGCTGGGGGCCAAGGTCAGCGTCTATGACTGGTGGGTGTGGAACCAGATCCCTGTGACGCTCGGCAACCTCGTCGGCGGCTTCGTTTTCACGGGGCTAGCGCTCTACACCACGTTCAAGCCAACGCAACAGGCTGCTTCGGCGCCTACAGTCGTCATGCAAGTGGCTGCGGAATAACGGTTCGTCATCATCATGAAGCTTGAAACACCAACTCCGACCGATTTCAGCGACGAGCAGAAGCGCTATTTGGAAGGCTTCATGTCCGGCCTTCAGATCGCGCGCGTTGGCCGCGATATCGGGGTCGCCGGCGCAGGCGTCGCGACCGACAACGCAGAGCCGACCGGGCCCGATGCTGCGCATCTCAAAGCGCAGGACAAGGTCACCGCGTCAGGCAAGAAGCTCGCCGATCAGGAGAGGTTCAAGCGCGAAGGGCATCCCTTCGATGCCTATGAGCGCTTGAAAGACCAGGCGAGGCACAACACGCCGCCGACGCCGCCGGACAATTTCCGCTGGCGCTATTACGGCCTGTTCTATGTTGCACCGGCGCAGAATTCCTACATGTGCCGCCTGCGGATGCCCAACAGCATCCTCAAGCATTGGCAATTTTCAGGGCTTGCCGATCTCGCCGAAAGCTACGGCGGCGGCTACACCCACGTCACCACCCGCGCCAACATCCAGATCAGGGAGATCGAACCCAAAAACGGCGTGGCTCTGATCGAGGGCATCCAGGACATCGGATTGTGCTCGCGCGGCTCCGGCGCGGACAACATCCGGAACGTCACGGGCACGCCGACCGCGGGCATTGATCCGCAGGAGCTGCTCGACACCCGTCCCTATGCGCGGGAGTGGCACTATCATATTCTCAACGACCGGTCGCTCACTGGGTTGCCGCGCAAGTTCAACGTCGCCTTCGACGGCGCCGGCAAGATTGCGGTGCTCGAAGATACCAACGACATCGCGTTTTCCGCGGTCGAGGTAAAGGATGGCTTCGGCGTCGAACCGGGCGTCTGGTTTCGCCTGGGGGTAGGCGGCATCACGGGACATCGGGATTTCGCCAAAGCGACCGGCATCATCGTCAAGCCGGAAGATGCGACCCTGGTGGCGGACGCGATCGTGCGCGTGTTCATCGACACCGGCGACCGCACGAACCGGCTGAAGGCGCGTCTCAAATACGTGCTCGACGGCATGGGCGTCGACAAGTTCATGATTGCCGTCGAGGAAAGGTTCGGCCGCAAGCTGACACGCGCGCCGGCAGAGGCGATCGCGCCACGTCCGAATTTCGACCGCATGGCGCATGTCGGGGTGCACCAGCAGAAGCAGGAAGGCCTCAACTGGATCGGCGTCGTGCTGCCGGTCGGCAAACTCACGTGCGAGCAGATGCGCGGGCTTGCCAAGATCGCGCAGGATCTCGGCGACGGCGAGATCAGGCTCACCGTCTGGCAGAATCTCCTGCTCTCCGGCGTGCGCGGTGAAAACGTGGCGCTGGCAACTGCGGCGATCGAAAACCTTGGCCTTGCGATCAAGGCGTCGCAGATCCGCGCCGGGTTGATTGCCTGCACCGGCAATCAGGGGTGCAAATTCGCGGCCTCCGACACCAAGCGCCACGCCGCCGAAATCGGCGACTGGTGCGAGACGCGGGTCGATGTCGACACGCCGCTCAACATCCATCTCACCGGCTGCCATCACTCCTGCGCCCAACACTACATCAGCGACATCGGCCTGCTTGCGGCGAAAGTGCCGGGCGCTACCGAAGACGACACGGTGGAGGGCTATCACCTCTATGCCGGCGGCGGCTTCGGACCTGAAGCCGACATCGGGCAGGAAGTCTTCCGCGACGTCAAGGCGGAGGACGCGCCGAAAACGGTCGAGCGCCTGCTCAAAGCGTATCTCACCAATCGCTCGTCAGCCGACGAAACCTTCCTCAGCTTTGCGCGACGTCACGACGGTGAAGCGCTGCGCAAGCTTGCCGAAGCGGAAGCATGACCATGAACCAGATCACGACACCGCCGCGGGTCGAGATTATTCCGGCCAACGCGCCATTCTCCGAAAGCCAGCGTTTGTGGCTGAACGGCTTTTTGGTCGGAATGCTCGGGCTCGACGGCACGACGCCGCTTTCGCCGGAGCAGACCAGCACGATGCTTGGTCCGGCCGGCGACGGCGATGACGGCGAAGCGCCATGGCACGACCAGACCATGCCGATTACCGACCGCATGAAGCTTGCGGAGGGCCGTCCGTTGCGGCGGCGGATGATGGCGGCGATGGCGCAGCAGGATTGCGGCCAGTGCGGCTATAATTGTCACGATTATTCGGATGCGATCGCGAACAAACGCGAAGGGCGGCTCAATCTTTGCGTCCCCGGCGGCAAGGAAACCGCCCGGATGCTCAAATCGCTCTATGAGGAATTGGACAAGGCGCCGGCGGCCCCATCGGCTCCCAGAGCCGAAACCCCAGCGATCGCGGCGCCTGCTGTCGTGGCCGAATCCGGCCGTTCGCGGGACAATCCGGTCCCGGCGACCTTCGTGTCCCGGCGCCTGCTCAACAGGCAAGGCTCGGAAAAAGAAACCTGGCACGTCGACTTCGATCTTTCCGGCTGCGGGCTCGACTATGTGGTCGGCGACTCCTTCGGCATCTTCGCCCGCAATGATCTCGGGCTCGTGGATCAGGTTATTGCGCTTCTCGGCGCTTCCCACACCACGCAGGTGAGGGGCAAAACCTTGCGCGATGTCCTGACTGAGGACGTTTCGTTGTCGCCCGCGCCGGACTCGCTGTTCGAGCTGCTCTCCTACCTCACCGGCGGCGCGCAGCGCGAGAAGGCGCGCGCGTTGGCGCAGGGCGAGGACCCCGACGGCGACGCCGCCACCCTCGATGTCATGGCGGTGTTGCAGAAGTTCTCCGGCGTCCGGCCGCACCCCGAAGTGTTCGTGGAAGCGCTGGAGCCGTTGCAGCCGCGGCTCTACTCGATCTCCTCATCGCACAATGCCACGCCCGGCAAATTGTCGCTCACGGTCGATTGCGTGCGCTACGTGGTCGGAAAACGCAAGCGCCTGGGTCTTGCCTCGACTTTCCTTGCCGAACGCATCAAACCTGGCGAGGCCGTGAAGGTTTATGTGCAGAAGGCTCATGGCTTTGCGCTGCCGCAGGACCCGAAGACGCCCATTATCATGATCGGACCAGGTACCGGTATCGCACCGTTCCGCGCCTTCCTGCTCGACCGTAAGGCGACCGGCGCGCCCGGCAAGAACTGGCTGTTCTTCGGTCATCAGCGCAGCGACTGTGATTTCTTCTATGCCGACGAACTCAACGCGATGAAGACATCGGGTCTGCTGACGCGGTTGTCGCTGGCATGGTCGCGCGATGGCAGCAAGAAATTCTACGTGCAGGACCGCATGCGCGAGGTCGGCCGCGAATTGTGGACGTGGCTGGCCGAGGGCGCGAATATCTACATTTGCGGAGACGCCAAACGGATGGCGAAGGACGTCGAGCGCGCACTCGTCGATATCGTCGCCCAGTTCGGGGCGCGCTCAACCGACGAGGCCGTGAGCTTCGTCGCGGAACTCAAGAAGAAGGGGCGGTTCCAGCAGGACGTCTACTGACGGAACCGGTTTCGCTTCAATGAGCTTCTAATATGAACGAATAAGATTCTCGGCCGACTGCCAGCAGGGGAATTTTCGACTGCCATCGGGCTCCGCCGAAGCGGCCATATCACTATTTTGGCGATCGTCTTGAATCCCGCCGGAAGCGGTATTCCATAGTTCCTGATGGGGCATTGGAAATCGACCATGCGCGAATTATCGGCGGAAGCCCGCCTGCACCTTTACGCTCGTTCCCTTTCGGGGCGAACCGGAGCACGCCTTCATATGGCTGCGTTCTACGGCGCGCTAGCGCTGATCGCCGGAATCGTCTTTGGTACGCTGTCGGTCCATCCGTTCTAGGCGAACTCGCTCAAGCCGCTCGCTTGAACGGCGCCACCGCAATCCCCGCATCCTTCAACGCCTGACGCACGCCGCGCGCGATATCGACCGCGCCCGGCGTGTCGCCGTGGATGCAGACGGTATCGGTACGCATCTTGATCACCTTACCGGTGACCGACACAACCGCGCCGTCCTGCACCATCCGCACCACGCGCTGCGCGATCTCGCTCGCTCCATGCAGCACCGCGCCGGGCTTGCGGCGCGAGACCAGCGAACCGTCGTCCTCATAGGCACGATCGGCAAACACCTCATGCACCATCGGCAAATTCGCAGCTTCGCCTGCCCGCACCAGATTTGAATTGGCGAGCACAACGAAGACCAGATTGGAATCGACGGCCTTGATGGCGCTTGCGATGGCTTTTGCCGTCGTGTCATCCTCACAGGCGACATTCGAGAGCGCGCCATGCGCCTTGACGTGGGTGACCTTGTGACCGGCCGCGGTCGCGATCGCCTGAAGCGCGCCGATCTGGTAGGCTACCAGGTTTTCGATCTCGGAAGGCTTCATGCCCGGGAACGGCCGGCGGCCAAAGCCATGGAGGTCGCGGTAACCGGGATGGGCGCCGATGCTGACGCCGCGCGCTTTCGCAAGCTCGACCGTCCTGCGCATGATATCGGCATCTCCGGCATGAAAGCCGCAGGCGATGTTGACCGAGGTCGCAAGCTCGATCATGGCAGCGTCGTTGCCCATTTCCCAGGCGCCAAATCCTTCGCCGAGATCGCAGTTGAGATCGATTGTCGTCATGGTTGTTGCCCGCTGTGGCTTGAGTGGATGTTTGACCGGTTATTGCCACGTCCCGGCATCGACCGCGCTGACGGCGCTGCCTGCGACATTAGCATCCTGCAGTGCCTCGATGTTGAGGTCAAAGCTCTCGATCGCGCGCAAACGATCGGGCAGGGTGCGCAACAACTCTGCGAATTTTTGCGCCGCATCCTGTGCCTCACCGATGCTGACCGTCTTGAACCGGAATCCGGTTCCGGCCGGAATCTGCGCGAAACGCCCGAAGTCGGCCGAAATTACGGTCGCGATCTTGGGATATCCGCCGGTAGTTGGGCGGTCGGGCATCAGTACGATCGGGGCGCCGTTGCCGGGCACCTGGATGCTGCCATTGACCGTGCCGTCGGAGACGATGTTGTGGCCATGCAAATGCCGGATGACGGGGCCTTCGAGCCGGTAACCCATGCGATCGCTGGTCGCCGAAATCTTCCATTCGGCCTCAAGGAAGAGTTTTTTGGCGTCGTCGGCGAATTCGTCGTCTTGCGGGCCCAGCAGGACGCGGATCGGTCCCGTGTCGATCGCGGGAATCTCGATCCGCTGCTCGGCCGCGCCGCTGGCTGTCGCCGTCAGCAATTCGTCGCCGGGCTGTAGCGGGCGCGGATAAGGACTGCCGAGGCCTGCGCGCGCGTTCACCGCCAGGCTGCCGAACATCGGCTCACCTACAAAGCTGCCCTCAATCGCGAGATAACTGAACGAGCCGCCACGGGCCAAGCCGAGCGTCAGCGTCTCGCCATCGGCAAGGGTCATCGATGCATCCAACGCCACCGCGTGTCCTCCAATATCGGCGCTGCGCGATGCGCCTGTGAGCGCAATCCGCACCGCACCGCGGCGCGCTGTGAACGCAGCACCGAACGGCCCGACCTCGACCGCAGCTGCAAACAACCCATTTCCGACCAGCGTATTGGCGGCCGCCAGCGCGAGGCGATCCATCGCGCCGCTTGGGGTCAGGCCGTAACGCTGCGAACCCGGCCGGCCGCCGTCCTGGACGGAGCTCGCCGGCCCAATCGAGGCAATGACAAGCTTGCTCATGGGGCTATCAATTCGGCGACGATCGCGCCGGCTTGCGCGGCGCGATCGTGCTCCGCGAAGGTTTTGGCATCGACGGGAAAAAACGTAACGCGGTCACCGGGTTCCAGCAGGAAGATGGGATCGCGGTGCAACTGATAGGTTCTAACGGCTGTCCGGCCAAGAAGATGCCAGCCGCTGGGGCCGGCGAGACATTGCACGCCGGTCTGCACGCCGCCGATCGAAACGGTGCCAGCAGGGGTCAACAGCCGCGGATTTTGCCGTCGCGGCATGTGCAGGAGTTTCTCCAGACCGCTAAGGTACGACCATCCCGGCGTGAAGCCGATCATGGCAACGCGATAGTCGCCGGCGACATGCCGCGCCACAATCGTTTCAGGGGTTGTGTTAAGCGCTTTCGCGACATCCTCCAGATCGATGCCATGCTCGCCGCCATAGCTGACCGGAATTCGCCAGCGCCGGGATTTCGTTGTCGGTCGAAGCGGATGCTGTGCCAGCGACACCAGCTTCTCGCCCAAGGCATCGAAGCTGATCTTGGTGGGATCATAATGCACGAGCAGCGACCGATAGGTCGGGACCGTTTCGGTCACGCCGGAAACCGGCGCCTCCGCGAGCGCGCGATCGAGCGCCAGCACGCGCTGGTTGGCGGCATCGTCGACGTTGCGGCTAAATTCCACCGCAATGGCAGCATCGCCACTCGGCAAAAGGCGGGGTGGGGCTAAGGTAGCGGCCATGGCCTCATGACTCTTCGCTGCTCAAGGTAACTTGTTTTCGAGCGAAGTGGAATTCGCCTCGCCTAAAATGAACCCGCAAATTCAATAAATTAATCAGCACACCTTCGATAAGATGAATTGATGATCGCGCAAAAAGCGCTGCGCCCTTGACGCGCTTATCCTGCCCCCCAAGATGCGCTCTGCCAGTTCACCCCTCCCGGAGCCCGCTTTCCAGATGTCCCTGACCCCTGACGCTATCAAGACGCTGTCGCATGTATCTACCGCCACCATCACCACGGTTCTGCTCAAGAAGGGACTGCGAAACGTCTGGATGCGCGGCACCAAGCCGCTGCGGCCCGGCCAGAAGCGGCTGGTCGGGCCGGCCTTCACCCTGCGCTTCGTGCCTGCGCGCGAGGATCTGGCGACACCGGAATCCTGGTCGTCGCCGATTTCCACCCGCACCGCGATCGAGGCGATGCCGGCAGGCTGCATCGCCGTGGTTGATGCCATGGGCATCACCGATGCCGGCATCTTCGGCGATATTTTGTGCGCTCGGATGGTCAAGCGCGGTGTCGCGGCGCTGATCACGGACGGCGTGGTGCGTGATGTCGAGGGCGTGCTCGGCACTGGTCTTCCGGTCTGGTGCGACGGCTTTGCGGCCCCACCGTCGGTCGCGGGTCTCACCTTCGTCGGCTGGGGCGAGCCGATCGGCTGCGGTGGCGTCGCGGTGTTCCCGAACGACATTATCGTGGCCGACCAGGACGGCGCGGTGCTGATCCCGCAGGCGCAGCTCGATCATATCCTCACTGAGGGGCCGGAGCAGGAACGGATGGAAGGCTGGATCGTCAACGAGGTGAACAATGGCGCTGTCTTGCCCGGGCTCTATCCGATGAATGCCGAGACCAAAGCGCGCTACGCGGCTTCCAAAAAGTAGGCAAAAACAGCAAGGGAGATAACCATGGATATCCATCTCGCAGGCTCGCGGCCGACGCGACGCGCGCCAAAGGAATATTTTACCGGTACGGTGTGGCAAGATCCGATCATTGCGACCGCAGCGCCGGCGCGGTTAGCCTCGACGCGCGTTGCCTTCGAACCGGGCGCGCGAACCGCTTGGCATACCCATCCCCTTGGACAGACGCTCTACGTTATCTCGGGTGTCGGCCGGGTGCAGACCAAGGGCGGACCTGTCAGGGAAATCCGGCCGGGCGATGTGGTCTGGATCCCGCCGAACGAGAAGCATTGGCACGGTGCGTCGCCGACCAATGGCATGACCCACGTCGCGATGCAGGAAGCGCTCGACGGAAGTTACGTCACCTGGATGGAACAGGTGACCGACGCCGAATATTCCGCAGGCGTCGGATAGATCAGCGAACTAGATTCGCTGCGCTACCCAGGTGCCCGAGCACAAAGCGCCGCGCCAGGTGCCCGATCCGGACGTGCCGGAGAGGTGACCGAAGCCGGTCGCCCGTTTGATCCCACTTGTCAGCGTGACGCTGATGTTGCCGGCGTCGGCGACGCGGCCGGACGCGGCGACCATCGAGCTGTTTGAGGCGACCTGACCGTTGCTGATCCCAATTGAAACGCTGGCGCCGGCATTGCACGCCGAGTTCGATGAGGCAATCTGGACATTCCAGGTACCATCGAACGTCGCGGCCGCGGCTGGCGTGGCCACCGGCAATGCCACAAGAGCCAGGATGCGGGCGGTGATAATGACCTTTCTAAAATGTGCCATGACGTACCCCTGTTGTTTGGACACGGGCAGCCTCGCACAGCGCTTCGCCGGAGAATGTGATGGCAGTCACGCCGGCGTTACGAACACGGTGTTCGCGTAAGCGGATTGCCGTCAGGAGCGACGCGACGTGATGCCGCGCATGCTCAAGCCAAAAGGCCTCCGCCGGATAGTGGGGCCTTTGGATTGGACAGGACGCTATTGCGGCTGGTTAGTTCAGGCGAGTCCAGGTCTGGCCGCCGCAGAACATGCCACCAAAGGCGCAACCCTGGACGCGCAGGGTATCGGTGCCCTTCATTGCGATCGTCGAATCGTAGGTGCTGCCGCTGTTCGGATCGAGGATCCGCCCGCTCCATTTCTGATCCTTGCTCGGCCGCATATTGATCAGAACCTGTTCGCCGTTCTTGTTCGATTTGGCATCGATCGAATAGCCGCAGAGATTGGCGCCGCATTGCTCGATGCGGACCTTGCCTTCCTTCTCTTCGGTCAGCCAGACGCCGAGCGGTGAATTCGGATCGTGGGCTACCGGGGCGAGGGCAGGGGCAGCCGGCTGCGGTGGCGGAGGAACGGCTGCGACGGTCGGCGGCGGCGCAGGTTTCGGCACGGGGGCGGCATCCTGTTGAGGGGGTGGCGCGGGGACCGAGGGCGGCGGCGGGAGCACGGCGTTATCAGCCGGCGCATTATTCGCCGTCGAGGTTGCTGGTTCCGGTGGCGGTGGATTTGCGGCCGCGGGCGGAGGTGGAGACGCTGCCTGGTTGGTCGGCGCGGGTGCAGGGACCGGCGTTTGCGGATCGGCCTTCGCATCCTGCGGGGCCGGCTGCTTGAGCGACTTGTCGCTGTCCTGTTCGCGCGCGCGTTTCGACCGCCGCCCTGTGTTGTCGTAGACGCCCGGGATGGAGACTGTTCCGCGATCGGGATCGATGCGAATGGTGCGACCGCTATATTCGAAGGTGTACTGAGCCTGTGCGGCGGTGCTCGCCAACAGAAACGCGGCGATGGCCAACAGCTTCTTCATCTTCAACCTCCTGAGCAGATCCGCGTCCAACGTCGGACCCTAGGCTTCGGTGCTCTGCGAGAACGTGATCTGGATCACTCTCAATGGTTAGTTCGCAAGCTAGCCGGATTGGTTCAACGTGGCGTTTCGGTCAATCTAAACGCGGACTTCTGCAGCGGTCAATTTACGGACTTGCGCGTTTTCTGTGGCAGAACCGAGCGCGGGGATCAAACAACGTGTCCATCTCAATGTACGAATCGTCGGTCGGCGTTTTCGCGCCGTTTCTCACAAATTTATCGGGCCTGCTGGATCGTGCAGCGGCCTACGCCGAAGCGAGGAAGATCGATCCCGCAATTTTGCTTAATATGCGGCTCTCTCCGAACATGTACAATCTCACCCGCCAGGTAGGCGAGGCCAATCGCCACGCCGTCGTCGGCTGCGCGCTTCTCGCCGGACGCGATCCGCACGCTTTTTCCGATACCGAGCCTGGTATCGACGAGCTCAAATCCCGCATCGCCGCAGCCGTTGATTTCATGCACGGGCTGCCGCGCGCCACCATCGATGGGGCTGCCGATCGCGAGGTTATCTTCAGGTTCCGGAGCGGTGTGGAGCGGAAATTCACCGGACGGTCGCTGCTGTTGACTTTCAGCGTACCGCAGTTCTTTTTTCACCTTACCACGGCCTACGACATCCTGCGGCACGCCGGCGTCGATCTCGCCAAGAAGGATTTTTTGGGGACGCCGCGGCAGCAGGCTTGAGTGGCCAGATCATTTTGAATTGAGCATGATCTCCGCGCAAACGCGTTCCGCGTTTGTCGCAAGGGAAAACCGGCACCCACTTTTCCGGATATGCTCTAAAACTAGCTGCTGCCTTGCTGCAGCACGAGGGCAGCCGCGCTGCGTCCCGCCATTTCGCTCTTGAGCTCTTCAAATCGCCGGCGCGCCTCGCTCTCGCGATCGTCCACCAGCCTGACCGCGTCATCCTTGGTCATGGGACCCGTGACGGTCGCCAGCGAGTTCTCCCCGATCGTCTCGTCAACGTAATAGGCGCCGTCGTCGGCGAGCCGCACGGACCACTTGAAGCGAATGGCGGCCATCGGGCCGGGACCGACCTTCGAATAACCGTCGGCGTCTTGCGCCGCGAGCCGGTCGGGCTTTTCTTCGCCCGCGGGCTGTTCCGGTTCGCGACGCGGTGCCCGGAACTCGAAGATGCTCGCAATCGCCGCGAGCACGTGATCGGTTGGGTCGCTCCGACTCAAGACCTCAATCTCCCCTTGCGCAAAACGCGGGCGCTATTCCGCCGTTGGGATCCATTACATTGGTCATCTCGAATGCGGCTGAGTTTTGACTATTTACGCGCAAATTGGGGGCAGCTTGCCGCGCCAGGGGCGTTCCTGCTCGAGCTGTCCCGCCAGGCGAAACAAGGTCGCCTCATCGCCAAAGCGTGCGGAAAACATCATGCCGAGCGGCAATCCCGCACTGTTCCATGCGAGCGGCACCGACATCGACGGTTGTCCCGACATATTGAACATGCTGGTCCCCGGCATGTAGCGCCGAAGGATCGGAGCGATATGTGACAGGTCCTGCGACATCGGATTGAGCTCGCCGATACGCAAGGGCGGTGAGCAGAGCGTCGGACACAGGAACACATCGCAGCCTTGGAAGAATTCGGCTAGTGCCCGCGATATTTGGAACGCGCTGAGTTGGGCTGCAACGTAATCGGTTGCGGTAGTCTTTTGCGCGTTATGCGCGTTCGCAAGCGTCAGGAATTCGAAATCCTCCTCCGTCATGGTGCGACCGAAGCGTTGCTCGGCAACGCGCACATTCAGCGCGGTATTGGCATTGACGATGACCGCCATCACCGCCGCCGGATCGGCGACAAGCGGCGGCGCGCGCTCCTCAACGTGATGGCCGAGCGTCGCCAGCAGGGTTGCGACGTCGCGAACCGCAGCGGCGATCTCGGGATCGATCGGCTCGCCATAAGGCGATTTGTCGGTAAAGGCGATGCGCAACCGGCCGGGGTCGCGCCCAGCCTCGTCGGCGTAAGCCCGCGCCGGCGGCGGCGCGACATAGAGGCTCGACGTTTCAGGCCCGTGGATCGCATCCAGCATGACGGCACTGTCGCGCACGCTGATGCTGACCACATGACCGACGGAAAATCCGCTCCAGCCTTCGCCGCGGTCGGGGCCAAGCGGATTGCGTGCCCGCGTCGGCTTCAATCCGAACACGCCGCAGGCGGATGCCGGTATCCGGATCGAGCCACCGCCGTCGCTGGCATGCGCGACCGGAAGGATGCGGGCCGCAACCGCCGCAGCCGCGCCGCCCGACGAGCCGCCAGAGGAATGCGCAAGATTCCAGGGATTGCGGGTCGGACCGAACAGACGCGGTTCTGTGGTCGGCATCAGACCGAATTCCGGTGTCGAGCTTTTTCCGAAGATGGCGACGCCGGTGGCGAGAAAGCGCCGGGCAAGGGTGCTGGTGTGATCGGCGACATTATCCTTGTAGATGCTCGCGCCCGAAGTGGTCCGCGTTCCCTCAAGGATATCGAGGTCCTTGAGGAGAAACGGCACTCCGGTGAACGGGCCCTCGGGAAGGCCATTGTCGATTTGCCGTTTGGCATAGTCGTAATGCTTTACGACCACCGCGTTGATTTCGCCGTCGACCTTCGCGGTGCGGGCGATCGCCTCGTCAAGCAATTCCTTGGCGCTGACCTGTTTCCTGCGGACGAGATCGGCAAGGCCAACCGCGTCATAGCTGCCGTATTCCCGAAGTGCCATTTGCATCCCCCGTCGGTGCGAAGTGCCGAGATCATCGCGGCCCCGGCACCAAGCCGAACGCACCACACCAAATTCAGCCGAGCACGTCCGGATTGATGACGTTCTGACGGATCGGCTGACCGTCGAGGGCACTTAGGATATTGCGCGCGGTCTGCTCGCTCATCCGGTCAACGGCCTCCCGCGTCACGCCTGCGACATGCGGGGCCATAATCACGTTGGGAAGCGCGAACAGCGAATGCCCTGACGGAGGCGGCTCCTGCTCGAAGACGTCAAGGCCGGCGCCGGCAAGTTTCCCCGATACCAATGCCTCATGCAGGGCCTTTTCCTCGACGATGCCGCCGCGGGCGGTGTTGATCAAATAGGCCGAAGGCTTCATCCGCTTCATTCGGGCCGTTGAACATGCCGACCGTCTCGGGCGTCTTCGGGCAATGGATGCTGACGAAGTCGGCGCGCGGCAGTTCTGCGTCGAGATCACCGACTGGTTCGCAGCCGGCCGCCTTGATCTCCGATGCCGGTTTGTAGGGATCATAGATCAGGACATTCATTTCCATGGCAAGGCACCGCTTGGCGGTGCGCGTGCCGATGCGACCGAAGCCGATGATCAGCACCGCTTTGCCGAACAGATCGAACGGCAGTTTGCCGAGCCGCGACCCCCACTCGCCGTCCTTGACGATTGAATGCATCTCGACCGCTCGCTTGGCGAGCATCAGCATCATGAACAAGGCTTGTTCGGCGACCGACGGAGAGTTGGCGGTACCGGCCACCATCAGCGGCACCTTGCGCCGGGAGAGCTCCGGCACATCGACGGCGTCGTAGCCAACGCCGATCCGCGTCACCACCTTCATGTCGCCAGAGGCTTCGAGCTCGGTCTCGCCAAAGCGCGTTGCGCCAAGCGCCACGCCATGGACCGGCGCCTGCGCCTTCAGCATCGCCTCGAAATCCCTGGCCGAAATCATATTGGGGAATTCTATGAGTTCGATGTCGTCCCGTTCGTTGAGGAGCGCGCGTCCCGGCTGTGACATCGATTCTGTAACGAGAATTTTCTTCTTATTGGTCGCCATTTTTTTCTGACCCCCCGGGGCATTTCTTGCTTGCGGTCGTCAAATGACGACGCCGGTCACCTCGTTTAGCAGGTGCATATTATTGAGGTCCACAGCCAATCGGAACGGGGCGCCATCGTGGGCGCCGGCGTTGGGATTGACCCGCCCGCAGACCTGGGTGCCGTCAAGCGTAAAGTAGACCAGCGTCTCCATCCCCATCGGCTCGGTCACGTCGAGCACGGTATCGAAGGCTTCGACACCGGGCTCGGGATGCATCCTCGCTTCCGCAATGTGCTCCGGCCTGATGCCGAGCAACAATTTGTCGGCTCGCGATATGCCCTGATATCGCGCCGCGCGCGCTCCCGGCAGCGCAAACGCGACGCGGTCGGTCAGGCGGATATTGAGCTTGCCGCCGACGTCCTCGAGGTGGCAGGGCAGGAAATTCATGGCGGGCGAGCCGATGAAGCCCGCGACAAAGCGTGTCGCCGGACTGTGATAGAGGTCGTTGGGCGTTCCGATCTGCTCGATGCGGCCCCGGTTCATCACCACCACGCGGTCGGCCAGCGTCATCGCTTCGACCTGGTCGTGGGTCACGTAGACCGTGGTGGTGCGAACCTTCTGGTGTACCTTCTTGATCTCGATCCGCATCTGCACGCGCAGCTGGGCGTCGAGGTTGGAGAGCGGCTCGTCGAACAGAAACACTTTCGGATTGCGCACGATCGCGCGGCCCATTGCGACCCGCTGGCGCTGGCCGCCGGAGAGCTGCTTCGGCTTGCGGTCGATCAGGTCAGTGATGTCGAGCATGCGGGCGGCCTCGGTGACCCGGCTGTTGATCTCTGCCTTCGGGTAGTGCTTGAGCCGCAGCCCGAACGACATGTTCTCGGCGACCGTCATGTGCGGATAGAGCGCGTAATTCTGGAACACCATCGCGATATCGCGATCTTTGGGCGGCACGTCGTTGACGACGTCACCCCCGATCATGATGTCGCCGCCGGTGATATCCTCAAGACCCGCTATCATCCGCAGCGTCGTTGATTTACCGCA
>VAZV01000294.1 GCA_005884765.1 Alphaproteobacteria bacterium
ACATGCTATATGCGCAAGACCGCTGGGCGGTGTTGCTCATCTTTCAGGCCATGGATGCCGCCGGGAAAGACGGCACGATCAAGCACGTGATGTCGGGCGTCAACCCGCAGGGCTGCCAAGTTTACTCCTTCAAGACCCCATCGTCAGAAGAGCTCGATCACGATTTTCTGTGGCGCTGCATTAAGTACTTACCGGAGCGTGGCCGCATTGGGATCTTCAATCGCAGCTACTACGAGGAGGCGCTCGTGGTGCGCATCCACCCGGAGTTTCTGGAGAAGCAGATGCTGCCGCCTGAACTCGTCACCAAGGACATCTGGAAGGAGCGTTTCCACGACATCCGCAGTTTCGAGCGGTACCTGACGCGTAATGGCGTCGTCATTCGCAAGTTTTTTCTCCACGTCTCCAAGAGAGAGCAGAAAAGACGTTTTCTCGAACGTCTTGAAAACCCAGAGAAGAACTGGAAGTTCTCAGCCAACGATATCAAGGAACGCGCCTACTGGGGCGATTACATGACGGCGTATGAGGATGTGATTCGACACACCTCTACCCCGGAGGCGCCGTGGTACGTCGTGCCTGCCGACAACAAGTGGTTTACCCGCATCGTGGTGGCAGCCGCCGTCATCGAGACGTTGGATGCGCTCAAACTCCACTATCCGAAGGTCAGCAAGGAGAAACTGAAGGAGCTCGCCGCCGCACGACAGGTGTTGATCGGTGACACGGAATAGTCAACTGAGCGCGAAAGCAGCCGCAGCACGGTGCCGTTAGAGAAACGGTAACGCGAATAGCTGCCGCCCTCGATCGCGCTGGGCACAATTTCGCTCCGAAAAGAGAGACAAAGAAACGAGCTATGTCAGCGGCTGAAGGTGGCGGAGGGCGCAGTCTTAAGCGAACCCGTCTCCACCGTTAAATTCCCTGTTCTCTCTACGGGAAAATACAGGAAACTCCGCGGTTTTGCCGCTGGTGAGCGGAACCGCCGGGCTGACAACCAGAGATTCCGCGGCTCTTAATGCCTGGTTCCCTAAGCCTTCGAGCAGGGAATTTTTGGACTGGGGCACGGAAAGCATGACAGCTATCAGCGAATTCAATCGGCCGCTGTAGGTAGCGTCGCCATCACCATAATCCTTATCTGCTTTGTACAGGACGGGCGAAGACTCCAGACGCTGAGACTGTGCCGCCGCTCACTGCCGGACATGCTTTGCAGCGGGAACCGACAAATCAAAACATGCGCGTTCAAGCACGCACGCTGGTCCCCGACTACCTTCACAATCAGAAAACGACACAGAGTCCTCTCTTCCGCGAACGATGTGGGCCGGCCCGGTTTCTTCGAGAGGAGTGTTAGGTATGAAAACCGTGCGCAAGAAGATAGCTCAGACATTGCTCGGTGCAGGCCTGGTGCTTTGGCTCGGATTGGCAGGGGCGCCGCCGCATGCTGCAGCCGCGAACGCTGCGGGTGCGGATACAGTCCGCGGTCTTTATGACGCGCTCCTCGCCAATATGCAGTCTGGTGCTGCATTGGGTGCTCGCGGCCGTTATGCCCGCATCGAGCCGGTGGTTCGGGGCGCTTTCAATGTGCAATTCATGGCGCGGCTCGCGGTTGGCCCGGAATGGGAACGGCTCGCCGAAGCACAGCGCCGGCAGGTCGCGGAAGCCTTTGAACACTATATCGCCGCGATCTATGCCGAGCGCTTCGACAGCTATGCGGGCGAGAGGTTGCGAGTCACCGGTGAACAGCCTTTGGCCGGCGGCACCATCATCACGACCGAAATCATCAAGTCGAACGGCGAGTCGATCAGCCTCAATTATCTGCTGCGGCAGAACGGCGGTGCCTGGCAGATCGCCGATGTCTATCTGAACGGCACCATCAGCGAACTTGCGACGCGGCGCTCCGAATTCGGCTCGATCCTGCGCACGCGAGGCATCGAAGGCCTGATCGCGATGCTCAACACGAAGGCGGACATGCTGTCCGCGCGCGCCTCGTAAACCGCACTGATGCCACGTGCTTAAACAGCACGTGAGCTCTCTCAACCGATGGCTCCGAAAAACGCATGTTCCTCTACGCCCAGGGCAATCTCACCGGCATTGCCTATGCCGAAGTCTGACAAACACATCGGAGAAATGACATGACCGACACCAAGCCCATTCGCCGCATCGCTATCATCGGCACCGGTGTGATCGGCGCGAGCTGGACCGCGCTGTATCTCGCCAAGGGACTGCAGGTCGTCGCGACCGACGTTGCTCCAAACGCGGAAGCCTCGCTGAGGAAGTTCGTGGAGACGGCCTGGCCGGCGCTCAAGCGATTGGGCCTTTCGCCCGGGGCGTCGCAGTCGAACCTGTCGTTCACGCCCGCGCTCGCGCAAGCCGTCGCCGACGCCGATCTCGTGCAGGAGAACGGGCCCGAGCGGATCGATTTCAAGCAGAAGCTTTATGGCGAGCTCGACCAGATGCTGCCGCCCGACGTGATCATCGCCTCGAGCTCGTCGGGGCTCACCATGAGCGAAATCCAGAAGGGAGCCCGGTCGCATCCCGAGCGCTGCGTCATCGCTCATCCGTTCAATCCGCCGCACTTGATCCCGTTGGTCGAGATCGTCGGCGGCGCCAAGACTTCCGAAGAGACGATCCGGCGCGCAGCGGAATTTTATACGTCGATTGGGCAGCGGACGGTGCGCCTCAACAAGGAGCTGCCGGGTCACGTCGCCAACCGTCTGCAGGCGGCGCTGGGCCGTGAGGTTTATTACCTCGTTTCGGAGGGCGTGGTGAGCGCCGCCGATGTCGACACCGCCCTCTCCTGGGGCCCCGGTCTGCGCTGGGGT
>VAZV01000295.1 GCA_005884765.1 Alphaproteobacteria bacterium
TCGACCATCCAGTGGATGCGCGGCGACCTCAAGCCGCAGGATGCCTATCAAGCCTCGAAGGCCGCCGTCTGCGCGGTGTCGCGCTCGCTTGCCATGCAGCTTGCGGGCGACGGCATCCGCTCCAATACGATCTGCCCGGGACCGAGTTACACGCCCATGCAGGCGCGCTGGGACAAGGATGAGGCGTCGCGCCGCGCCGTCGCCGACTATATACCGCTCAAGCGCCTCGGCACGGCACAAGACATGGCGCAGGCCTGCCTCTTCCTCCTTTCCGATGCCGCAAGCTTCATCACCGGCATCGATCTTGTGGTGGACGGCGGCCTCTTGCTCAGGAACTGAGACTTCTCCTCCAGCTTCTAACTTCCGTCGCTTTCTTAGCCGTCATCCCGGCGAAGGCCCATAGGCGCTAACATAAGAGCACCGCACTCCCCACGTTTCCCCTTCTCCCACGCGCTTGCGTGGGAGAAGATCCTATGGGGCGGACGACGAGGGTATATTCACCATCGGTGGTCCAACAATTGATGGAGTATTGCCCCATGCAATGTTTCGATGCGAACAAGTCCCTCATCGTCCTCGATCAGGATAGCACATTGGTCGCGGTGATCGAGATGAGCTTATCGGGCTGGCTGGTGGCCGGTGTTGTTCCGGGGTTGAAACGCCAGCCGAAGAAGAAGCTCGATCCTGATCCCGACGCGCTGCTTGCGCTATTGCAGCGCTGGCGGAATGAGGCGATGAAGGCCGGCCGCCAGGTCGAGCGCATGACGGTCGCCTATGAAGCCGGCCGTGACGGTTTCTGGTTGGCGCGCTGGCTCAACGGGCGCGGGATCGAGGCGTATGTGATCCATCCGAGCAGCATTCCGGTGCCGCGCGAGCATCGTCGCGCCAAGACCGACCGGCTCGATACCGAGCTTTTGATGCGCGCCTTTCTCGGCTGGCTGCGCGGGGAGGTGAAGCATTGCACGATGGCGGCGATCCCGACGCTGGAGGAGGAGGACGCCAAGCGCCCCAACCGCGAGCATCAGATGCTCACCGGCGAGCGCACCCGGCTCATCAACCGGCTGAAGTCAGCCCTGATCCGGCTTGGCATTCGCAACTTCAAGCCGACGCTTGGCAAGGCGGCCGAGCGGCTGGCTGAGCTGCGCACGCCGGAAGATGTTCCACTGCCTGAGAACACGCTCGCCGAGCTCAAGCGTGACATGGCACGGCTGAGCCTGGTCAAGGACCAGATCAAGGCGATCGAGCGCGACCGGCTGGTGCGGATCGCCAAGGCTGCGAACCACGGTCCCAATGTGATGGTGCAGCTGATCGCTCAGGTGATCGGCATCGGCCTCGAGACGGCCGACATGCTGGTACAGGAGATACTGTCGCGCAATCTCCGCGACCGCCGGGCGGTGGCCCGCTATGGCGGGCTTACCGGCTCGCCCGACGAGAGCGGCTCACGGCGGCGGGAAAAAGGCCTGCCGCGCAGCGGCAATAGCAGAGTACGCCGCGGCATGATCGAGTTCGCCTGGCGCTTTCTCCAGTTCCAGAGCGACAGTCCTTTGGCCGAGTGGTATCGCAACCAGACCCAAAGCGGGCGCAAGGATGTGCGCAAGCGGACAATCGTGGCGCTGGCTCGCAAGCTGTTGATCGCCTTGTGGCGGTTGGCCACTCAGGGGGTGGTGCCGGAGGGCATCGCCTTGCGCAAAGCCAGCGCAACACACTGAACAACGGAAGCTGATCGACAACAGGAGGCAAATCGACAGTCGCAAGACGAAGAGCTTCGGCACTCTGGGTGCCGTTGGCGATCCGAGGTGGCGGTTGCCCGCTGAGGCACCATGGCTCACAGCCGCGGAGAAGAATGGGCCCACCATCGCGGAGCTTGTCCCCCGATGCGCATGACTGCATCATGGTCGAGATCCTGAGATCTCACCGCATACAAGGCTGTGACGGGTTCGCTCGCACAGAAGACAGCTCCCCCTCCCGATCGCTGCCGGCTCCCGCTCCGAGCGATCCAGCTTGTACAACTGTTGAATGCGAGGAGGTTGGACAGACAGAGCCATTGGAGCGCTTCGCTGCAGAAGATTGCGGAAGCGATCGGGTATCAAGGGTAAACCGGCAAAGCGGCGCTGCGCGCCCTTGACACCCGATCGCTTCCGCAAAAAGGGCAACGAAGCGCTCCAATGGCAAGCCGCCGGTCCCGGCGACCAGACAAACGGATCAATCACGGCCGGCGAAGCTCGCTCGGCGAGGGTGAATATTGCAGACTTGCGAGACAAAAATGAACGACAACAAAACACTTGACAAAAAACGCCCCATACAAGGTGCCCGAAGGGCGGATGAGGGCCGCGAAGCGAAAGCGCAGCGGTCGTGCCACTTGCACCGTCGCGCTTTCGCGCGCCGGCCCTCATCCGGCGCTACGCGCCACCTTCTCCCACGCAAGTGCGCGGGAGAAGGGGAATTTGTGCGTTAACTTAGCGCCTGTGGGCCTTCGCAAGAAACGGAATGCGTAGGCGGCGGCGGGCGGCTATTGCCCGGCGAATATCACCCATTGAGGAACAGACCATGAGCGCAACCGCCGAGAAACGTCTCGATAAATATGACTGGCAGTCGGCCGCAGGCGACCTCGATAATTTCGGCTGTGCCGTC
>VAZV01000267.1 GCA_005884765.1 Alphaproteobacteria bacterium
TGGGTCTTTGGTCTACTTGCGAGTGCGTTTATCGGAGGCCTTTTAGCGTCACTCCTCGATAGCCCGTATAACACTGGCCCCGGTAATGCACCGCTGGGAGTAGTCGCCGGAATGCTCACATTTGCTTGCGTGAGGCTGTGGCTCGGTCAATCGCCTAAAAATTCAAACTGAGATACTACCAAAACATCGCTGAGAAATGCCCGACAGGAACGCTTCGACTACCTCGGCTACTCGTTCGGCGCACATTGGTTTGAGGCGAACGGGAAATGGTATCTGGGTGCAAGCCCGTCCAAGAAGAGTGTGCGACGATCAAGACAAAGATCGGCGATCTTCTGGTGCCGAGCAACACCGATCCATGGCCGGAAGTACGTGACGAGCTGAACAGGTCATTGCGAGGCTGGTCCAACTACTTTGGCTACGGTTCGCGGGGCAAGGCATACCGTAGCCGTCGATCAATACGTCTTTGAGCGATTGCGCAGGTTCGCTCGCGCGAAGGCACGAGGTGCAAGGGCGCGGCAATCGCCGATTTACATTCGATGTCATTCATCGAGAACTCGGCGTTCCGTGCCTCCAACGCCTGCCCCGAGCGGCCCCGTCGCATGTCTCGCGGTGAAGCCAGTCGGAAAGCCGGATGCCGGAAATCGGCACGTCCGGTTTGATGAGCGGGGATGGGAAACGGGGCGATGGCCAAGGACCCCAAGCTACCGCGCCCATCCTCGACTCTGCCGCAACAGACATCCGACGTCGACACTACCCTTGGGGTGCAGTCCGAATTTGATCGCAAATTGAGTAGGGACAGCCCGTCCGGCGGCCGCTCGTCCCTCTCACTCCAGCGTCGGTTCATGAAATTTCCGTGGATGAGCAATATTGACCAGCAAAGCAACCTTGCGCTGCAGCATGATGACTAAATCACCGCCCCGCCGTCGGTTCCCGAAGCGAGATATGATGCTTTTGGATGTGGCTGCATCGAACAACGAGGAAAGGAATTGCCAATGACCGATATGACTGTCGTCCACGACAGGATGAAGGCCATCGCGACGGCTCACGCCGATTACGTAAAGTCGTCCTTTGAGGCGAACAAAGCCTATCTAGACGCCACGATCAAGGCGCCAGATCAAGCGATGCAGATCACGACCGATCACATGAAGTCGGCCTATGAGACCTTTGTCGCCGAGTTCACTAAGATCGGCGATATGTACAAGGACTTTTTTAAATCGGCCTATGAGCCGATGACGGTTGGAACGCCGAAACGCGCGGCTTAGCTCACAAAGCCTTCCAGATAACCCGACCTTATGAGACCTCGACGTCGAGCGATAAAAATAAGATGGTGTGCACAACGCTGCTCAAACGCCCCCCTGATTTGTTGAAAGGCCGCTTTCGAGCGGCTCTTTTTTTGGTGGTTTGCATCTTTGATGTCTGGGTTTGTGAAGGTTTGCAGACGCCGGCCCCGTGTGCGCGGCGCCACCGTCATGGGGCCGGCATCCGAAAACCTTCACAACAACGGACTAACTGCTACCTGGCGGGTATAGGAGCGAATGCTCGAGGAAGAAACGGAGCATTTCCCTCGTTGCGTCCGGTCCTCGCGGATCAGTGTAGGAGCCCGCGGGGCTTCCGCCCGACCATGCATGTCCAGCTCCGTGGATGTTCCAGTGCTCAAAGATTCCGCGCCCGCTCGCATCGATATGGGTCGTGCGGGTATAGGCATGTCCTCCCGGTACCCGTCCGCGATGCACCTTCTTTTGCGTGCTCCTCGCTCTGGCAGATTGTTCAAGAACTTGATCGCCGTTGATCGGATGCACCGTATTGTCGCGGTCGCCGTGAAAAACAATGGTCGGAAGAGCTGTCCGGTCACTTAGGACCGCCCGGTCATCCCACCCGCCGCCTTGTCGCATGGCGAGGAGCGCAGAGGGGAGGTCGACGGCGACCCCACACGCGAGGCCAGAGTGTACACCGACTGCCGCATATAGATCGTTATACGTTGCTCCCATGATGGCAGCGGCGGCCGCTCCGGCCGATAGTCCAGCAACGTAAACACGCTTTGGATCAACCGAGTAGTCGCGCATAATTTGGCGCGTGATTCCCGCGATAAGCGAGGGTTCCCCTCTGCCACGCTGCTGGTCGGTTGCACGAAACCAGTTCCAGCATTTCGCCTGGTTTGCTTCGCTGCGCTGCGCTGGATAGGCCACAAAGCACAGTTGTTCTTCTGCGACAAAGTTCATCCTCGTACCGGCGGCGAAATCTTCTGGCGACTGGGTGCAGCCGTGAAGCATGACGATCAATGGAAGAGGTTGCCCGTGATAACGGTTGGGGATGAAGAGCCTATAGGCACGGCTTCCCGCCGGATTGCTATAGGTACCCTCGATGAATCTTGCACCCTCCGGCACGATGTCGTGCGTGGACGGCGGAGCGCGCTTAATTACGCCTCGCAGTCGGGGCCCAGTGTGTTCCTTTTTGCGATCTAGCAACGCGCGGAGCATGCGCGGTTGAGCGGATGTGGCCAGCGCTAACTGCGGGCTCTCCGTCTGCTCAACGGTATTGGCTTTCGCGTCAATGGTTGGTGGCTCGCGTCCTGGAAGTGCGATGCGATCGGTGCGGAATGTCGCGTCTGGCGCACTCCCACCGCGAAGCATGCGCTGTAGAAGCACCGTTGCCTCGACGGGTCGGCCCGCGCGCGTGAGACGTGTGGCTTCGCGAATTATGTCCTGGTTCAACATCGCCTTCACCGTGTCCTGTCGGTGAGAGCGGCTTTGACCGCTGGACTGGCATGCAAAGCTCCCAGCACTGAGACTGAGGCAATTGTGGCGCGAGCAAGCTCCGGCGTGACGTCTTGGGCGATACTGGCAAGGCCCAGAACGTTGATGTGCACCATCTCACCGGCTCGCCGCGCGGCTTCGAGATCCTCGCGGCTGTAATTCCGCAGACCCAGGTCCAGACTTTTCCGAGCCGTGGATTGTTTGACCACGTCTGCATGACGTTCCAGTTGGTTGCGGATAGCCGTGCGAATGAAATCGGTTCGGTTCGAGTAAAATCCTTCCTGCACCATCAAGTCGATTTGACCAAGGTCCACATAACCAAGGTTGATCGTGATTTTCTCGCTATCCGCAGGCTTGGGTCGTAGTTGTTGGACATTGTTAGCCATTCCATTCACCATCCAGATGCCATCTAGCCGGATTGTATGTGGATGGTAGAAGGCGACTGTCAAGGTGCGCGGCGAATGGCCGTCCAGGGTCATTTTCGACTGAATTGGGCTGTCAGCGCCATGTCCGGTTAGTAGCCGATTGTGTTGCACAACTCGGCCGGTCTCGATTGCAGGGCTTTTATGAGTTCTAGCCGGCCCGTTGCGCGCCCCTTTGTGTCGGCTGTGGTTGCTATTCGCGGGTGTTAAGCGAGGCAAGCAGCTTCCGGAGGTGGCGGGGCGCGGCAGAGGAGCTTGGCAAGCCGCCTCAAATTCTGCGCCGTTGCTGTAAGCAGAACTTCGTCCCTGATGCCGCTCAAGCCCCGTAGCCGAAACCGGTCGAGCCTCAGAATCCGTTTCATATGCGCAAATCGCATCTCGACCTTCTTGCGCTCACGGCGGGACCGCTGGAAGGCTTCCGTATCGGCCAAAGCGCGGACACGATCGCGCACATCTTCGTCGAGGTCGCGGGTGATCTTGCGTACGACCGCCGTTGTGCACTTCGGCTTCAGCGAACACTGCGAGCAGTCGCTCTTGCTCGCCCTGTAGTAAACGATGTGGCCTTGGTCGATATTGCCTGTGCTGGTCAGCTCCGCGCTGCCTGGGCAAATATAGATGTTACGCTGTTGATCAAAGACGAAGTCGGCCCGGCTGAAGGTGCCATCAGTACGTGCCGACCTGTCCCACACCGGTACGTGCGGCGTGATGTTGCGATCCACCAGCCATTTGAGCAGCCTGACTGCGCCATAGACCGTGTCGCCCGCGAGCCGCTGGGGCCGCAGATCGAAGCGGCGTTCAACACGATCCACCATGGTCTGGGTGACGGCAATCTCCACGGTTCGGTTTGCCCGAGTGCCCACGGCGTCGATGATGATGCCGGCCTTGTTGTCGATCAGGTAGTTCGCATCATAGGCAAAGAATGGGTCCAGGCCTGGCCTCGCAACCCATGTCGCTTGCGGATCGGTAAGCGAGACTTCCTTGGGAGGCTTGTGTCGATCGCCGCCTTTGCCTGAACCGCCAGCGTCTCCACCACCGTCCTCATCGCCGCGGGCGGTATCTAGGGCGGCGAGGTACTCGCGAACTGCATGGGATGCCTCCTCTGCCTTCGGCCATGCAATCGGCTGGTCGCCGGGCATCCGCTTCTTCTTGTCTACATCCGCCTTGATCAGGCTCGCATCGATCGAGAACGCTTCGCCCCCGACCAGCCCGGTCGCAATGCACATTGCCACTACGCCCTCGAAGACCCGACGCAGAGCGTCGCTATCCCCGAAGCGTTCGTGCCGTCCGGCTGGAGCGCGACGGCAGCCACGTGCGGCTGATCTCGCGCAATGGCCACGACTGGACCGGCCGCTACCCGTGGATCATCGAGACCGCGCTTGAGAACCGGTTGAAGCAGTTCGTGATCGACGGCGAGGCCGTGGTGCTCGGCGTCGACGGCGTCGCCGATTTTCAACGCCCTGCCCTCGCGCAAGCACGATCACGAGGTGCAGCTCTACGCCTTTGACATGCTGGCGGGTGCCGGCGACGATCTGCGCTCGCTTCCCCTCGTCCGCCCGGCGTCCCACTTCACCTTGATCGAACGGTGTTTACAGTCCAGACGGCGATGCCAAGGTAGAAACCGCCGGTGCGGCTTTCCGATGGCAGGTCGACCTGTCCGCTGCGCATTGCGCTTCCTCGTGCAAATTCCCCGTCGCGGCAATGGGTACCGCTAGCGTCAGGTTTGCCCGGGCGCGCTTAGTGGATCAAGATGGCCGCGAGGGCACAGATGAAGCCCGCTACCAACAGGCCTGCAGCCGTTACGGCGACCAGGTCAACGTCACGATATGTTTGAAGGCGCATGGCTGGATTCCTCCCCTAGACCTCATGATCAACGCGCAGAGACGCGAATCGAGGCGCGGATTCGCGCTTAAGTTCGCAATTCCCCGAATCAGCGGAAAAGCGGCATCTAGCGAATGGGGGTAGGTCAAAGCGAGGATTGGCTGATGACCCGCAAAGTCATTACTGTTGAGTTCATCGTTCCGACGGTCATAGCCTCAGTGCTGGGCATCGCCCTCGCGATCTGCGCCATCTATTTGGCAGACAGCTACCTTCGCCCACTCGATCAAACAGGAGACCAAGCCGCTTTCAGCAAGAGTCTCCGCTGATCATGAAGGGGGAATGCGATGCGAATGCTGGGGATCTTTTCTGATCGTTATCGCAGCCATTTACTTCTGGGATGTCCAATGCAACAACGGTACCGTCTCGGATGGAGCCCGCAGCATGGGGCGGTCCATCTCGCACAGTTTCGGGTGGTAGCGAACAGCGCGCATCTCGCAGAGTGATTCTTCGGGATGCGTGCCTGGAAAGACGCCATGAAGTTCATCACGACCCCCTCCTTTGCCAATCCCGACGCCGCCGCGCGCAAGCTGGTGGAGATCGCCAACGCAGTCGAGGCAGTGCAGGATGGCCGCATCCATATCGAGCTGATCAACGCGCCGTTCCTCAACGCTGGCGGCACCCCGGCTGAATTTCGCGACTGTATCGAACGCGCGGTCGCCAAGGGCTGGCTATGGCGGCATGAATCCGGGGTCTATGTGAAGTTCACTCCCGCGGGCGCCGAGCTGTTTGCCTGATGGAATGCGACATTTTTTATTCCAATGGTGCTTGGAACGGTTTCCGCTGTCCGAAATTAGGTAGCGTCCATTCTATGTTAGTTGGGGGTTTTCAAAATGAGTACCTCTCAGCAGCGCCCTGGCGGCGCCATTCGCCTTGCAGTCCTCTTGCGCGACGCAGCCGATCTTCATCTTCAGTTATCCGAATTGAAAAGATTGCGCGACCAGGTCAGGCAAGCGGAACGATTGGCCCGGTCGCGGCGTCCACGTCGAATACACGCTGGGCCAAGCCAGTCCAAGCGGCTGCCGCATGAGTTGGTCCAGTCCCCTCGATGATCCGATTCCGGTCCCGAGGGGAAGCCGCTTCTGACGCCCAAGGATGCGGCGGACTCATCATCACAAAGCTGCCAGAAACCGAGCAGCACCATCCCGCATGGATGGCCGCAGTTGAGGCGCTGATCTTGGTCGCGGAGACGGACGGCCCGACGATGTTCGTGCGGATCGGCGTCATGCGGGCATTGAACCATAGCAAGCCAGCCCCGAAGATCGCGCCGCAAGCGCGCGCAAGCATACAGCATCGTCCGATGAAAGACCTGGTGTAGCGACTGAAAAGTCGGAACCGCACTGAGGCGCGTTGATCTTAAGTGTAAAACGGCCCCGGTGCGGGGCGCGTCCCAGGGCCGCCAACCTTGGAGGTTTTCTTCCGGCCGCGGCCATCATGCGGATGGAAAGCCGGAAGCGAGGAGTCTACGCACCACAACGGATGCTCGTTCCAAATTAAAGGCCCCAGCCGTGATAGCTGGGGCCCCAGGGAAGGTGTGCTTCCGGCGGCCAACCAAAAAGAAGCACTGTCACTGAACGTCACCCAGCCGAAAATGGTTCCAATTTTGCAACCAGCCTAGAAGTGGAACGTCTTCCATCGTCTCCTGTTGCGTTTAAAGGCAGGGCCTAATGTATTTTGATAGGAGACCCTGCCATGGCCGAATCCGATCGCCTCCTGGTGGCATGCCCGCAATGCGACGCCTGGCCAATGGCTGCTGGTCGATCACCTTCAAGGTGGCAAAATTCCCGCGAGATGATTTTCCGCTGCCCCCAGTGCGGACGCCGGGAGGTATTTGATTTGAGGGCCGAGAACGCCAATGGGCATCTCCTGCACCGGCCTTATGAACCCAGAGGAGATCACGGGCTGCGGAACCGATCGGGAACCTAGGAACCGGTCCCGAGTTATAAGAGGGTTCCACTTTTGCTGAGCGGTCTAAACGTTTTAGGCCGCTCTCTCTTTTGCGCCTACCGCAGTGGGACGTCGCCACACTGGGTCAAGGTGAAGAACCGAACGCATCCGGCGATGGAGCGGGTGATGGACTCGTTCCGGTGAACCGTATCGGCCGCCGCGTGATCATGTGCATGCTGCTGATCGCGGTGCTCGCGATCATTTGGAATTTGCTTGGTCACTGAGCGCAGGTTTAGTCCTGCCCCTTAAGGTCGGACGCGGTGCGCCAATTGACTGAAAAATTCGCACGAAGGCCCACAGGATCGTCCGATAAGGAATTCTTTCTATGGGCAAGGTGCTCGCGCACGTTCGCGTGCGGAAAAAGAGGCAAGCATGCCAATCAAGCGCCGTGCATCAATCATTCTCGGTGCGTTCGAGAAGGCCCAGACGGAGATCGTCGGCAAGGCCGTAGTCCTCACTGATGGAAAGGCCGGGACGGTGGAAAAACTTTGGCTTGACGAGCTTCACGGTCTGCGAATCTCCATTAAGGGCCACCGTGGGAAGTGGCCGGTCTCGACCATAAAATTTGAGCAGCGCTAGGGCCGATTGCCCCGACGCATATTTCCAGCGCCAACCCGGTGGGGCATCTACGCAATCTCCGGCACATCCTCGCAACCTGATGCACTGGAACAAACAAAGCCTCGCGACATTGAAGGCGTATCACGCCACCAAGGGATTGGTGATGCTTGATCCTATCCCAGAACTTCCGGACAATACGCCGATCAGCGATGTTGAATTACCGGCGCGTATTCGCAACGTGTTGGCTGCTGCGGGGCTTAAGACGGTCGGGGAAGTGCGCGAGGCGTCCGACGAATTGCTGTTGAGCCTTGACGACATTGGAAAAGCCTCTGTCATCCTTCTTCGCGAAACGCTCGGCCTGCCTTCGAGCCATGGCGTTCGAGCCGCCTCCCGCTGATCAGCTCCCGTGGAAAGCACACTTTTGCGGAAACGGCCGCATCCCGCCGCGCCGTTACTAAGACGCAAGCGAGCCAAGGCTTACAAGGTCGTGAGATGACGAACAAAGACGCTTTTGATCTCTGGTGGCGATGGGCGGAAAAGCCGCTCGATAGTCCGCCGATGATCGATGGCAATATCCGTTACCCGGTGATGGCGCTGTCGCCGGAAGGTTGGCCTGATCGCGCCAAGGTCAACGAGGCTGGCGCGGAGACCGACAAAGTCCGAAGTGCGACGCCCTAAGCCCCGCGCTTCATCGGGCTGGCAACAGGTCTGCGGAAGGGATCGTCATAAGCTCTTGACCGCTTTCGTTGGTGATGGTTGCGCATTCCGGTGAAGGCGACCATGGATTCCGACGCATGGCGACCACTTGATCCGGTCGATGACGACCAGGGCGGCGCATGAGCGAGATGGCGCCGTTGG
>VAZV01000296.1 GCA_005884765.1 Alphaproteobacteria bacterium
CCAGAGGCTGTAAGGCAGTTTGCCAAGTTTGAAAGGCTATCTGCAAGTCCAGGGGCATATCAATCGTTCACATTGCTGAACGCATCTATTGACGTCAGGTCCATCCTATCGGCGGTGCGAGTGCCCACATTGGTCCTTCATCGAAGAACGGACACTTTGATTCCGGTCGAGATAGGTCGCGATCTCGCAGAACAAATTCCCGGTGCGAAATATATCGAATACGCAGACGGCGATCACATGATGACGTATGGCGATGTTGAAACCTTGTTGGGGGACGTCGAAGAGTTCATCACTGGACATCGCGAGGCCTTATCAGGCGATATTGAGCGGGTTTTAGCAACGGTGCTTTTCACGGATATCGTAGACTCCACTCGCAGTGCCGCCGACTTGGGTGACAAGAAATGGAGACAGTTGCTGGATAGCCACGACCAATTGGCGAATGAGGTGATCGAAAGACATCGCGGCACTTTGATCAAGAGTACTGGCGATGGCATTCTCGCGACATTCGACGGACCCGGTCGTGCTGTTCGATGCGCGCTTGCTTTAGGGACCGCATCCAAACAAATCGGTTTGCTGTTGCGTGCGGGCCTTCACACCGGTGAAATCGAACTAAGAGGCCAGGATATTGGCGGCATCGCTGTCCATGCGGCGGCTCGTGTCATGGCGCGATCCAACGCTGACGAGGTCCTTGTCTCGCGGGTCGTGACCGATCTCGTGGCCGGTGCGGGTTTGAAATTCTCTGATCGCGGATCGCACGAGCTTAAGGGCCTTCCGGGCCGATGGGATCTTTTTGCTGCGAGCTTGTAGAGGCTATATCTGCTGTGGCACCTTTCGGACCTTGCGCGGTGTCCGCTTTGCGGCCGGTATCGGTGGATGGACGGAAGCGACAGGTCAAAGTGAGGTGAAAGGTCCCGAACCAGACATCGGCTCTGGCGACTATCCAACGCTTCCGACCCGGCTGTCGATTTCGCTGCGAAGTGCAACAAAATCGATCGGTTTGGTCAGCAGCGCCTCCGCGCCGCCCTCCAGCGCTTTTCGCCTGGTATCGGCGTCGCCATAGGCGGTGATCATGATGACGGGGACGTCCGGCCGCGCAGCTTTCGCCTTCGGCAAAAGCTCAAGTCCGCTCATTCCGGGCATGTTGATGTCGGACAGGATCAGAATCAACGATGCGCCCTCGGCGTCGCGGATGCGTTGCAGCGCGCCATCTCCCGATTGGGCAAAATCCATCGTAAAGCGGCCGGCGCGGAGGTCACGCCGAAATTGCTGGCGAAACAGATCCTCGACATCGGATTCGTCGTCGACGACAAGAACAAGGAAGCTCATCTATCTGCTCCGGCTTTGCTGTGGGCTGCTTTGCGCGGAAGAATGACCCTGAATTCCGTGAATTCGCCGGGCCTTGTGTCGACCTCGATCGATCCGGCATGTTGCTTGACGATAATGTCGTAACTGAGGGAGAGGCCAAGACCGGTGCCTTCGCCGGGCGGCTTGGTCGTGAAGAATGGATTGAACATCTTGTCTTTCACGTCGGGAGGGATGCCCCTGCCATTGTCGCGAATCGTGATCTCGACGCGGTCGCCCAGGTCTCTGGTCGCGGCGGTGAGGGTAGGCTCGTAGCCATCTCCCATCTGCGCCTTGCGTTTGGTCGCGGCGTAGAAGCCGTTCGAAATCAGGTTGAGAAATACCCGCGTAATCTCCTGCGGGAACAGATCGACCTGGCCCGCGGCCGGATCGAAGTTCTGATCCAGCCTGATCTTGAATTCCTGGCTCTCGGCGCGCGCGCCATGATAGGCAAGATTGAGGCTCTCCGCGAGCAGCGAGTTGAGATCGACCGGCCGCCGCTCGCCGGAGCCTTCGCGCGAATGCAGCAGCATGTTCTTGACGATCGAGTCAGCCCGTTTGCCGTGCTGAATGACCTTTTCGAGATTGCCCTTCAGCATCTGCGTCAATACATCGAGTTCCTCTCGCGTTTTGTCGTCAAGAGTAACCGGTTTGAGAGCATCGCCTATTTCATCGACCAACTCCTTGGACAGAGCGGAGAAATTGTTGACGAAATTAAGCGGGTTCTTGATCTCGTGCGCGATCCCTGCGGTGAGTTGTCCAAGAGAGGCGAGCTTCTGTGTCTGGACAAGGCGATCCTGGGCGGTGCGCAGCTCCTCCAGCGAAAGCGAAAGCTCCTTGGTTCGTTCCTGCACTTGTTCGAACATACGGACATTGCCGATGGCGATCACGGCCTGATCGGCAAATGTCTGCAGCAGGGCAATCTGCTTGTCGCTGAACGGATGCACTTCTCTACGGCGAAGCACGATGGCTCCGATGCTCTCGCCCTCGCGCAGTAGCGGCACGCTCAAAATGGTGTGATGGCCCTGTTCGTGCGCTCTTTTTTGTGCTTCCGGAAATTCATCGCCTTCGGCGGACAGCATGTCGTGCACATGCACCGGTTTCTTGTCAAGAACCGCGCGTCCTGCGGTCCAGTTACGGTTGATCAGCCACACGGCCGCATCGATTGGTATCGGGCCGTGATGCGCCCTAATTTGAAGCTCGTCACCATTCTTGAGGCGTACTACGGCATCATAGGCATCGCAGAGTTCGCAGGCACTTTCGGCAATAGCCTTGAGAACCGGCCCGACGTCGGTCGGCGAGGAAGCGATCACCTTCAAGATGTTGCCGCTGCCGGTCTGGTAAGTCAGTGCCTCCGAAAGGTCGCGGGTCTTTGCTTGCACCTCATCGAACAGCCTTACGTTCTCGATAGCGATCGCTGCCTGGTCCGCAAATGTCGTGGCCAGTTCGATCTGCTTGTCGGTGAACGGACGCGCCTCAGAGCGCGTCAAGGCAATTACGCCGATCGGTATGCCTTCGCGCAGCATCGGAACGCCGAGCATAGTGCGAAAACCGCCCAATCGCTGCGCTTCGGCGAAGCTGTAATCGGGGTCTGCCTGAACGTCGGGAATGTGAACCACGGCCCCTTCCAGTAGAGCCCGCCCAATAGCCGAGCCTCGCTCCGGTACAACGGGAACGGTTCTGACAAAGTCCATGAATTCGTCAGAAAACCCGTAAGCCTCAGC
>VAZV01000268.1 GCA_005884765.1 Alphaproteobacteria bacterium
CTTCTACACCACCGCCAATTTGCGGTCGATGGCGAGCAGCACGCGATCGAGCTCGTGGCCGCGGCGCAGAATCAATCCGGTCGCCGAGATCACGCTGTACATGCCCTGCTTGCGCGCGAGCCGCGGATCCTTTTCGATGCGATAGATCGGAACTTCGGAAGCGCGGCGGAATACCGAAAACACCGCACGGTCCTTGAGAAAGTCGATGGCGTAGTCGCGCCACTCGCCATCGGCGACCATGCGCCCGTAAAGATTCAAGATGCGATTAAGTTCAGGACGATTGAAAGTTACCCGGTTCAGCAGCGGATTCGCAGTGGCGGGACGTGCCGCTGCGCGGTTCTCGCTTGGATCGGCATCCTCCGACATCAAACTCATGGACGCGCCTCCTGTCATTCCCCCGACATGATTGCGCCAACCGCGCGCGGCTGCAAGGGGGCGTCCGTTGCTTCATACGGACGCGGCCGATCGTCGAATACAGCGCATCTTTGATTTGGCGCGGTTTCGGATTTGACCTTCATCAAACCCTGATTCGCGGGGCGCTGCTTTACGAGCGGTCCGCTGATTCCAGCCTTCGCCAAGGCGCCTGCCGAAACGGATGCGAAGGTCAGGATCGGACCCGCGCGCGATGACTTTCTCCGCTTGGTCGTGCCGCCCTATCCTTTTGTTTACGCACGATCTTTTTTGGAAAACCGGCATCCACTTTGAGCGTCACGGGATCGTTAGCGGAATCATAATACCGCCCCACTTCCGCCAAGCGCCTGCCCTCCTAAGTTGCGACAAGTATATGGTGCGTTGGCCCGGTCCTTTCGGTTCCGGATTCCTCAGCCCCCAGCCCCCCGGGATTGTCGGGATCGGGCCTATCGCACAAGTTAAACCCCATCTAGGGCCAACGAAAGTTGGTCCTTTTTGTTTTGGCGCGGTGCGTCATTCAGGTTCAGGCGTTTTCGCGTGAAACCGGAAGTCCGAAGTGTCATCGGATCGAGATTCCGCGTTCGCGCCAAAGCGCGCCAGGGAATCGCGCCGAAGCGCGCCCCGGGAATGACGAGTCAAAATGAAATCAGTGCAATGATGTGAAGGCCGCGCCCAGCATCGGGCCGGGCTTCTCGCGATTACCGTCCTGGAGATAGACCGCCGCGGCATCGACGCCTTCGCGCGAGATGTTTTCCAGCGGCACGCTCCAGCTACCCGAACTGCCGTTCCAGTCGCCCAGCTTCAGGAGGTTGCGCACCACGTTGTGGTAGGTGATTTCGCGACCGCTGTTTTCGCCGCGATGAATCGAGATCGGCACTGCTTTCGAGACCGAGCAGATCCAGACTTCGCCGTGCGCGATGGTCGGTGCCTTGCTGGCCGCGACCGAAACATTGAGCTGCTTGCCGGAAATCGACATCGTCACCGGTACCGACATCACGCTGGTGGTCTTCCTGGTGTCGTCAATCGCGCCTTCGATGCCGGCGCGGTCACTGCCGATGACACGGATCGATCCATTGATGATCGCCTGCGGCGTGTACACGTCGCGATCGCCGCGCACATGCGAGTAGGCTTTCTGCCGCGCACTGAAGCGCGCATCCGCCAGCGTGTCTTTCCAGCCGAGGTAGTCCCAGTAGTCGATCGGCATGCTCAATGCGATCACCGACGGATCCTTGGCGAGCTCGCCGATGATCTTGTCGGCGGGCGGGCACGACGAACAACCTTGCGAGGTGAACAATTCCACCACCGCACGCGGATCAGCATGGGCTGGACGGACGATGGCGACAATCGCACATACGCCCAGCGCACCGGACCAACGAGAAAGAGCGCTGCGCGAAATCGAGTTATAGGCCATCATCGCTGTCATCATTGAACCCAGTACCCACCCGCACTATCGCCGCAAAAAGGTTACAATCCGTATCCGTATGGGTACGGGCATGAAATCCAAAGGCAAAAACCAGTCCTAAACGAGCGAAGGCGGCCTTTGATAGGCCGCCTGCCCCCTGCTCGCCACTCACTTCGCGGTGAGCCACCGATCACAAACGCGCGTTAGGCCGCGAGCTTGCGCAGCACATAGTGCAGGATGCCGCCGTTTCGGTAATATTCGAGCTCGTCGAGCGTATCGATCCGGCACAGCAGCGGCACGCGCTGCAGCGAGCCGTTGTCCGATACGATCTCCGCGGTCAGTTTTTGGCGCGGTTTCAGATCGCCCTGCAAGCCCCTGATGGTCACGGTCTCGTCGCCCTTCAGCCCGATCGACTGCCAGGACGCGCCGTCCTCGAAGGTTAACGGCAACACGCCCATGCCGACCAGATTGGAGCGATGGATGCGCTCGAAGCTCTGGCAGATCACGGCGCGGACGCCGAGCAGCCGCGTGCCCTTTGCGGCCCAGTCGCGCGAGGAGCCGTTGCCGTATTCGGCGCCGGCGAACACCACCAGCGGCACTTTCTCCGCCTGGTACTTCATCGCGGCGTCGTAGATCGACATCTGCTCGCCGTCCGGCCAGTGCTTGGTGAGGCCGCCCTCGGGAATGTTGCCGTCGGCGCCCTTTAACATGAAATTCTTGATGCGGATGTTGGCGAAGGTACCGCGCATCATGATCTCATGGTTGCCGCGCCTTGTGCCGTATTGATTGAAGTCGGCCGGGCGCACCTGATGCTCGCTGAGGAATTTGCCCGCCGGCGAGGTCAGCTTGATCGAGCCAGCCGGCGAGATGTGGTCGGTGGTGATCTTGTCGCCGAACATCGCCAGAATCCGCGCATCGACGACGTCGGCAATCGGCTCCGGTTCTTTCTTCATGCCTTCGAAATAGGGCGGGTTCTGCACATAGGTCGAACTCATATTCCAGCGATAGGTCTCGCTCTCCACCGTCTTGATCTTGCGCCAGTTGGTGTCGCCCTTGAACACATCGGCGTAGCGCTTCTTGAAGATCGACGCGGTCACGAACTTCTTCATGAAGGCGTTGATCTCCTTGGTGGTCGGCCAGATGTCCTTCAGATAGACCGGCTTGCCGTCCTTGCCGGTGCCGAGCGGTTCGGCCGCGAGATCCTTGGTCACCGTTCCTGCCAGCGCGTAGGCCACCACCAATGGCGGCGACGCCAGATAATTGGCCTGCACGTCCGGACTGACGCGGCCTTCGAAGTTGCGATTGCCCGACAGCACGGCGGCCGCCACGATGCCGTTGTCGTTGATCGATTTCGAAATGTCTTCCGGCAGAGGACCGGAGTTGCCGATGCAGGTGGTGCAGCCAAAGCCGACCAGGTTGAAGCCGATCTTGTCGAGATCGCTCTGCAGGCCGGAATTGGCGAGATATTCGGCGACCACCTGGCTTCCGGGCGCCAGCGAGGTCTTCACCCAGGGCTTGGCCTTCAATCCCTTCGCGGCGGCGTTCCGCGCGAGCAGCCCGGCGCCGATCAGAACGCTCGGATTGGAGGTGTTGGTACAGGAGGTGATCGCGGCGATGACGACGTCGCCATGACCGAGATCGAAATCGCGGTTTTCGACGGAAAAGCGCGTCGGGGCATCCGCTTCCTTCTTGTATTCGCCGGCCAGCGCGGTCGCGAAACCCTGGGCGACCGCAGGCAGCGCGACCCGGCCTTCGGGACGCTTCGGTCCGGCCATCGACGGCACCACGTCGGCAAGATCAAGCGTCAGCGTTTCCGTAAATACCGGATCAGGTGACTTGGCGCTGCGGAACAGGCCTTGCGCCTTGGCATAGGCGGAAACCAGCGCCACGCGCGGCGCCGCGCGCCCCGAGGTCTTGAGGTAATCGATGGTCGCGGCGTCGACCGGGAAGAAGCCGCAGGTCGCGCCATATTCCGGCGCCATGTTGCCAATGGTCGCCTTGTCCGCGACCGAGAGGTAATCGAGGCCGGGGCCGAAAAACTCCACGAATTTTCCGACCACGCCCTGCTTGCGCAGCATCTGCGTGACCGTCAGCACGAGATCGGTCGCGGTCACGCCTTCCTTGAGTTGTCCCTTGAGCTTGAAGCCGACCACTTCGGGCAGCAGCATCGACAGCGGCTGGCCCAGCATCGCAGCCTCCGCCTCAATGCCGCCGACGCCCCAGCCGAGCACGGCAAGCCCGTTCACCATGGTCGTGTGCGAGTCGGTACCAACGAGCGAATCCGGATACGCGACCTCGAAGGTGCCCTTCTTCTTGCCGACCGTCATCTTCTCTTTCCTGGTCCACACCGTCTGCGCCAGATACTCGAGATTGACCTGATGACAGATGCCGGTGCCCGGCGGCACCACGGAGAAGTTCGAGAATGCCTTCTGGCCCCATTTCAGGAATTCGTAGCGTTCCTGGTTCTGCTTGTATTCCTCGACGACGTTCTTGCCGAACGCCTTGTTGTCGCCGAAGAAGTTCACGATCACCGAGTGGTCGATGACGAGATCGACCGGCACCAGCGGATTGATCTTCTCGGCGTCACCGCCGAGCTTCTGCATCGCATTGCGCATCGCTGCGAGGTCGACCACGGCGGGGACGCCGGTGAAATCCTGCATCAGCACGCGTGCGGGGCGGAACGCGATCTCATGCTCGAGCGCGCGCTTTTTCAGCCACTTGCCGACCGCCAGAATGTCTTCCTTCTTGACGGTGCGGCCGTCTTCATTGCGCAGCAGGTTCTCCAACAGCACCTTCATCGAATAGGGCAGCTTGGAAATCCCCTTCAGACCGTTCTTCTCGGCGGCCGGCAGACTGTAATAGACGTAGGTCTTGCCCCCGACCTTAAGGGTCTTCTGGCAGTTAAAGCTGTCGAGCGAGGTCATGTGAGGAAATCCCAATTGTCAGTTATACCCGGCAAGGGTACTTAAACACCGGCTGCGGGGCTGGCCTGCAGCCGCGGATTGTGTGCTGCATCGAGTTCCGGCTTATAGAATCTTTCCAATGGCACCGCCACAGCGACAATCGTGCCGCGGCCTTGCGACAGCCAAAAATTCCGATGCGGTACCAATAGGATTTCCGGCGACTGAAGAAGGGGTAGAATGCGGGTTTGGGGACGCGGTGTAGGGTGTGTACGAGGCGGTCGCGAGGTGTTCTCGCGCCTCCACTTTGAGGCCGCTTCCGGCCAGGCGCTCGCCGTCACCGGACCCAACGGCTCAGGCAAGACCTCGCTGCTGCGGCTGATCGCGGGCCTGCTGATCCCGGCCACCGGATCGATCGCTCTGGAGGGCGGCGAGACCGAGCTGACATTGCCCGAACAAGCCCACTACCTCGGCCATCGCGATGCGCTGAAACCTGCGCTCAGCGTTGTCGAAAACCTGGCGTTCTGGCGCGATTTCATCGGCGGCGAGGCAGGAGACACGAACAAAAGCCTGGCCGCGGTGGGGCTCGATCATGCGGCTCACCTGCCGGCGGCGTATTTGTCGGCCGGGCAGCGGCGGCGGCTGTCGCTGGCGCGGCTACTAGCGGTCAAGCGGCCGATCTGGCTCCTCGACGAGCCGGCCGCCGCACTCGATACCGCTGGGCAAAGCCTGTTTGCCGGGTTGATGGGCGACCATCTCGCGAGCGGTGGTCTGATCATCGCCGCGACCCATGGGCCGCTCGGCATCGCAGCAAAAGAATTGCGGATCGGAGGCGCGTCGTGACCGCACAGGCCGCGCTGATCCGCCGGGACATTAGAATCGCAGTTCGCGTCGGCGGCGGGGCGTTGATCGGCGTGTTGTTCTTTCTCACCGTCGTGGTGTTGATGCCGTTCGCAGTCGGGCCTGACCTTGCGCTGTTGACGCGGCTCGGACCCGCGATCCTCTGGCTCGGCGCGTTGCTCGCGAGCCTGCTCACGCTCGATCGGCTGTTCATGGCAGACCACGAGGACGGCTCGCTGGATCTGATCGTCATGAGTCGGACGCCGCTGGAACTCGCCTGTGCCACGAAAGCGCTGGCGCATTGGATGGCCGCCGGACTGCCGCTGATCGTCGCTACTCCCGTGCTGGGGCTGTTGCTCAATCTCGATACGCGCTCGACCGCGGCGGTCGCGCTGACGCTGCTTGCCGGCACGCCGTCGCTGACCTTTACCGGCATGATCGGTGCGGCGCTCGCCGTGACCCTGCATCGCGGCGGATTGCTGCTGGCGGTGTTGGTGCTGCCGCTGTCGATCCCGGTGCTGATTTTCGGCGTCGCGGCTTCGCAGGCCGCGATCTCGGGGCTGTCGTTCGGCGCGCCGTTTTCGATCCTGTGCGCGCTGTCGCTGGTTAGTTTCGTGGTCGGACCGTTTGCCGCAGCCGCCAGCCTGCGGCACGGGCTCGATTGATCAAGCGGAATTGCAATCTCGAACCGATTGCTTGCGAAGCCAACCGCGACTATCAGGAAGCCATGACGCTGATCGATCTCGCCAATCCGAGCAAGTTCCTGTCGCTGACCGCGCGCGTGCTGCCGTGGCTGGCAGCGGTGACCGCGATCGTACTTGCGATCGGCCTCTATCAATCGGCCACCGCGCCCGACGACTATCAGCAGGGCGCGACCGTCAAGATCATGTTTGTCCACGTGCCCAACGCCTGGCTCTCGATGCTGGTCTGGGGGGTGATGAGCCTCGCCGCATTGGGCACGCTGGTGTGGCGGCATCCCCTAGCGGACGTCGCCGCCAAGGCCGCAGCCCCGATCGGCGCGGCATTCACGTTCCTTGCGCTGGTGACGGGCTCGCTGTGGGGCCGACCGATGTGGGGTACCTATTGGGAATGGGATGCGCGGCTGACCTCGGTGCTGATCCTGTTCCTGATGTATCTCGGCCTGATCGCGCTGTGGCGCGCGGTCGAAGATCCCTCGCGCGCGGCCCGCGCCGCCGCAGTGCTGACGCTGGTCGGCGCAATCAACCTGCCGATCATCAAATTCTCAGTCGACTGGTGGAATACGCTGCATCAGCCGGCCTCGGTGATGCGACTGGGCGGACCGACGCTTGACCGCGCTTTTTTGGTTCCGCTGCTCATGATGGCGGCGGCGTTCTCGCTGTTGTTCGTCACGTTGTTATTGGCTGCGATGCGCAACGAGATTCTGCGCCGCCGCCTGCGCAGCCTGCAGATGATGCAAGCGAGAGCATTTTCGAGCGAAGTGGACGCCGGTTCGCGTGAGAAAACCGTGCCATTTGGGGCAGCGTAACACGATGTCGCTCGGCCCCTACACCTCCTTCATTGTGGCGTCCTACGCACTGGTGACTGCGGTGGTGCTGATCCTGATCATCGCCATCGCGATCGACTATCGCAGCCTGAGGCAGCGCTTGCGCGAACTGGACCAAAGCGGCATCACCAGGCGCTCCGGACGCAGCGCGGCGGACTTGAGATGAGCGAGCCCGTAACGTCCGATAAACTGCCGTCGGCGAAGGCGCCGCCTCCGCGCCGGCTCATTCTGATGGCGCTGCCGCTGCTCGTGTTCGCCACCTTCGCCGCGCTGTTCTGGCTTCGGCTTGGCAGCGGTGATCCCTCGAAGATTCCCTCCGCGCTCATCGGCCGACCGGCGCCGCAGACTACATTGCCACCGTTGCAAGGCCTCCTCGCTGGAGGCGCGCCGGTGCCGGGGCTCGATCCCAGCGTCTTCCAGGGCAAAGTCAGCGTCGTCAATGTCTGGGCTTCCTGGTGCGTGCCGTGCCATGACGAAGCGCCGCTGTTGAGCGAATTGGCCAAAGACAAACGCCTGCAGCTGGTCGGCATCAACTACAAGGACGCGCCCGACAATGCGCGGCGCTTCCTCGGCCGTTACGGTAATCCGTTCGGCATTGTCGGCGTCGACGGCAACGGCCGCGCCGCGATCGAATGGGGCGTTTATGGCGTGCCCGAGACGTTTGTCGTGGGGCGCGATGGAACGATCGTCTACAAGCTGGTCGGCCCGGTCACGCCTGAAAATGTCGATAGTGCGCTCAAAGCCGAGATCGACAAGGCGCTGAAGGCGGGGTCGTAATTCCCCGGCTGTCATTGCGAGCGAAGCGAAGCAATCCAGAGCCATACAACGAGGACTGGATTGCTTCGTCGCGGAGCCTGTCATCGGGCGCGCGTTCGCGCGACCCGTTGGCTCCTCGCAATGACGGGTGTAGCGCCGTCTACTTCCTTACATCCCCCGCTTCCGCTTCGCTCGCCTCCAGCGAGACCGGCTCGAGATGATAGCGCTTGATGATCGGCATTTGCGCGATCGCAAAGATCATCGTCAGCGGGATCACGCCG
>VAZV01000269.1 GCA_005884765.1 Alphaproteobacteria bacterium
GCGCACGGAGATCGCCGCTGGCGCCATGAAGCGGTGGCCATAGGTGGTCTGGCCGGCTTCGATGCCGTCGACCGCAAATTTCACGATATCGGGCTCTTCGGTCTCCAAGCCGAAGGTCGCGGTAATCGCATGCAGCGGCCGCACCCAGGAGAGCGCGCCGGGCTTTGCCGAGCGCTGGCCCCAGCGCATCGACTTTGGCCATGGAAAAGTCCGCACGATGACAGGCAGCATGTCGGCCAGCACATCGAGCGTGGCGCGGCCGGGCTTTTCGATCAGCGCGATATAGAAGTCACCTTTTTTCGGGTCGCGCTGGATTTTGGCCTCATCGATCGAGGCAAGGCCCGTGGCCTTGAGGAAACCAGCGATCGCTGCATCCGGCCCGCCCACGCGTGGCCCTCTGCGTTCTTCCTTGAGGTCCGACTGCCGCACCGGAATGCCGTGCACCGTCAGCGCCAGCCGCCGCGGCGTCGCGAACGCTTTCGCGCCCTCATAGACCAGGCCTTCGGCGACAAGCCTGTCTGTCACCATGCGGCGCAGATCGTCCGCCGCCTTCG
>VAZV01000270.1 GCA_005884765.1 Alphaproteobacteria bacterium
TTTCTTCGGAAAAAAGTTCGAGCAGGAGGTCGGGCATCAAGCCGCCCCGCCCGCTTCGGTGTGCACCCAAGCTTCGCCGCAGGCTTTCGCCAGCTCGCGCACGCGCATGATGTAGCTCTGCCGCTCGGTCACCGAGATCACGCCGCGCGCATCGAGGAGATTGAAGACGTGGCTGGCCTTGATGCACTGATCGTAGGCCGGCAGCGCCATCAGATGCTCTCTACGGTTGCCCCCATCACGCCACCCGGCCGCCAGATATTTCTTGCAGGCCTCCTCGGCCATCTTGAACTGCTCGAACAGCATCGCGGTATCCGAGAATTCGAAATTGTGCCGCGAATATTCCTGTTCGGCCTGCAGGAACACGTCGCCATACGTGACGCGCTCGGCCCCGTCGCGGCCATTGAAATTGAGATCGTAGACGCGGTCCACGCCCTGCACATACATCGCAAGCCGCTCGAGCCCGTAGGTGAGTTCGCCCGCGACCGGCGCGCATTCGACGCCCGCGACCTGTTGGAAGTAAGTGAACTGCGAGACTTCCATGCCATCGCACCAGCATTCCCAGCCCAATCCCCACGCGCCGAGCGTCGGGCTTTCCCAATCGTCCTCGACAAAGCGAATGTCGTGCAGATGCGAATCGACGCCAATCGCCGCGAGCGATCGGAGATAGAGCTCCTGAATGTCCGGCGGCGAGGGTTTGAGGATCACCTGGAACTGATAATAGTGCTGCAGCCGATTGGGATTTTCGCCGTAGCGGCCATCCTTCGGCCGCCGCGACGGCTGTACGTAGGCCGCGTTCCAGCGTTTGGGGCCGAGCGCGCGGAGCGTAGTCGCCGGATGGAAGGTGCCCGCCCCCACCTCCATGTCGTAAGGCTGCAGGATCACGCAGCCGTAGTCAGCCCAATAGCGCTGCAGCGTCAGGATCAGTCCCTGGAACGAGCGTTCCGGACGCATATGGGCGGGAAGGGAATCCATCGTCAGAATCGGTCTCGCGGGGGGCCGGTAAAACGCGGGACCGTATCGGCGGGGAGGCGGGGAATCAAGCAATGGCCGCCGTAGACGCGGCCAAATTCGGCGAAAACCCGGCTCGTTTCAGCCCGGGCGATAGGCGCCGGTGACGGGGTCGCGCCGCAGCGTCGGAATCTCGCTTGATCCGGCAGCCTCGGCGACGCGCGCCAAGCGGGCCTCTTCCAGCTCCTGGTTGATGCGGACTGCAGTTCGATACGCCCAGCGAACCACGGCGAGCCCACCCAAAACGCCTGCGAATGCAATCAGCGGCATCGCTCGATCCTTGTCGTTCATAAATCTGCGCCCCTAGCCCACATTGTCGCGCAAGCCAGCCGCCCCCGCAATCACACTTCCGAGACCGGGGCGGGACTAAATGGCGCGGGACAACGCGCGCTCAAAACCCGAATTTGGCCCAAATGGCCCGGCTTTCCAGCGCCGAAATCAGCCCTTCCGGCAACCCCGCGATACCGTCCAGCGAGCCGAGCGCATCGGCGCCGGCCGACCTGCGACCGAACAGGCCCGACAGCATGCCCCTCGCCGGCGCTATCAGCGGCGTCTCTACCTTGTCGCCATAGCGGGCGCGCAACGTCGAACGAAGATCGCCGATCGCGTCGGCCAGCCCCAACGAGACCGAAGTTTCTCCCGCCCAATACTCACCGGTGAACAGCACGTCGTCGCCGCCCTTGAGCCGGCTTCCCCTGCTCGCCTTCACGAGCGCGATGAAGATCGCATGGATCTCGCGCTGGATCGTCTTCAGGCGCGCGACATCCTCGCGGTTTTCCGGCAAGAACGGATCGAGCATCGCTTTGTGCTCGCCCGCCGTATAAAGCCTCCGCTCGACCCCGACCTTCCTGATCAGTTCCTGGAATCCGAAGGAGCCGCCGACTACGCCGATCGAGCCCAGGATCGACGACGGATCGCAGAAGATCTCGTCGCCCGCGCAGGCGATCATGTAGCCGCCGGACGCTGCGACATCCTCGACGAACACCAGCACGGGCAAGTTCTTTTCCGCAGCGAGTTGGCGAATGCGCAAATAGATCTGACGCGATTGGACCGGCGAGCCTCCGGGCGAATTGATGACCAGCGCCACCGCCTTCGCGTTCCTCATCGAAAAGGCGCGCTCCAGCGTCCTGGCGATACCGGCCAGCGTCATGCCGGGGCGCAGCGGCGTCACCGCGCCGATCACGCCCGATAGCCGGACCACCGGAACCACGACAGCCCCTCTGCGCAGCCGCGCCGGAACCACTGCCATCAGCCTATCTCCGAGATCTGACAGCCCTGCACGATCAACTTTTTGTTCCAGCATCCCGTTACCTCGAATTAACCATTTTTTATCACGCCAGTGTCACTGAGACGACTGGAACAGCTTTTGCTAGGCGGCCGTTGTGGCTGCAATGGCGCAGCGGAGAATGACATGAAAATCTATCTGCTGATGCTGCTGATCGGTACCCTCCTGACCGCAATTCGCTTCACCTCGGTGCCCGAACAGCGTTCGGAAACGCTTCCGCAGTAGATTTTCCTCCCCCAATCGGTTCCACGCTCGTGCGGCGCGGCGATGCTTCAGGGCATCGCCAGCGGCAATATTCCTTTTCCAGCCAACACGTCTTGTACCTGTTTATTAGGCACGGCTGACTCATCATTGAGCATCAGCCCCCTGAGGAGGCGGGTTGGCGCCTTGCCGCCCTTGGTGGCTCGAACCAGCAGGCGAATTGCGGGCGACGTTGCGTCACCATGAACCGGCAGAATTGCAAGGCTGCCGAAGCCGCGATCGAGCGCAGTCAGCACTTCCGCAAGGCCATCGGCGCGCCAGAGCAGCGTCAGCATGCCCTGAGATTTGAGAACCCGGCGCGCCGCGCGAACCCAATCCTCAAGCGTCGCCGCCGTCGCTGCATGCGCCATCGCCCGCGCCATATCGGGCGAGAGGCGATGCCGCGCGGGATCGTTGAACGGAGGATTCATCAACACAACGTCGACGCTGTCAGGCGCAAGACCTGCTGCGGCATATTGGCCGGGCGCAGATGTCACGTCGAGCGTGATGACGTCGGCAGCGATCGCGTTCGATGCCGCGTTGCCGCGCGCCAGTTCGGCGAGCTCGGGATCGATCTCCACCAGCAGCAGTTGGATGGCCGGCACGCGTTTGGCAAGCGCGAGGCCGGCGGCGCCGACACCGGCGCCGAAATCCACCACGCGATCACCCGATCGCGCTAGTGTCGCGGCCGCCAGCAGCATGGCGTCGTGTCCGGCACGATGGCCCGATTTCGGTTGCCGCAAGCGCAGTTGTCCACCGAGGAATGCATCCTCGGTGGTTTCGCGGAGGCGCTCAGTCATCGCTGCGCAATTCGTGGGCGAGGCCCGCATCGGTGAGAAGCTGGCGCGCCTGCCTGTTGTCATCCTCGTGCACCAGGATACGACGCGGCAGCACGCCCAGCGATCCCTCGATGATGCTCATATTTTGATCGAGCACCAGATGATGGATGTTCGCGCCATCGAGCAGCGCGCCGATGGCCGAAACCAGCACCATATCGTTGGTCCGGACCAATTCCCGCAACTTGCGTTCTCCTTCGCCATTGCCGCCTGCGACGACGGGGCCGATGTCAACCGCTTGCCGCGCCGCGCAGCACTTTCTATTGTCCGGACCGACATTAGCAAATGTGGAGACCGGCGTGGCGGTTATTGTACCCTTCGAGAGCCCCTCGAACGCTTCGATCGACCAACTGCTCGGTCTCGTGGCATCGGACATGGAGCGCGTCAACACCACGATTCTGTCGCGAACCGGCTCGGAAGTGACCATGATCCCCGAGGTCGCCAACCACCTGATCTCCTCCGGGGGCAAAAGGCTGCGTCCGATGTTGACGCTGGCGATGGCACATCTCGCCGGCTATTCTGGCGACGGCCATATCAAGCTCGCGGCCTCGGTCGAGTTCATGCATACGGCGACCCTGCTGCATGACGATGTGGTCGACGAAAGCGAACTTCGGCGCGGCAAGCTGTCGGCGCGGATGTTGTGGGGCAACGAAGCGAGCGTATTGGTCGGCGATTTCCTGCTCGGCCAGGCGTTTCGGATGATGGTCGAGGTCGGCTCGCTGCGCGCGCTCGACATCCTCTCCTCGGCTGCCGCGACGATCGCCGAAGGCGAAGTGATGCAGCTTGCTGCCGCCAAGAATACCGCCACCACCGAGGATGAGTATCTTGCCGTGATCCGCGGCAAGACCGCCGAATTGTTCGCTGCCGCCTGCGAGGTCGGTCCTGTCATTGCCAACCGCCCGAAGGCGGAGCAGACCGCATGCCGTTCGGTCGGCATGAATCTCGGCATCGCGTTCCAGCTTGTCGACGATGTGCTCGACTACGGCGGCAAGGCCGCCAAGCTCGGCAAGAACATCGGCGACGATTTCCGCGAGGGCAAGATCACGCTGCCGGTGGTGCTGGCGTTCCGCCGCGGCAATGACGGCGAGCGCGCTTTCTGGATCAAGGCGCTGGAGCGGGGCGAGATTGGCGAGGACGATCTCGATCACGCGATCGGCTTGATGAGCAAGCACCGCGCCCTTGAGGATACCGTCAACCGCGCCCAGCACTACGGCGCGATGGCCGTCGACGCGCTGGCGCTGTTTCCGGCCTCGCCGATGAAGAGCGCGCTCGAACAGGTGGTGGCGTTCTGCCTGGCGCGGTCGCATTGAGGTCGTTTCAACCTCGCCCCGCTCATGTCCGCCGAAGCCCGCCTTCGGGGCGAAGGCGGATGCGGGAAGAGGTCGGCGCGAAGCGCCGGTGAGGGGGAATCACCGCGCACATTCATCTTTGGAGTTTGCGAAGGCGGCCCCACCCCATCCCCGCGATGAGCGCGGGGAGATCGGCAGCCGTCTAGCTCAACACTCCTGCATGCACCCACCATTGGGGGTGATCGAGCCGTATTTTCTGCGCTCCACGCTGCGCCTCGGCGGTGTTTTCGTAGATCGCAAAACATGTCGCGCCCGAACCCGACATCCGCGCCAGCCAGGCCCCATTGGTGGCGTTGAGCGCCGCAAGCACCTCGCCGATCACGGGCTGGATGCGCGTGGCAGGCAGTTCGAGGTCGTTGGAATTTTCAGCGAGCGCCTCGACCCAGTCTTCGAGCGATGCACCATCTTGCGGCCAGGCCGACGACTGCAGAACGTCGCTGGCGCCAACCAGGAGTTCGCCGCTCCGCAAGCCGAGCGCGGCAAACACGTCCTTGGTCGCCACCGGAACGCGCGGATTGACGAGTACGCAAGGCATGATCGGCAGGCTCAATGGCAACAGGCTCTCGCCGACGCCGGTCATGTCGGACGCACGCGAGACCAGGCAGACCGGCACGTCGGCGCCGGTCAGAAGCGCAACCTCGCGCAGGCGCGGATCGTCGGGCGCAAGACCATTGAGCCGCGCCAATAGCCGGAGCGCCGCAGCGGCATCGGCCGAGCCGCCACCGATGCCGGCCGCAACCGGCAGAACCTTGTCGAGGGTGAATTCGCCCAGCTTCAGGCCGGGCACCCGTTCGGCCAGCAACCGCGCCGCCTTGAGCACCAGATTGTCCGATGTCTCGCCACAGTCGCCGGCGAGTGGACCAGTGGTTATCAGCTTCAGCTCCGCTCCAGGCGCGAGCGTCAGGCGGTCGGCGCAATCGGCGAACGCCACCAGGCTTTCGAGATCGTGATAGCCATCGACGCGGCGGCCAATCACCCGCAGGGTCAGATTGACTTTGGCACGTCCCTCCTCGACCAGCGGCATTCCCCCCAAGCCCTTTGATCAGCCGCCCTTGCCGTCTTCCTTGCCGTCGTCCTTCTTCTTGTCGGCGGCAGCGGCTGCGGATGACGGATCATCCGGCAGTCCGTTTTCGATCTTGGCCTCGATCTTCGGCAAGTCGTCCGGCTCGGGCTTCAGGTCGCGAGCATGGGCCCACTGGAATTTTGCTTCCAGCGTCCTGCCGACGCGCCAGTAGGCGTCGCCGAGATGATCGTTGATGGTCGGATCCTCGGGCTTGAGATCGATCGCACGCTCCAGATTCTTGACCGCTTCCTCGTAATTGCCGATCCGGTAATAGGCCCAGCCCAGCGAATCCACGATATAGCCGTCGTCCGGACGCTGCTCGACGGCGCGCTTGATCATCTTCATGCCTTCGTCGAGGTTGACGCCCTGGTCGATCCAGGAATAGCCGAGATAGTTCAGCACGTGCGGCTGTTCGGGCTGCATCTCGAGCGCCTTGCGCATATCGGCTTCCGCCTTGTTCCACTGCTTGGAGCGCTCCTCGCAGATGCCGCGGTAGTAGTAATAGACGCTGTTGGCCTTGTCGTTATTCGGGGGCAGCACGTCGATGCCTTGCGAATAGGTCTGGGCACAGTCGGCAAACTTCTTGCGGCCACGCTCGATATTGCCGAGCGCCATGATGGCCTCGAGATCCTTCGGATCTTCCGCGGTAACGTTCTTCAGGATCTTGATCGCTTCATCGCTGCGGTCCGCGGAGTCCAGATCGGTCGCGAGCTGGATCTGCGCGTTGCGTTTTAGCGGCGAGTTCGCCGGCACGCGCTCGTAGACCTTGATCGCCATCTGAGGCTTCTTCACCGATTCATAGAGATCGGCAAGCGACAGCAGCGCCAGCGGATGATTGGGCACGAGATGCAGCGCAAGCTGCAGATAGACCAGCGCGAGATCCTCGCCGCCGCGGCGCGTCAGCGAGGCGCCGATGCCATAGAGCGCTTCGGCAGCACCGGCCTGCGGCGAATCCACCAGCGGCGGCATCTTCTTGCCGGCCTTGGTCTCGCGCAGGCCTTCCAGCACCAGCGGGTGCCGCGCGAGCTTCTTGTCGAACGCCTGGTAGATGCCGGCGGCGGCGCTGTCATCCTTGTTGCGCGACAGCCAGCGCGCGTAGGATTCGGCGACGCGCAGCATGGAATCATCGAGCTTGTAGGCCCGCTCGAAGCGGGTGCCGGCGTCCTTTTCCTTGCCCGCAAGGTCGAGCATCATGCCGGCGTGCAGGTCCTTGAAGATCGGATACCACTCCGGACCGGTGAGCTTGTCGATGCTGGCGACGGCCGCCTTGGTGTCACCGGCGCCGTAGATGGCCCAGCCCGACAACAGCGTGGCCACCAGGTCGGTGATCGGCCCGCGGATCGACTGGTTGATGTTCAACTGCGCGGCGGCATATTTCTTCAGCTTGAGATCCTGTACGCCGACGACAAGACGCGCGACCCGGTTGGATTTGTCGACGGTGAGGATGCGCTCGGCAAGCTTGACGGCCTCGTCGATGTTGCCGTCGGCGACCGAGGAGATGAACGCCCGATCCAGCAGCTCATTGTTCTTCGGATCGGTGCGCAGCGCCGACAGATAGAAGGCCGAGGCGGAGTTGGCGTCGCGCTCGACGCTGGCGTGACGGGCGGCCAGATAGCTGCCCGACGTGGTCAGCGATCTCAAATCGTTCCGGGTCGGAAACTGCGCCGAATTATCCGAGGGATGATCGGGCGTCTGCGCGCAAACTGCACCGGGTGCCGTCAGCGCGGCGAGAGCGAGGGCGGCAACGGTCCAGCGATTGAAACGAGTTGAAAGCATCACGGTTCGCCTAGCTCCAGA
>VAZV01000170.1 GCA_005884765.1 Alphaproteobacteria bacterium
CGGGACCCCATACCTTGGTTTTAGTCGTGGCTGCGGACACACCGGCTTCTGGAATGAGCTTCGAACGTAGCGCGCAAAACATGCGCTAGGGTTTGGTGCGACGAATTCGCATCGTTTCGGCCATTCCCACTAGATCGGCCACCGACCTCGCACCCATCTTTTTCATGAGGTGCCCACGATGAATCTTCACCGTAATCTCGGCAATTCCGAGTTCGGCGGCAATCTGTTTGTTCATGAGGCCAGATGATATCAAAACCAGGATCTCCCGTTCGCGAGGAGTCAAGGTTTCAAAATGGGTCTGCAGGTTTGCGAGGATCTTGGCGGCTTCGCGTCTCTTCCGATCCCGTTCGATCGCCACCATCACGGCGTCCAGCATGTCCTGATCGCGAAACGGTTTGGTCAGGAAATCGACAGCCCCGCCCTTCATGGCCCTGACGGTCATCGGAATGTCGCCATGGCCGGTCATGAAGATAACGGGAATATGAATGTTCGCCTTGGCTAGTTCACCTTGGAAGTCCAGACCGCTCAATCCTGGTAATCTGATGTCAAGGACAAGGCAGCTGGCGACATCTGGAAGCTTGCTTTGCAGCATTTCGGATGCCGATCCGAACACCTCAACTTCCAGTCCCACCGATTGAAAGAGATTGCTAAGCGCTCCGCGCACTAATTCGTCGTCTTCGACAACGAAGACGACGGGCTCCCTGGTGGGTTCATGCGATGATTTGGGGCGCGGGGTCACGACGCCTCCTCTTGATGCGAGGGCAGGACGAATTGAAACGTCGCACCGGGCCCCTCATTGCGGTGAGCTGACATCCGTCCTCCGTGAGCCTCCACGATCGAACGGCAGATCGAGAGTCCCATGCCCATGCCGCTGGACTTGGTGGTGAAGAACGCATTGAACAGCCGGTCCGCATTTTCGGCGGAGATCCCGACACCGCAATCCGTCACACTCAGGAACACTCGGTTTGCCTCGTCCTGGCCTGATCGGATCACCAGTTCGCGCGGCTGATCCATCATTGGCTGCATGGCTTCGATACCGTTTATCACCAAATTGATGATCACCTGTTGCAGCTGGACCCGGTCACCCAAGATTATGGGTAGAGCGGGTGTCAAGTCCATTCGCAATGACACCTGGTTGCTGGCTAGCTCGCGCTGCACCAGCGCGATGACGTCCCTCACGACGTCATTGACGTCGAGCGGCACCTTCTCAGTATCGGACTTTTTCGCAAGCGCGCGGACACGCCGGATCACCTCACTTGCCCGGTTGCCGCCGTTGATAACCCATTCCACCGAACGGCGCGCAGCGGGCAGGTCGGGAGTTTCGCGATCGAGCCAGCGCAAACAGGCCTCAGCGTTGGCGATAATGGCGGCGAGCGGCTGGTTCACCTCATGGGCGATGGAGGCGGTCAGTTCGCCCAGGGTAGTCACGCGTGTAACGTGTGCGAGTTCTGCCTGTGCTTCGCGCAGAGCCTTTTCGGCGTGATCTGCGCGGATCGCCGCCGTAATATTGGTGCCGGTGCCCCGATAGCCGAGAAAATTTCCCTTTGCGTCGTGAAGTGGCTTGCCGCTGGTTCGGACGTACACTGGAGATCCACCGCTATTTACGGTGTAGACGAAATCGCGAAATGGCTGATGGGCGTCGATCAACGCCCGAAGCGCCCGCCATTTCTCGGGTTCCGATTCGATATCAGTTGCAATGTCCCAGCGAGACATGCCGGCCAGACCTGAGGGCACAAAGCCGATATCATTGATGTGTTCCGATATGCGGGTGACCCGATGGTCCGGTCCGGCCTCCCAGAACCAATCGGAGGCCGTTTCAGCATAGTCGCGAAAGCGCTGCTCACTCTCGCGAAGCGCCTCCTCGGCCCGCTTGCGGTCCTCGATGTCGGTAGATGACCCATACCATTTGACAATGTTGCCCTGCTCATCGCGCAGCGGCACGCCTCGAAACAAGAACCAGCGATATTCACCATCGAAGCGCCGGAGCCGAGCTACAAGCTCGCCGGGGATACCGGACTCCCGTATTGCGCTCCATTTCACCAACATTCCCTTCTTGTCATCAGGATGAAAAGCGCGAGGCCAGCCGGTTTCGATTTGATCCAATGAGAGACCGGTATAGTCGAGGGCCGGTTGATTCAGAAAGTCGGGAACGCCGTCTGGTCCGGCGCGCCAGACCAGCGTCGGGATTGTATCGATGACTAGCCGAAGCCTATCCTCGGATTTCTTGATTTCGTCAAAAGCTCTTTGCAGCGCCTCCTGCGCGAGGTGCTGCTCGGTGACATCGACGTGGGTGCCAACGAGCTCGATTACTTCGCCTTCGCCATTGACGAGAGGATGTCCCACCGAATGAACGTATCGTGTCGGACCGTCTGGAAGATCTATGCGAAAATCGACTTCAAAGTCCGTTTTCTCCCGTACCGCCTGGTGCACCATTTGGGTAAACCGGCCCCTGTCTTCCGATAGAATTCGCTCTTGGAAGGATCGCGGTGACAGAGAGTCCTTTTCTGGATCGAACCCAAACAGATGGTACACTTCGGGCGACCGATAAACGAATTCTTGAAGGCGCGCATCCCAGGCCCAACTGCTCGTACGACTCAGACGCTGGGCTTCGGCCAAATAGGCCTCGCTGCGTCGCAGTTTCCGTTCCGTTTCCCTCGCAACCGTCACGTCCGTCACTGCACCAAGATACTCGATGTTGCCTGACTCATCTCTTTCGGCCCGAGCGACGGCATGAACATATTTCAGCGAACCATCCTGCATCAGCAACCGATACTCTTGATCATAGTCGTTTCCATCAATGGAACACCGATCAATCTCCTTTTGCACGGCAGCACGATCTTCAGGATGCGCGCGCGCAAGAACCATATCAACGTTGACTGCGGAGGCCTCGTCATATCCAAAAATCCTGTAAGTTTCCGTTGACCAGGTATTCTCGCCGGTGGTGACGCGCCATCCGAAGGTGCCGGTAAGGCTCAATCGCTGTGCTTGGGCCAAATACGCTTCGCTCTGACGGAGAGCGTTTTCGGTCTGCTTGCGGTCCTCAATGTCGGTGGCCGACCCGTACCATTCGACGATGCTGCCCGCTTCGTCCCGCAGCGGCTCGACACGAAGTAAAAACCAGCGATATCGACCGTCGAAGCGCTGGAGCCGTCCTTCCGTCTCGCCTCGCGCGCCGGAATTCCGTATCTCGCGCCACATCCCCGCCAGGTTTGCCATCTCGTCCGGATGGACCGTGCGAACCCAGCCCTCCAGGCAGCGTTCTAATGAGAGACCGGTATAATCCAGCGTTTGCTGATTAAAGAATTCTGGCCGTCCGTTGAGTCTAGAACGCCAGACCAGCGTCGGGATCGTGTCGATCACCAGTCGAAGACGGTCCTCGGATTTCTTGATTTCATCAAACGCCTTTTCCAGCGTTCGCTTTGCAGCGACTTGTTCGGTGACATCCACATGCGTACCGATGACTTCGGCAACATTTCCGTCGCCACCGACGACGGGGTGTCCCACCGAATGCACGTGCCTTGTCGATTTGTCGGGAAGAGATATCCTAAAATCAATCTCGAAGTCCGCTTTATCCCGGATAGCCTGCGGCACTACCTCGACAATCCGACGCAGATCTTCGGGGAAGATACGATCTCGGAAGGTCTGAAGTGATGGTGCGTCCTCTTCGGGATCGAACCCAAACAACTGGTACACTTCGGCCGAACGATATATGAAATCTTGACGGCGCACATCAAAGGCCCAACTGCTGGTATGACTCAAACGCTGGGCTTCGGCCAAATAGGCTTCGCTGCGTCGGAGCTTACGCTCCGTCTCCTTTGCAACCGTAACATCCGTCACCGCCCCGACAAACTCGACGTTGCCCCACGCGTCTCTTTCAGCACGAGCGACGGCGTGAACGTATTTCGCCGAGCCATTCGGCATCAGCAATCGATATTCATGGTCGAACTCTTTTCCGTCGCGAGACCCGCGATCGATGGTCTTTTGCACGGCAGCGCGATCTTCCGGATGGGTGCGCTGGACAATAAACTCCAGGGTCGGTTTCGTCGTCCGATCACATCCGAAGATTCGGAAAGTCTGGTCTGACCAGATGATCTCTCCACTGGCGACGTTCCATCCAAAGCTGCCGGTGCCGCTCAATCTCTGAGCTTCGGTCAAATACACTTCGCTATGCAACAGGGCGGCTTTTGCTCTTCTCTGTGCCGATATCATGGATGAAACAACGAAAGATGTAATGGAAAACAGGAATAGACGCGGCACCTCCGAAATGCCCACAGCAAATAAATCGTGCTTCCAGGTAAAGGAGTTGATTGGGGGTGCCAGGTAATAATGGAACGCCAACAGTGCGAGTGCGATCGCCAGTAGCGCCGGGCCGAAGCCGCCAAACCATGCAGCAAAGATAACCGCGCAAAGCATCGTCGTTGCGATCGCCTCGGCATTCAGTAAGCGTGTGATAAGTTCCGCAGTAATGACCGCAACCGCAACCGACAAGACCGCCACTGCATGGTAAAAAATCGTGGCCGGCATCGGGCTTCGATGTGGAAAATCAGGTTTTTTCATTCTGCTTGCTCGTCCCGCTAAAGGTACTGAGACTGCAATGCTGCCGGGACAACCGCGCGGCTGAAATTCCGGAAGTTCGTGATCTGGCTAGGCATCACTCCCAGAACATTCCGGATGTCCGGCAAGCAAGCATAGAGCATTTTTAAGAAATCCGGCAATTCGATTGCCCCTCGGCAGGCACCGAATCTGCTGGTTCCGCACGGCAGAAGCCGCTCAAAACCCTACTCAAATCGGGCGCAAGGTCGAACCAAGCGCCGCAATCTCGCACAAGCATTTTGGCTGGCAGTGCGCACTCTATGGGTTGGCCACGCGCAATCGATGCAAGCGACCTCGATTCCCGCGGTCGCTTCGCACCCATCATCAAGGAGCCGAACCATGAAGATAAGATACATACTGGCAGCATCGCTGCTCACGCTCACGATGTCAGCTACAGCTCAGGCAAAAACCATTGAACATAGCGCTTTCCCGCAAGCATACGGAGACGAGGGCCGCGAGGTTGCTGCTCCGACCTGGAGCGCCGCCTGCATGACCGACCATGGCCCAAGCGAATGCGACGAACCTATGTGGGTCTACGGCAGCCCGCGCGCGCTTTCGCGGTACCGGAACGCGTTCTGACTTCGACGGCAAATCAAGCACTGCGGCAGGTCGCCATCCAGCTAAACTTTAATTCAGTTCAACCCAAACGTCTGTTTAATGGAGCTACCAGTGGGCCAGACGTATTCTTACGACAGGCAGCCCGGCCGCGTGTTTCCTCCCTGGTGCGGTATCGCATCGCTGCCAAAGCGGACGGCTTCGCGCAGCCTTATCTCCCTCCCTCACTAAGGCAGGCGGGAGCTGTCCGCCTCTTTTTGCAAAAGCTGCCGAAAAAAGCCGCGAGGCAGATTTTCGAGACTTCGGGGGTTGGTCACCCCTCATTCGCGGGACGTGCGAGCGGCGACGCCCGCGGCAATCGCTCGAGTTGCGCGGACGGTCGCCGCTATCGCCTCAGAGCATCGGGACCGAAACGCTGCCCGACGTCGGGACGCACCTCATCGAGGTGCAATCCACTTGATCGCCGCCAATCGCAAGGAGAAATGCATGAATATCGACGTTAAGATAAATATCGACCTTGCGGGAGTTGGAATTCCCGACAGCAAGCTCGCTCGCGAAATAACGGAGCTGGTACGGGATACCGAGACGCCACTTCTGTTTCACCATTCGAGCCGTGTTTATTACTGGGGCGCTCTGGCGGGCAAGCATCACGAATTGAAATTCGATCCGGAGCTGCTTTATGCTGGCGCGATGTTCCACGACATGGGGTTGACCCATCAGCACAGCAGCGCGGACGAGCGCTTCGAAGTTGACGGCGCCAATGCCGCCCGTGACTTCCTGCGCAGCCACGGCATCGGACAATACGATATCGACACCGTCTGGACCGCGATCGCCCTGCACACGACGCCTGGCATACCGCAGCACATGCATCCCGTCGTAGCTCTGGTGACGGCCGGCGTCGAAATGGACGTGCTTGGCCTGGCCTATTCCGAATACAGCGACGCGGAGCGCGAGGCCGTGGCGCATGCCCACCCGCGTTCTGAGCATTTCAAGGAAGATATCATCCAAGCGTTTTACGACGGCATCAAGCACAAGCCGGAGACAACGTTCGGCAATGTGAAGGCCGACGTGCTCGCGGACAAGGATCCGCACTTCACCCGCGGCAATTTCTGCAGAGTGATCCGGGGCTCCGCCTGGCGCGGGTAGACCTCTCCAAGTTTTCGAGAAGTCACGGCCACCGGCAGCGCGGTCACACAGCGTTTTGATCAGAACCCGCGTGGACGACGGCATCAGCCTTTGCCCGCGGCCGGATTGACGAGTGCGGCGTGCAGATGAACCGGTCATGAAGGATTTCCACCAATGTTCGACTACGACGGGAGTTTTCAATCTGCCATTGCCGCTCTGAAGCGCGAGCGGCGCTATCGCGTCTTCGCCGACCTGGAGCGCAAAATGGGACAGTTCCCCCATGCTTTCTGGAATAGTCCGAACGGCAAGCACGATGTCGTGTTCTGGTGCTCCAACGACTATCTCGGCATGGGCCAGCACCCAAAAGTGATCGAAGCGATGTGCGCGGCCGCGCTCAGGATGGGTGCAGGTGCGGGTGGGACGCGCAACATCTCTGGTACGAATCGCGCGCTGGTGGAGCTCGAGGCCGAGCTGGCGGAGCTGCATGGCAAGGAATCGGCGCTCGTTTTCACGTCGGGCTATGTGTCCAACCATACGGGAATTGCGACGATCGCGCGGCTCCTTCCGGACTGCCTGATCCTGTCAGACGCGCTCAACCACAATTCGATGATCGAAGGCGTGCGTGCCGCCGGCTGCGCTAAGCAGATCTGGCGCCACAATGATCTTGAGCACCTGGAGGCGTTGCTCTCTCGCGCGCCGCCCGACCGGCCCAAGCTGATCGTCTTCGAGAGCCTCTATTCGATGGACGGCGACGTCGCGCCAGTCGGAGCGATCTGCGACCTTGGAGAGCGCTATGGCGCGATGACCTATCTCGACGAGGTACATGCCGTCGGTATGTACGGGTCGCGCGGTACCGGCATCGCCGAGCGGGACGGGGTAATGGCGCGCATCGACGTCATCGAAGGAACGCTTGCCAAGGCTTTCGGTACGCTTGGAGGCTATATCGCTGGTGCCCTCGTGGACGCCGTCCGCAGCCATGCTCCCGGATTTATCTTCACGACGGCGTTGCCACCCGCGGTGGCCGCGGCTGCGACAGCCTCGATCGCCCATCTCAAAATATCGGGCGCGGAGCGTGCGGGCCAGCGCGCCGCGGTGGCGGCGACCAAGGCGGCTTTGCGGGAAGCCGGCCTGCCGGTGCTGGCGACGGAGACGCATATCGTGCCTGTCATGATCGGCGATCCCGATCTGTGCAAGCAGGCGAGCGATCTTTTGCTCGAGGAGCACGGGATCTACGTCCAGCCGATCAACTATCCCACAGTCCCCCGCGGCACCGAGCGATTGCGGATTACCCCCACCCCGGCGCATGACGCTCGGCTGGTCGGACAGTTGGCTGATGCGTTGGTTGCGGTATGGCGGAAGCTCGATCTTCCGCTCGGAGGCGACTATCAGCCCGCCGAGCAGCGTGCTCACACGGTCGCGGCCGGCGGCTAGCCCGGCCGGGCCGTCAGCCGGCTCGTTGTAAGCTCGCCTGAGATCGTCCGCCAACGGCCGCCATGTTGATCGACTTACGGCCGATCGCGGGACGTAAAGCCATCGGTCAGCGTCTGCATGAAGGCCACAAGCGCATCCTCTTCTGCGTCAGACAGGCCTAGGTTCCCGACTTTGCTCGTGTTCATGTTGGCGGTCGACTCCGGCGCGGGCCAGCATGTCGTGCCTTCACCGGCGTCGCCGGGTTTGCATCGGGGTAGCACGTCACGCGTGTTGTAGAAATGCACGATCTCTTTCAGGCTGGTGAAGTATCCATTATGCCCGTAAGCCTTCACGAAGGCCGGATAGGGCCGCTTGTCGACATTGCGCAATGTCGGCACCTGCATTCGCGCTTGGTTGTCAGGCGCGAGCTTCAGCCATCGTTGGTCGACGGCGGAGGGCTGGCTCAGCAGATGCCCTTGCTTGACAAAGGTGCCGACGCCGCCATCGACAAATGACGTGCCTTGCGGATTGGCGGCATAACCCAATGCGTCAGGCCGATTTTCCTCATAGTAAGGAAGCCTCGGGTTGGCCGGAGTGCCGATGTTGCTGGCGGTGAAATCGGTGAATAGCGGGTCTTCGCCGGGACCGCCATCTCGGTGACACTCGTTGCATCGTGCCTTGCCACGGAACAGGTCGTAGCCTTGCTGCTCCTGCGGTGTGAATTGTGCCTTTTTCGCGAGTACCGCGTCGAATTTCGAGGTGAACGACGTCACCTCGGCTGACGCTTCATAGCCGGCGATCGACTGCGCCATCTGGTCGAAGGTGGTGCCGGCCCGGCCGCGATCAATCGGGCTCAGACGAACCGGCAACGGCTGACTGGCGGTGGGCGGCCCAGGCTGGTTACAGACCTCCTCTACGTCACCCGGCCATGTGATCGCAAAGCTCTGCGTGCCCCACACGCTCTCGAACATCGCGCGATAAGGCCGCTGCGAGGCCCGATAGACCGCGCAGGCGATATCAGGCAGGCCCATTTCCACCGGATTGGTCGGCGGACCTTCCGCTTGCTCGGCTGCTGGGTTTCCCAACCGGCGTCCGGTGGCGCGCATGTCCCAGAAATTGCCCCCGACAAGGTCGCCCTGCCCGGGATTGTAATGCAATACGGGCGATAGTGGTGCGTAGGCGTGCGATTGCGGTTTGCGATCGCTAAATCGTGTTCGCACCGAACCGGGATAGGCGCCGGTGGCGCGGTTCAATTCTGATACCGGACCGGTAAACCCTGTCTCGGGCATGTGGCAGAAGGCGCAAGCCTCGTTGCGGTTTACCGACAAATCCTTGTCGTACAGCATCAACTTGCCGAGCAACTCGATCTGCTGGATCTGATTGTCCGGGGGCGCCGCAAGCCGCTTGATTGTCTGCGCTTCGATGCGGTCAATCTCGGCTTCGAGCTGCGCAATTTCCTGGAGTGCCCGAGGAGAGAGCCTCGAGTTGGCCTGCTCCGCGTTTGGCGGATCCGCGCCCAGCATGGAGACAAAGATCGCTGCTACGATCGTCAAAAGCGTGCGATGTGTTTTCACTCCGGATCCTCTGCGAACCAGCGCTAAGTGGCGCGCGCAAAGCTAACGTGTTGTCCTGATCGCTTTAAGACGAGGTGCCCGATATAACATTAAATTCTATTTTACGATTTCCTCAAACTGACAGCACTCGGAGGTGTCGCCTCTCCCAGAATTGAGGATATCGCGTTTAACCGCGTGCAGTAGCTCAACTAGTGCGCACCCGACCGCGCTACGCTAGATAAAGCAACCAGACATCAACACCCGCGACAGATGTCGAGGTGCTTGTCGAGCTCTTCATCCTCCTTCTGCTGCTCGGCATCGAAATCCGACATCTTGCCTTGCTCGGCTTGCTCCGCTGCAGAGCGGGGCGCAAACTGCTGCGCCCGCGGCTGCAAATGGCCGATCGGCGCACTGGGCACTGCGGTCGTGGGGCCAACGATCGTTTGGGCCCTAACCGCAGCGCTGCCGCTAGCCACGAGCATAGTGCCGAGAGTTAGAGCGAGAACAATTGAGCGCATGGATTGCTCCATTAGTTGAGCGCAAGGTCAGGTGCCATCGTCCGTGGCCCTAACCCAACATAGACGGCCCGACGTCGACTTCCATTAAATAGGATTTCATCCTTTCGGCTTTGCCGATCGCGCTCGTTTGGACGAGTATCTGGCTCGATAACTGCGCCTCGAATGTCACAGTGGCTGCTTTGCCGCGATTCAGATTTTCGCAGCTAGCGCAACGCGGCTCGGTTGCGGGTCGGGGCAAATGATATCGATCCGTCCGCCCGGTCCGGCGTGTATCGCGAGCCGAAAACCGTGCAGCTTTACAATCGCAGCCACCAGATTGAGGCCAAGGCCCACGCCCGGCGTGTTTCTCATCTTGTCAGAACGATAGAAGCGCCGTAGCACGACTTCTCGCTCCTGCTCACTAATCCCGGATCCGGTATCAGTGACGCGCACGATGGTCTCGTTGTCGCAGCGTATCAGCTCGATCCTCACCTTGCCGCCGTCGGGCGTGAACTTGATGGCGTTGTCGACGATGTTAGCGACGGCCTCGAATAGCAGATCGCGGTCTCCGAGCACGCTGAGCGGCTCACTGGCGTGGACCCGCAAGTCGATGTTCCTGTTTTCCGCGATCGGTTCGTAGATGTCGCAGACCTCACGCAGCATTTCGTGCAGATGGACGCTACCAAAGCCCGCGGAACGCCGGCTATTTTCGATCTCGGCGAGACGCAACAGTGCAGTTATGATCGTTAGCGACTGATCGATTCCTGCGATCGCCTTGTCCACCACCGCCTGGAGCTGCTCCAGGTTGGTGGCGTTGGTCCGGCCGCGCTCGAGGGCAAGCCGCGCGCGTGTAAGCGGCGTGCGCAGATCGTGCGCGATGTCGTTGCCGACGCCGGCAAGCGCGTGGATCATCGTTTCCATTTCGTCGAGCATGCCATTGACGATCGCGGCGAGCCTCGAAAAGGGTTCATCGACATTGCGGTGCGGAAGCCGCTCCCGCAGATTGCCGGCGATGATGCGCTGAACCCGTTGATTGACTTCCTCGACGCGCTTCTGGGCGCGCATGCTCAGCCATGCGCCGGCCAGCAGGCAAAGGCAAAAGGCCGGCAGCAGACCCAGCGCCAGCGCTTGACCGACGACATGGGAGATTTCGCCGGCCTCATCGATATTTCGTCCGAGGACGAGGACGTCGCCATTTCGCATGCGCCTCGCGATCGCACGGACAGTCTGAAGTTCGCTACCTTTTCGGTCTGTCCTGATGACATCGGTGCCCTGCGCGGGTGCGTCGATCCGCAGATGCGGTGGCAGGCTTTCCAGATTACCGGTTATCCGGTGACCGTCGGCCGCAAATATCGCCACGACCTGTACCCGCCGGGGATCCTGCCTCAACTTCTCATCGATTGCCTCCAGCCGGCGTTCAGGCGACAGGCCGGCAATGCTGTCCAGTTCCACGGTGATTACACGGTCAGATCGGGCCGTCAGATAGTCATCGATCTTCCAGTAGATGAAGCCAAATAAGACGATGATGAAAACCGCGAGCACGCCGGCCACCGCAAGCGCCCAGTGAAAGGTGGTCGAACGTATGAATTGCGCCTGACGCATCGGATCTCGCTGCCCGGATGGCTTGGTCGACGTCAACGGCGGCACATCGCAGCCGGCCATCAAAACCCTATGGTCCCGCGCGAAGAATGAAACCGGAGCCGCGGACATTGTGGATCATGGGAGCTTCGCCGGGTCCGTCTACCTTGTGGCGCAGTCGCCCCATGTGTACGTCAACAAGGTTGGTCGCCGGAATAAACTTGTAATTCCAGACTTCCTCCAGGAGCATGGCTCGCGTCAGCAGCTGATCGCTTCGCTGCATCATGTATTCAAGCAGGCGAAATTCTCGCGGCAGAAGATCGATCACGCGATCGCCGCGCTTTGCGGTGCGCTCGATCAAATCGAGTTCCAGCGGCCCTACTCGCAACGTCGTCTCGCGCGATTCCGCCGGCCGGCGCAACAAGGCCTCCACCCTGGCCATAAGTTCTACAAGCGCAAACGGCTTGGTGAGGTAGTCGTCGCCACCCATCCGTAATCCGCGTACGCGGTCATCGACGGCACCAAGGGCACTCAACACCAGCACTGGAGTGCGCACCTGTTCTTTTCGCAGCGCCTCGATGACGGTAAGACCGTCCATTCCCGGCAATAACCGGTCGACGATCATCGCGTCCGGCTTCAAGGATCGCGCCTTGTCGAGACCTTCGATGCCGTTGGCCGACCATTCGACTTCAAAACCGCGATCGGCCAGCTCGGCTGTGATTTCCTCAGCCGTCTCGCTGTCGTCCTCGATCAGCAGCACTTTTGTCATCAATCGATTCCCGACTGCGGCGAAAACGTTCGCAGGGCTGGAGGCCGCCGCCCCTGGGATGTTACGCTTGCCCGAGACCAATGCCATGTCAACGACCTGCAACTGCCATGGGTTTCATCCTCAAAAGGCCGGACGGCGCCGCCAGCCTCACTCGGGCAGGTGGCGTGGCGTGCGCCGTCCGCTCTGCGGCCATATGACCACCGCGTTTGGGGGCAAGTGCGGTGCGGCCGCCCGTAATAAAATAGCCTCCCTCGAGGGGCCGCACCATTAAATAGCATTTTAGAATTAGCCAAGTAGCTGAAGGCCTAAGCACCGCGTTTGGAAGGTGCGGCCAGACGCAGGACCCTCATCCCGCATCGACGAAAGCCAAACCCTGGACCGCAAACGAGCAGACTGCGGTAGCAGTGGACAACGCGAAAAGCGGTCTGTGAATGGGTCCTTGCCGTTCACATTGGACTAGATCGATCGAGTCGGCTTTGGCCGGGTCAAAAGCCTCCCCGATCAGCTGCTGGGTGGATTTCGTGTGACCGAAAGAGCGTCGCTCGCCGGGAAGGTATCGCGCAGCTCCTCATCGAGTCGTCGGTCCATCCAATGCCAATCCACCCTCTCGGGGTGTTGGTCTCGTTGCAGCAGCTCTCTTTCGTGCAGCTGTGTTACGGACGCTTGCGATCGGCTCGGGGAGGTTTTCATGGGTAAAGCAATCCGTGCTGGTCCAGGTTGGTAGTTTCGACGAGAGGCTTGCGCGTTCCGGTTGTCGCCAGAGATCTCATCGAACGACCCGTTCGAGGTGCGATAGATAGACTCTGTCGAACAGTTGTGTCTCAAGCCTTGGCTTCAGCCATCCCGGCTGCACTCGAAGAGAAACCAGGTGCGCTTCTCGGATTCGTCGATCCAGTTCTCTAGCAGACTTGCTGTCGCAACATCCCCCGCCTTGTCACATAGCGAATGCACCGCCCGCATGTTCTGCGTCAGCGTCGCATTGCCGTCCCGGAGTTCAGTTATCATGTCGAGCGGTTTCACGTATTCAGCTTCGTTGTCCGCGATGCGCTGAAAACGCGAGATCTGCCCGATGGAGCGAAGCGTTGTGCCGCCGATCTTTCGCGCTCGCTCGGCGATGGTATCCGTCATCGCGAAAATCTGTTCGCCTTGCTCATCGAGCATCAAATGATAGTCGCGGAAATGCGAGCCAGACATATGCCAGTGGAAATTCTTGGTTTTTAGATACAGCGCGAACACGTCCGAGAGAAGCAGTGTCAACGCTTCCGAGATATCGTTAACCGCTTGTTCCGAAAGTGTTGTGGGTGTCGCGAGCGATGCTACGTGCAACATACGGATTGACCTCGGTTGATCTTTCTCGGGTGCCTTTGAACTCCAGGCACAAGTGAAGAGTTTCCAGACTTGCTATGTACCCAAGCTACAAATCCTTATTGGTCCTGGGTTTTCAATTAAATAGTAATTTAGCCCAGCAAGTTCGTGGCACGAGAATGACGTTCCGCGTCAGCAGCCCGCCGGCGATATGCCCGGCGTTGCCATAGCGCCCGTGGCATTGGCCGGTGTCATCGTGGCGGGCGCTGCAACGTTCATCGTTGTGCCCTCGGCGCATGCCGACGTGTTCGGCGTCGGCACTACATTCATCGTCGGGTCAATGCTGGTGCCCCCAGGCGGCGTGATATCTGGCGGGATCGTTCCGGGTGGCGGGATTGCTGGAATATCCGGTGTCGACAGCGGCAACGCCGCGCCATTGCTCGGCGGGCCTCCCGGCGTAGAGCTGCATACTGTCGTCGACGGGCTGCCAAGCGGGGCCGTTGGTGACACGTTTCCGGTCGTGGTAATGGCGATTGGCGTAGGAATGGTTCCCAACGGTGATGCTGTTGTCATCGCGGCCGGAAACGTCGTCGCAGCTGATGATGTCATCGTAACTGTGATTCCCGGCATGGATGTCGAGACGGTGCTCTGTACCGTCGAATGCACTGGCACAGGCATTGGAGTAATGGAAGGCGACGGCAAAGCTGGTACTGCGGGCGGCGGCGGCACCGGTACGTTCGAGCCGGCAAAATCGGTCATGAATGATGTAGCTGGTTGTGCCGACAGCGTCAGGTACGGAGCTGTCGCATTTCCACTTGTCGACGTAGAATATCTCGGCGACACCGCCGAGGTCGTCGGTGCGGCGGAAACCGGTGGCATCGTTCCGCTGGTGCCGACCATTGCGGACATGGATGCAACTGGCACCGCTGGAGTTGCAGGCGCGATTTGCCCCGTCGGCGTCGAACAGGTTACGACGGTCCCTGGCGTTGTGGGATCGGAAGCCAGCGGCACCGGCGCCAATGTCGTGTCGGCAGTGCCAGGCTGGGTTGTCGCCGAGAACGGGCTCGGGCCATTGAGCGGGGAAGTCACAATCGTCCCTGGCGTCGATGAAATCCCCATGGCTGTGGTGCCCATGGTGGAGACCTGCGCCAGGCTGGCGTTGCAGGCCAGCAGTACAACGGCTGCCGTGAATAGTAAGCGTCGCATCGCGATTACTTCCTCGACGCTGATCTAGCTTGTCTGCGGTTTGCGCGCCGCGACCTTGCTGCCTTCCGCGAGGTTGATCATTGGATTCAGGATGACCTGATCGCCCGGCTTGACGCCGTCGTGCACTTCGACCTCCGTGCCGAAGTCACGCGCGATCGTGATCTTCTGCAGATGAGCCGCGCCATTCTTGACGACCGCGACATGCAGGCCATTCTGGTCGAATACAACCGCGTCGGCCGGTATGATCATCGATGGCGTCTTGCGCGGGATAAAGAGCTCGACCGTGCAATAGATCCCGGGACTGAGCGCGCCGTCCGGATTGGGAACGTCGATCTCGGTCAGCAGCGTTCGGCTGCCGGGCTGTAACGCGCTCGCTATGCGCGTCACCTTGCCCGGAAAGCTCCGATCTGGAATCTCGGGAACACGGACCACCGCTTCGACGCCAGGTCCAAGTCCGAAAGCCTCGTCTTGGGGGACGAACACCTGGGTGCGGATCACATTGGGATGCATCAGCGTGAACATGAAGGTCGATCCGGACGTGACCAAGCTGCCGTTGTCGATGTTGCGCTGCGTGATCACGCCGTCGAACGGCGCCACCACGCGCTGGTAGGCCTTCTCCTGTTCGAGGACTCGAATCTGGGCTTCCTGCGCGGCAATATTGGACTGAGCCACTGCGACCGCTGCTTGCTGCGCCTGCAGGGTCAACCGATCGTTGTCGCCCTGCTGGAGCGTGAGCCATCCCTGCTTGACCAGCTTGCTATCACGCCCATTGGTGACTTCGGCGAGCTCACGGCTTGCTTGTGTTTGCTGCAATGTCGCCTGGTTCTGGGCCAGCGTCGCCTTGGCTTGCGTAATCTGGTGGTCGAGTTCGGGGGCGGTGATATCCGCCAACAGCGCTCCCGCCTTGACCCGATCGCCGATATCGACGTAGCGCTTCTCGATGTAGCCGTTGGTGCGCGCGAAGATGTTCGCTGCCTCAAAGGCCGTCGTGGTGGCCGGCAAAGTGACGCTTATCTTGCTGTCGCTGGCACGGACGGTGGCCACGCGAACGTCGGGAACAAGCGCCCGGCTCTGCTGGGAGGTGGCAGCGACCTCAAGCTCGGTCTGGTAGTGGCGCCAGCCGCCTAGCGCAAGGCCACCTGCGAGCAACAGCAGCGTGCTCGCGCCGAACAGCACACCTCCGCGGCGACTTCGCCGCTTGGGCACTGCGCTCGGTAGCGTAACAACGCGATCGGCTTTAGGATCATGCCGATCCTGGACCTCTTCATTTTTTGGTTGCACACGAATCTCGGTCATCCCTCAATTTCCTCGAATACGCCATGGTGAGGCTTTCCGTCGTTGCCCTTGCGCAGCATAGCGAACAGGTAGGGCACGATCAGCAACGTTGTCGGTGTCGCGAACAAGAGGCCGCCAATGACCGCGCGCGCAAGCGCCGCGTTCTGCTCCTCGCCGGCGCCGCCGATCGCCATCGGGATCATGCCGACGATCATTGCGGCAGCGGTCATCAGCACGGGACGGATTCGGGTGCGGCCGGCGCTCAGCGCAGCCTCGAAGGCGGAGTGACCTTTCAACTGTTGCTCGCGCGCGAAGGTCACGAGCAGAATGGAGTTCGCGGAAGCGACGCCGACTGCCATGATCGCCCCCATCAGCGAAGGCACGTTCAGCGTGGTGCCGGTGATGAACAGCATCGTGACAATGCCGCAAAGTGTCGCCGGCAGCGCCAGGATCACCACGAATGGGTCGCCAAAAGTCTGGTAGTTCACCACCATCAAGAGATAGACAAAGACCGCGGCGAATAAGAGCCCAATGCCCAGATTCCGGAATGAGTCATTCATGCTCTGGATTTGGCCGATCACCTGAATTGCATTGCCCGGCTTCAGATCCTTCTGCACCTCTGTCGTGATCTTGCTGATATCGGCTGCTACGCTACCGAGGTCGCGGCCCTGCACGCTGGCATAGACCTCGAAAACCGGCTGGATGTTGGTCTGGTTGGAATTGGTCGCGACCCTCTCCCGCTTGAAGGTCGCGACATTGCTGAGCATGCCTGGAACCGTTTGGCCGCTCACGGCGACCGAGGTGGAAACCGGCGTGTTTGCGAGCGCATTCAGCGAGTTGACTTTGTATTCCGGCGTCTGCACAGCCAGATAATACGGAATCCCGGAGGTCGGATCGGTCCAGAAGTTGGGCGAAACCTGCTCCGACGAACTCAGGCTGACATTGATGTTGGTGGCCACAGTGCTTGCATTGAGGCCAAGCTGCGCGGCACGGGTCCGATCGATCTGGGCGTAGAAGGCCGGCGCGTCGACTTCCTGCTGCAGATGCGCGTCGACGATGCCGGGTATGGCGGCAAGCCGTTGCTGGAGCTCTCTTGCAACCGAAAGGTTGTTCTTGTCATAGCCTACCGTCCGGACGTCGATCTGCGCCGGCAGCCCGAAATTGAGGATCTGCGTCACCATATCGGCGGCCTGGAAATAGAACACGTCCTCCGAGAACGCAGCCGGCAGCACCTTGCGCAATTTCTTGACGTACTCGGCGGTCGGCTTGTGGCCATCCTTGAGCGCCACCTGGATGACGCCATCGTTGATTCCGATCGTCGAGCCGTCGGCGAATGCCAGATTGTAGGCTCGCGCCGGCAACCCGATATTGTCTACGATCAACGAGCGCTCCTTTTCCGGAATGACTTCGCGAATCTTGTCCTCGACCGCCTGGAAAATCGCCTCGGTGCTTTCGATGCGGGTTCCGGCGGGAGCACGAACGTGAAGCTGGATCTGGCCGCCGTCGATGAGCGGGAAAAAGTCCCGGCCGACGGACAAGAACATCACCGCGCCGAGACCAATGATGAAGATTGCGACGATCGGAACGATGGCCCGCCGGCGAAGCAGCATTGCCAGCAATTTCGCGTATCCATCACGCAGGCGCTCAAAGTTGCGCTCGAAGGCTGCGGTTAGTCGCGAGGAGACGCTTCTAGGAGCTCCGTCCGTCGTGTGACGATGTTCGCCCTTGAGGAGCAGGCCGATCGTGATCGGAGTGAGGGTCCGCGACAATCCATAGGAAGCCAGCATCGCAAATACAACGGCCAGTCCAAGCGGCGTGAAGAGATACTTGGCGGGACCCACGAGGAACACCACCGAGGTGAACACGCAGCTGATGGCAAGCGTCGAAACCAGCGTCGGCACTGCAATTTCGGCGGCGCCGTGCAGGGTCGCCTCGGAAAGCGACATGCCTTCTTCGGTCCACAGACGGTGAGTGTTCTCGATGGTCACGGTCGAATCGTCGACCAATATTCCGACCGCCAGCGCAAGGCCGCCGAGCGTCATGGTGTTCAGAGTTTCGCCAAGAAAATACAGCCCCACGAGCGACGACAGGATCGCCAGCGGAATTGAAATCATCACCACCAGTGTCGATCGCCAGGAGCCTAGAAAGACCAGGATCATCAGTGCGGTCAGACCTGCCGCGATGGCACCCTCGCGCAAAACCCCGCTGATCGAATTTGTGACGAAGATCGACTGATCGAATAGTTCGGTGATCTTGAGTCCTTCCGGTGCGGAGGCGCGGATGGCCTGCAGGGCGTATTTCACGCCGTTGACGACCGCCAGTGTCGAGGCATTGCCGTTCTTGATCACGCTGAGCAAGACCGAGCGGCGGCCGTCCTCGCGCACGATGTTCTGTTGCACCATCGACCCGTCGCGAACCTGTGCCACATCCTTCAGCAGGACGGTGGCGCCATTTGCGAACTTGACGGGCATCAGGTTGAGATCGTTGATCGACGCCGGAGTGGCGTTGGTTCGCACCGTGTATTGAGTCTCGCCAATCTTCGCCGTCCCTGACGGAAGCGTCAGGTTCTGCGTATTGACGGCATTCACGATGTCGAGCGGCGTCAGCCCCCGGGACAGCAGCTTGTCCGGATCGATATCGACCATGATCTGACGATATTTGCCACCCGCCGGCGTCGGTAGCGTGACGCCCGGGACAGGCGCCAATTGCTGACGAACGCGATAGATGCCGAAATCGTAGAGCTGCTGCTCGTTCAGGCTGTCCGAATTGAGACTGAGCTGCAGGACCGGAACGCTCGATGCATTGAACTGCACGACGATCGGCGGCTGGATGCCGGGTGGCATCAGCGCGCGGATGGAGTTCGTCGCCGACACAATCTGCGCGATCGCGAGGTCGAGATTGACGTTCGGCTGGAAGTAGATCTTCTGGATCGACAGACCATTGAGGGTCTGCGCCTCCATGTTCTTGATGCCGTTGACGTTGGCACTGATGGAATATTGACTATAGGTGGTGACGCGTTGTTCCATTTCCGGCGTTGTGAGACCGGTGTATTGCCAAATCACCGTCACCACGGGAATGCGGATCTCCGGAAAAATATCGGTCGGCATCGATCGGATCGCGGCAATGCCAAGAAACAGGATCAGCGCCGCCAGCACATAGAATGTATGCGGAAATCGGAGCGCGAAACGAACAATTCCCATGATCTATCCTCTACTCGCGCACCGTTTCGCCAAATCGCGAAGCACGCCGCTCCCGGGGAGGCTTCACGTTCCGCGCCAGTTCATGTTCAGTTCGTTGAATGATGCGACAGCGCATCGTCCGTATCCGCGGAATGCGGCGCTGCGTTTTGCTGCGAGACCGACGCTGCTCCAGCCTGCGGCTGCATCGGAAAAGCGATCGGTGGCGACGCTCGGTCGCCGAGAGCATGCCTCATCACGGCTATCTCGTGCTGCTGTGTCGCGACGATCTGCTGGGCCAGTCGGCGAAGCTGTTCGTTGTGGCCGTATTTTAGTTCGGCGTGCGCCATGTCGACTGCGCCCTGATGGTGCGGCACCATCATCTCGACAAACTCGCGATCGACGTCGCCGTTCGGCTTGATCATCATGTCCGCCATCATCTTCTTCATGGCGGCATTGTTCTCCGACAGGAACGGCTGCTCCTCCGCATGATCCGACGAGTCCGCCACATAGTGGATCGACCTCGCTTCGCGGAGGTGATGTGTCGTGGTCGGATCCTTCGCCAACGCTAACGACGACGCCGCGACTGACGCCGTGGTCGCCATCGAGATCACGCGTTTGCGCACAAAGGAGCGCGAGAACAGAACCATCCTTACCTCCGGACATAGCAAGTCATTGGGTTGCGGAAAACTTCCCACCGCCCAGCCTGAGCTTCCTCGATATCTTCTTGGAAGGGTTACCCCAACGAAACTCCCGGCAGCGCTATGAGCTCCGGGAGCATCTGAAATATGAAGTCCAGACGCTCTCTTCTCAATTAAAAAGCAATTTAGAAATTTGAAGTCGTTTTTTGAATGTCCGAAGCATTCACCTCGCGCGCTGTTGATACCGCGTGAGGAAACGTGCCTTTAATAGGTCGATCGCTTCTCCACTTCCCGGGAGGAGCCAACAGTGTTGGTTCTTCATATCCAAATGGAGAAATCGAATGACCAAGCGTACACTTCTTTCGGCTGCCATGATCGCCGCAGCCATGATTGCAACTCCCGCCATGGCTCGCGAGAGCCATGTCGGCTCGCGGCACGTCGCAACGGACGCCTATGCGAGCACCGGGCCTTACGTTGACGGAAGCGCCTGCGTTCGGGCTCCGGCGGTGGGCGCATTTGCGACTGAGCCCTGGGACAACGGTCCGCCGTGCGAACCCGCGACGGTTTATTGATCCGCCCGCGTCGGGACGCGGCCTAGCCGTTCGCTGCTACCTCGAAGAGGTCGGGCTGGAAACAAGATTCCGCCAGCCCGACCTTTCTTGTTTGGGTCATGCTACCTGCCACCAGCGATGACTGCCTGGCGAAGTCCGAATGTGGAATTTTGGCTAGCAGATGAGTGAGATAGCCGGACCGAATAAAATTCAATTTAGTGGTATAGCCTTTATGGCCAACCTACATCCGCTCGCTAAGTGATCACCGCAACCTGCGAAGCACTTAGCACGCAGCAATCGGGTGATGCGGCTTGTTCAACGGCACGCACGCCAGGAGCGCTGGGAAGCAACGGATTGGGTCAGAAGAGATGCACACTCAGAGGAAATACCGACGCGGTGACTTGAGACCAGCGATGATAGCCGCAATTGTCGCAATTGGGGGTATAGCAGCCATCCTCTTTGGCGACCTCGAACCAAGCAACGCTTCGCAGAATAGCGGCACCGCGAGGATGATCACGGCCGCCGCGGTGTCCAGGGCCGGCGCGGTCGAGATTCCGTCGGAGCTGTCCGCAGCCCCGCCCGCTTCCTAATCGCACCTGGAGCCTGGAAGGCCCCGTCGACCCGGAGCACACCAGGTTTCGGCCCAGCAGGATAGAGAAAGGCCAATGCAAATCACCGTCGTCGCCCTGATGTGCCACGCGCTGGCCAATATCAGTCAGCCCGTCTGCCGCGAGGAAATCGTTGTCAAGGACGAGATGCCCATGCAGGCCTGCTTACTCTCCCAGGCCGCGCTCGCCGACTGGAAAGCGCATTCGATCTATGCCGGCGAACAATGGAGGATCGGCAGAATCAAATGCGTCCCCGGTGACTATGTCATCAAAGGGGCGGCCTGACGCCGGTCCAATCATCCGTCTAATTATCGCAAGATAAGGCAATCCGCGTTCGGGTGCCCGCGTCCGGGTGCGTCGTATCGCGGCGCCCGCGCAGTCCCGACGCGCGGTGATAGGTAACGCGCACGCACAAGTTAGGCAAACGCGATAGCGAGCAAGCCAGAGCAGAGGAGGAAAAGACCGGAAACAGTTACGGCGAGGAAACTGTAAGAAGCGAATTCTTCACGTGTCATGATACACCACCCACCGTTCGGCGAAATCTAGCTGTTCCTTGCAATCGGCTCTTTCCAGACGAGCAGTGAGACTAGAACGAGTGAGATTGATGCTCAATTGTACGTGGGTACGCATCCGATACCGAAAGGGATAGGAGAATCATACGGAAGTTTGTGATGTTTGCCTTTCAGGTCCCGTCATCCTGGACGTTCAGGCTGGTCCACTCCTGCTGAGTGCTCATCTGGACCGCGGAACACCCGGTTCCACCCGATAGCCAGCGAAACATAACTAGACGATGCGGTCCCGCTTCGGATTTGCCGTCGACAGCTTGTGCATTTCAGGTCGAGACCCAGCGACAGCGGCGCGAGGCAGCTCTCGCGAAAACAACGTAACGTTCACCCCTGATAAAACGGCTTCCGAATCCGGACTTGGTCCAGCCTGGATCAGGCCATCATGGCGCATCGAGACCTCCGAGAACGGAGAGGCGGCCGCACGGTCAAGTAAGGCCCGGAGTTTCGGATGTAGGCCCTCGTTACGCGATGCTGCGAGAACGCTGAATTGATGGAGAAAGGTCATTACTGAGGTCCTATGCTACTCCCGCAGTTAGTAGTTTGCGGCGTCCTGCAACACCTTGGGCATAGAGAAGAGATAGCGCTTCGGGCGAATGAGACGATTAAATACGAATTTATTCTACGGTCTGAGTTGCCAGAATTCGCGTGTCACGCAGAATGTCATCACTGAGGGGCCCGCAGCGAAGCTGAGCGGCGATCACATGCGCAACGATTGAGGCAAGACCGGCACAATCGCAGCAATAGAATCAAAGGCATTGCCAAGCCGGTGGCTACATTTCTGCCACGCCCGGGTCTCGCGAACGCAAGCCTGTCAACAGATGACGCTGGAACAGACGACGTTGCGAAACAGTGACACCGCCGCAGGCGTCGTGTTGCCGGGATCTCGATCACTCGTAAACAGGAATGACTTCATGGCCAAACGCCCTACCCTCACCACCGACAGCGGTATGCCGGTTTCCGACAACCAGAACAGCATCACGGCGGGCCCGCGTGGCCCAGTGCTGATGCAAGACTTCGTTCTGTTCGAGAAGCTTGCCCACCAAAACCGCGAGCGCATTCCCGAACGCAGCCAGCACGCCAAGGGCTCGGGCGCCTATGGCACCCTGACCATCACGCACGACATCACGAAATACACCAAGGCCAAGGTGTTGCAGAAGGGCAAAACGACCGAAGCTTTCCTGCGCTTTTCGACGGTGGCGGGCGAGCGCGGCGCCGCCGAGGCCGAGCGCGATGTACGCGGCTTCGCGCTGCGCTTCTATACCGAAGAAGGCAACTGGGACTTGGTCGGCAACAATACGCCGATTTTCTTCGTACGCGACGCGCTGAAGTTCCCTGACTTCATTCACACCCAGAAGCGGCATCCTAGAACCAACATGCGCTCGCCGACCGCGATGTGGGATTTCTGGTCGCTTTCGCCCGAGAGCCTGCACCAGGTCACCATCCTGATGTCGGACCGCGGCTTGCCGCAGAGCTATCGCAATATCGACGGCTTCGGCTCTCATACCTACTCGTTCATCAACGCCAAAAACGAGCGGCACTGGGTAAAATTCCATTTCAAGACCATGCAGGGCATCAAGAACTGGACCAACGCCGAGGCCGCCGAGAAGGTCGCCTACGACCGCGAGACCCATCAGCGCGATCTGTTCGAGTCGATCGAGCGCGGCGATTTCCCGAGATGGAAGTTCTCGGTGCAGATCATGCCGGAGAGCGACGTCGGCAAGCATTGGTACAACCCGTTCGACCTCACCAAAGTATGGCCGCACAACGACTATCCGCTGATCGAGGTCGGCATTCTCGAGTTGAACCGCAATCCCGACAATTATTTCGCTGAGGTCGAGCAGGCCGCGCTCTCGCCCGCCAATATCGTACCCGGCATCAGTCATTCGCCGGACAAGATGCTGCAGGCTCGGATCTTCTCCTATGCTGATGCGCACCGCTATCGCGTTGGTGTCAATGCGGACCAGCTTCCAGTCAACAAGCCACGCTGTCCCGTGCACACTTACAACGTTGACGGTGCCATGCGGCTCGCCGGCAACCCGAATCCTGATGCCTATTACGAGCCGAACTCGTTCAACGGCCCGGTGCAGGACGAGCGCTTCCGCGAGCCGCCACTGAAGATCTCCGGCGATGCCGACCGCTACAATCACCGCGACGGCGACGACGACTATCGTCAGCCCGGCGACTTGTTCCGGCTCATGACGGCCGACCAGAAGGAGCAGCTGTTTCAGAACTACAAGGCAGCGATGCAAGGCGTGCCGGTCGAGATCGTCAAGCGGCAGATCGTCCACTGCTACAGGGCTGATCCCGAATACGGAGCTGGCATCGCCAAGGCGATGGGCATCGATTTCACGCCGCGGATGGTCGCCGCGGAGTAACGCTGCCCATTTCGGCGGGCCTGCGGCCGCTCCTCCCGTGCCGCCGGCCCCCTCAACAATTCAATGCGCGCGGCGCACGTTCATCTCTGGAGATCAGGAATGTCCAACCGAATCGCAGCCAAGCTCCTCGCGGAGTTCATCGGCACCTTCGCGTTAATATTCATCGGCGCCGGCGCCGCGGCCGTGGTCGGCGGCGGTGCCGGCCTGGCCGGTGTCGCCGCGATTGCCTTCGCCCACGGTTTGACCGTGATGGCTTTCGCTTTCGCCTACGGTCCCGTGTCGGGCGGACACTTCAATCCCTCCGTCACCACCGCCGTGTTCGCCGCTGGCGCCATGCGCGCCGGCGAGGCAGCCGGCTACATCCTCAGCCAACTCGTTGGTGGTCTCCTTGGCGCGCTCTTGTTGGGGGCCGTACTGGGCGGCGCGGAGACCGGCCTTGGCACGCCGATGCTCGCGCACAACCTTTCTCTCGGCGCGACGACGCTCACAGTCACCCCTTGGGCCGGCTACGTGATAGAGGCGGTGCTCGGCTTCTTCCTGTCCACTGTCGTACTCGGCACCGCGGTTGCAGGCCGCGCCGGCAATCTCGCGCCGCTGGCGATCGGCATGACCCTGGTCCTCAACATCATCATGGCTGGGCCCCTCACCGGCGCCGCCTTCAACCCCGCGCGGGCGCTTGGCCCGATGGTCGCGACCGGCAATTTCAGCGATGCCTGGCTGTACCTGACAGCCCCGATCGTTGGCGCCATCGTCGCTGCCATTCTGCACACCGGCCTCGCCCGGCTCGCGCAAGAGCGGATGGCGACGGCCGGCACCAGCGCGGCCGCCCGAACGCCCGCCGAATGAAGCTTCTTTAATCAAGATTGCGATGGCTCGGGGCTTCGCCGATTATCCTGCAGCATGAATGGGCAAGCCTTACCCTTTGGATCTTCGGAAGCGTGTGGTTGCAGCGGTTGTGACCGGCGGGTTGTCCTGCAATCAGGCCGCCAAGCACTTCGGGGTTGCCGTCAGCACGGCGATTGGATGGGTGCGGCGGCAGCGAGAGACCGGCAGCGTTGCGCCGGGGAAAATGGGCGGGCATCGACAGAAAGCGATTTCTGGTGAACACCGTGCCATCGGTTTGAAATCGATCTTCTATGGTACCGCATTCGATGCGGCGGACGAAGGTTACTCAAATCTATCGCAAGACTGGCAATCTTCGTGCTGTCCAGCTTCTACTCGGTCATACGAAGCTGGGGAGCACCGTCCGTTATCTCGGAATTGAGGTAGACGATGTTCTACACATCGCCGAGCAAATCGAGCCCACATCTAGTCATCGAATCCCGCCTATCCCCAGTGGTCGCTTGCGCGCCAAAAAACGGACGTTCCCCGAAAATCAGGTGTTCGACCCAATCCCTTCCCGCATTTTGACCGGATTGGCTGTTTCTCCCTCGCCTCTTCGCCGCAAAGTGCTAGAATTTAAGTAAATCTGACCTGAAAGACCGAATGACACCGCGCGAGCTCATCGCTTTCGTCGGCGCCTCGGCTTCAGTTCGCCGGAACGCGAAAAGAGCGCAGCTCTGCCATCGGCACACGGGAGGACACCATGCTCGACAAAGCCCTGGACGGAAAAATGTCTGACCTGCTCAACGCGCTCGACAAAGCGCTGTCTGCTGGCGAGGTTGAACGCGCCGTCGATCTCTTTCAGACGGACTGCTACTGGCGCGACCTCGTGACCTTCACCTGGAACATCAAGACAATGGAGGGCAAGGAACAGGTTCGCGACATGCTCAAGGCGCGGCTCTCCGATACGAAGCCGTCGAACTGGAAAATTGCGGACGGAGAGGACGCTTCCGAGACAGATGGAATTATAGAGAGCTGGATACAATTCGAAACGGAGGTCGCGCGTGGCTTTGGCCACATGCGCCTGAAAGACGGTCGGATCTGGACGTTGCTGACGACCATGAGCGAACTCAAGGGATACGAAGAGCCAATGGGCTTCGACCGTCCGATGGGGGCGAAACACGGCGCCGAACGCAATCGAAAGACATGGAAGGAAGAACGCGAGGCGGAAGCCCAAGAACTCGGCTACTCGCGTCAACCCTATTGTGTTATCGTTGGTGGCGGTCAGGGCGGCATCGCACTCGGAGCCCGCCTGCGCCAACTCAATGTGCCGACAATCATCATCGAAAAAAACGAAAGTCCCGGCGACAGCTGGCGCAAGCGTTACAAGTCACTCTGCCTGCATGATCCGGTTTGGTATGATCATCTGCCCTATCTGCCGTTTCCCCGGAACTGGCCGGTTTTCTCACCGAAGGACAAGATCGGGGACTGGCTTGAAATGTATACAAAGGTGATGGAGCTTAACTACTGGGGCTCAACCGAATGCAAGAAGGCATCTTACGACGAGAAGAGCCGCGAATGGACCGTCATCGTGCAGCGCGACGGCAAGGAAATCGTGCTTAGGCCAAAACAGCTCGTGCTTGCGACGGGAATGTCAGCCAAGGCCAACATCCCGAACTTCGAAGGCATGGATGTTTTCAAGGGCGATCAGCACCATTCGTCACAGCATCCGGGGCCGGACAAATACAAGAACAAGAAAGCCGTGGTCATCGGCTCGAACAATTCCGCCCACGATATTTGTGCCGCGCTTTGGGAAGTCGGAGCGGACGTCACCATGGTTCAGCGCTCGACGACCCATGTTGTGAAGTCGGACTCGCTGATGGAGCTCGGATTGGCCTCGCTTTACTCCGAGCAGGCGGTCCAATCTGGAATGACGACGGCCAAAGCCGACCTGATCTTTGCTTCTCTGCCTTACAAGATTCTGCACGAGTTCCAGATTCCGGTTTATAACGCGATCAGGGAACGCGATGCCGATTACTACAAACGTCTCGAGAAGGCAGGATTCCTGCTCGATTACGGTGACGACGATTCAGGTTTGTTCATGAAATACCTGCGGCGTGGATCCGGATACTACATCGACGTCGGCGCTTCGGAATTAGTAGCCAATGGCAGCATCAAGCTAAAGAGCGGCGTCGATGTCAAAAAACTCACGGAACATTCCGTCATCTTGAGCGATGGCACCGAGCTGCCAGCTGATCTCGTCGTTTACGCCACTGGCTACGGTTCGATGAACGGCTTTGCCGCGGATTTGATCTCCAGGGAAGTTGCCGACCGGGTAGGCAAGGTCTGGGGACTAGGCTCGAATACGACCAAGGATCCGGGCCCTTGGGAAGGCGAGCAGCGAAACATGTGGAAGCCGACGCAACAGGAGGGGCTTTGGTTCCACGGCGGTAACCTGCACCAGTCACGCCACTACTCCCAGTTTCTGTCCCTTCAGTTGAAGGCGCGAATGGAACGTATTCCCACACCAGTCTACGGTCTTCAGAAGGTCCATCATCTGAGCTGATAGTCTATTCGATTGCTTTAAGCATGGTCCGGACACGGCCGCTGACATCAGCTTTTCGCGAAGGTCCATTTCGCGCCACGAGCGGTCATTCGCCAACTGATAGGCCTCCGGCCGAGAACTTGCCGATCTCGACTTGCTCTTAACCGTGCAGGTCTTAGCGCAGTTCCTCAATTCCCTGTTGCAGCCGAGGCAGGATAACTGCCGGCCTCTGCGTTGACGGGCTATGGGAATGCGCTCCGGGTGCAGGTGAGTTCGCACGTCCACGGTTTTAACGCGCCCTGGTGTTGGCTAGTGTGCGGACGATGAACAGGGGAATTACATGAGATTGTCTGATGTTTTCGCACGAATAGTCGCGCTGATTGGCGCCGCCGCGCTGTTGTGGCGCCGGTTGCAGGGTGCAGCGCCCGAGCCGGCCTGGGGCAGCGCGCCGGTGGTCCCAGCTGCAAAGCCGCAGGGCAGCATCCCGACGCTCAAGATGCCGACGGCCCAGGGGTGGACCGACGGGCACACGCCGGTGGCTGCGCCGGGGCTCAAGGTCAATGCATTTGCGACCGGCCTGAAACACCCGCGCTGGATCGAGGTGCTGCCCAATGGCGATGTCCTCGTTGCCGAGTCGAATCAGGTCGCCGGACCGATCAGGAGCGTGTTCAGCTACGCGATGCAGGCGACGATGAGACGGGCCCGTGCCCTCGGCGTCAGCGCGAACCGCATCACGTTGTTGCGCGACACCGATGGCGACGGCGTCGCCGAAAAGCGCGAGATCTTCATTGAGGGACTGAACCAGCCGTTCGGCATGGCGTTGCTGGGCGACACATTCTATGTCGGCAACACCGACGGCGTGGTGGCCTTCCCCTATGTGGCGGGCGCGGACCGCATCACCGGGCCGGGGCGGAAACTCGTCACCTTCAAGCCTGACGGGCATTGGACGCGGAGCCTGCTGCCGAGCCCCGACGGCCGGAAACTCTATGCCGGGGTCGGCTCGCTTACCAATATCGCCGACAACGGCATGGAAGCAGAGGAAGGCCGGGCTGCGATCTACGAGCTCGATCTGGCCAATGGCATAAGCCGCATTTTTGCCGGCGGCCTGCGCAACGCGGTGGGCATGGCATGGGAGCCCACGACCGGCGTGCTCTGGACGGTGGTCAACGAGCGCGACGGCCTCGGCGACGAGACCCCTCCCGACTATCTGACCTCGGTCCGCGATGGGGGGTTCTACGGCTGGCCCTATTGCTACTGGGGGCAGACGGTGGACGATCGGGTACCGCAGGATCTGGCCGCGGTCGCAAAGGCCATCACGCCGGACTACGCGCTGGGCGGGCACACCGCGTCGCTGGGTCTATGCTGGCTGCCGGCCGGCACGCTTCCGGGCTTTCCCGACGGTATGGCCATCGGGCAGCACGGCTCCTGGAATCGCAGCACGCTGAGTGGCTACAAGGTCGTCTTCGTGCCGTTCGTGAACGGGCGCCCGGTCGGGCCGCCGCGGGATATTTTGACCGGATTCCTCGCACCGGACGAGCGGGTGTCCTATGGACGACCGGTAGGAGTAACACTCGGTCCGGACGGCTCCGTTCTAGTGGCGGACGATGTTGGCGATGTGATCTGGCGCGTAACCAGCGAGCGGCAGGGCTGAGCGACCGTGACAGCCTATGCCGAAGAAGTAAGTGTCCACTTGCAAAGCCCATCTCCGCCAAAAATATGAGGCGCGTATCGACCGTGTCCGTTCGGCGCCAAAGGACTAAACCGCTCGCGCGGTAGGGCACGGCGGCGGGCGGACAGCCAAAACGGTGGCGCAACGGGGCGTCCTGTCTTGAGATCGAGGGGTTTCGACAACCTCACTCAAGACAGGAGCATCCCCATGACCGACGAGGCCATGTGTACCCGCCCTTTGATGCATAAACGAAAGCGGCTGGATTGCAGTTCGGCATGACTGCCGTCCTTGTCCCGTCGGTACTCACTCCAACTTTAGATTTAGAATGAAGGCCTCGAGGTCCCCCATGAAGCGTTGCTCAAACGCTATGGCACGATGGGGCATATGGCCAGAATCGTCATAACGGACGATTTCGGCACGCGGATGGTCATGCGCGAGGCGAGCCTCGTGGCCCTCCAACAAAGCAGCCCCGAACCTGGGATCGGCTTGAATAATCTTGATCGGGCATGAAAATTTTCGCTCGGTCGAAATAGCTGCAAGAACAGAGGTCGCAACATTTCCATTTCCCCAGCAGCGCCCGTCTTGTCGTTGTAGCGCCGAAGCATGACTTAATAAATGGCGGGAGCCGAAATGATCGCTGCCTATCCCGCCCATGGGCGTTGGAGAGTTTGAAAGGAATGCAAGATATGCATCGAGCGCTGCTCTCTCTTGCTGCCACGCAGCCTGACGAGAACTTATAATCGAAAAGAGTTTTGGGAATATTGATTTTTCCCACTCGCTTGGTTCTCCAAGATACCACGGTGGATCCTCAAGGAAGACGGCGCGCACATTTGCATGACCACTCTGTGCCAGCACACCGGCGACACAGCCGCCGAGAGAGTGCCCAACGATCACCGCTGGTCGCGCGATTTCTGCCAGGACAGTCTCCGCGTCTGAGACGTAATCCGCGAGCTGGTAGCTTGGTGCCCGGTCCGAGTGCCCGTGTCCCCGAAAATCCAAGGCCCAAACTCTATGTCGATTCTTTAGTCGCTCCGCGATTTCCTCCCACGTGTCTCGACTTAGCGACAGTCCGTGCAAGAATAGAATTGGTTCAGTATCCGCTGGGCCATAAACCGATACAGCGAGTTTAACGCCGTTGTTGTTCAGCGTGATGTCGGTCACCGAAATCTCCCAGTACGAAATACGATCAGCTCTGGAGTGCCGAGGATTCCCCGGCTCAAAAATACCTGCCGTCCCGCGATCTCAGCGCCTGATTTGTCGAAATTTGTCGGACAGGCCGTCGAGATAGCCGACCCAGCTTGCGTTGATCGGCTGATCTTGGACCAGTGCATGAAACCGGATCATCATGCAGACGAGAAACAGCGGCTTGATGAAAGCGGCGCGCAACGTCGATGCCAGCAGTGCTGCGACCACAACGGTGACCAGTGCGCCGTTTTCTCGTATTGGCTCCGGCAACACCATCGTCGCCAGGCCGGCGGGGACCAGCAGCAGCAACCAAAACAGGATGCTCAATGCCCGTTCGAGGATGAGCATCCAGATCGATGTTTCCAGAATCGGCCTGGCGTTCTGGCAGTAATAGACCAAGCCGTCCCGAACATTTCGCCACGGATCGTCCCCGCCTCGCGCAAGGTCATAGGAAAGCACCACCTTGTCCAAATAGCGCGTTGCAGCGGCAAGAATGGCGTTCACCAGACCGACGATCGTGCCTACTCCCGGAGTTGGCAGCCATTCACCGAGTGTGTCGAGCGTATTGTGAAATGCTTTCAAGACGCCCCGAACAAGTGCGCCCAGCCCGAACAGAGCCGCGACTTCGCCGAATCTCGCCACCACGATCCGGCGACCATAGGTGAATTGCCCCTCGTTACCGTTGCCAACGTGACCTTGCGTGATCAACTCCGTCAGGACGGCAACATGGCCACACGCGATCATGTGAAACGCATATCGCAGGACTGCTCCCCAGATCCATCCGCCGGCGAGGAGAACACCAAGAAGCCAGCAGACGCCGAACGTCATGGCGACGTGCATGCCGAGCCATGCCGCGCCCCCGGCGCCGATCGCAATCCAGACGACGCACGCTACGGCTGATGCCAGCAAAACTCCCCACCGCGCAAGAGCATAAGGCAGGGTTTCGACCAGCAATCTCAGTGCCGTCGCCAGACCATGATCACGAACGAGCAACGGATATGAATGGACGATTCCCTGAGATCGCCCGCCGGCGCGGCCTTCGGCCGAACCGTCGCCGCCTCTAGCACCGTCATTGGCCAAACTCATGTGAGACACTTGCTTTCTCGTTCGTTGCCGTGATCGCTATTGCGGTATCAATTCTACGCGGCGATTCCTGGCGCGGCCATCGTCGCTGGCATTGCTGGCAATCGGCGCGAGCAGGCCGGCCCCGTAGCCTTTCAGGCGCGCCGGGTTGATCCCATAAGTCGTGGTGAGATCGGCCACCACGGCGTCAGCCCGCGCCTGCGACAACTGCATGTTGAAATCGAATCCGCCGACATTGTCGGTGTGGCCGACAAGGTAAACCTTGCGTGTGGGATCGCTCTTCAGGAAAGCGGCGATCTGGTCGAGGGCCGCTCGCGAGTCCGGCTTCAGTTGCGCCTTATTGAAGTCGAACAGAATGCCGGAGAGAATCACCTGACCGGCGGTATCCAGCCGCTTGGCAATTTCCGTGGCCGATACCGCGACCATGCCGTTCTTCAGCTCTCCGCTCTGAACCGCATCCAGCCGGACCACAACCTGGCCCTTTTCAACCCTGAGCTCCGGGTTGTAACCATCGTCGAATTCGATGATGTAGAGCGCGATGTGGGTCTTCGCTGCACCATCCTCTTTCACCGCGGCGAGATAGCGCGATTGATCGGCGCTGTAGCCCACGATCTGGCCGCCAGGCCCCATGCTCTCAAAAAAGCGGCCTTGCGCCGGACCAAAATCCGGGCCTTTCGCTTCATAGAGCACGCGATAGCCGGCGGACGCGAGGTATTCCTTGTAGTTGCGGAAAACCTCTGCCGACGACGGACCTTTCGGGATCGTGTAGAGGAGCTGCGTGAGCCGTCCCTCGAGGTCCTGCTTCGCCTCTATTTCGGCCTCGTTGGTGCGGGAGTCGAAGCCGGTAATCTTGCCAATCGGTAGCGTGTACTCGGCAAAGCTTCTGGAATCGCACAGCGCGATCGAGGCGTTCTGAAAGCGCATCATGCCGTCGAAATCCCGGCAACCTGCTTTATCTGCGGCAACCGCTATTTGCGTGGTGAAAAGCAACAGTGCTGCGGTAACAAGGCCTGCGGAGCTGGCGACCAATTTCCGTCGACGAGAGATCATGGGACGTTCCGGTTGGTTGGTGGCAATCGTTGAATGAGCAAGTTGCTTGCGTTCATGCCAGGCGTCACAGCGCCAACACCCTGGGACTGGTAGGGTTTGATGAGTTGGCGCTGTGAGCTGGCGAAGCTGGCACGGGCAGCCGCGATATCGGTCAGGGAGGAGTGCCGATGTCGCAGCCTGCAATCATTGACCAGCCTGCAATTCGGCGTAGTTGCCGTCCTTGTCGCGCCTGTACACGACATAGTCGATCAAGGTGATGTCGCCCTTCGGTGTGTAGCTGATCTTGCCAAGCACGGTGTCCCAGCTTCCGGCCTTGATCACTGCTGCGACCTTCTTGGCGTCCGTGGTCTTGGCGCGGGCGACGGCCTGGCTCCAGATCTGGAATGCGGCGTAACTGTAGAGCGTGTAGCCGTCGGGATCGATGCCCTTGTCCTTGAACTTCTTCAAGATCGCGGCCGCCGTCACCTTCTTGCGCGGATCAGGCGAGAAGGTGAACAGCGAGCCGTCGGCAAGCGGACCTGCGATCGCCGCGAACTGCTTGTCGACCAGGGCGTCGCCACCCATCGACACGGCATCGACGCCCTGCTCGCGCATCTGGCGCAGGATCAACGCAGCCTCGGCATAGTAGCCACCGATATAGACGAAGTCGATCGCCTCCTTCTTGAAGCGGGATACCAGCGCGGCGAAATCCTTGTCGCCCTTGGTGTAGGCCTCATAGAGCTTTTCCTTCACGCCCGCCGCGTTGATGGCGCCTCGCGTCTCATCGGCGAGGCCTTTGCCGTAGGTCGTCTTGTCGTGGATGATCGCGACGTTCTTGGTCTTGTAGTTCTTGATGATATAGTTGGCGGCGACCATGCCTTGCTGGTCGTCCCGACCGCAGACGCGGAACGTATTCCACAACCCGCGCTCGGTGAATTGCGGGTTGGTCGAGCCGGGTGTGATCTGCAGCACGTTGCCCTCGGCATAGGCGTCCGACGCCGGGATCGAAGTCGATGAGCAGAAGTGCCCGACGACGAAGGGAATCCTCATACCCGCCATTTTCTCGGCAACCGACACTGCCTGCTTTGGATCGCAGGCGTCGTCGCCGACCTCCAGCTTGAGCTTCTTGCCGAGCACGCCGCCCCCTGCATTGATGTCGGCGATCGCGAGATCGGCGCCGTTCTTGAACTGCTGGCCGAAGCTCGCCTCCGATCCGGTCATCGGCCCGACGACAGCAACACTGATATCCTGGGCCATCGCGGCGCCGGACAGTGCCAGGCCGGCGCCAAACGCAAGGAAATATCGTGGCAACGAAAACGTCATCATATTCTCCTCGGAGGTCTTGGTGCCTCAATGCATCGCTATTGATGAATCGCCCCGAATGGGATGATCAACCCGGGGGCCGCCTTTTAGCCGCGCCGTGGATGTGAGGCTCGGACAGACGCGACGGGGAGTTTGGACAGACGCGACATCGGCCAAGAATTTGAACCAGCGTTGCCGCGCGCTCACCTGAGCGCTTGACCGAAGAGCAGGCAGTATTTTCAGGCCTTTCCCGGCCATCCACGTCCTTGCAGCGACGTCCGACTCGAATGCGCGTCAGTTATTCCGTGCTGCGGTCATCCGTGAACAGCAAAGGGGTCGATCGCATGTCCGAGCCCAAAAACGCCTGACCAGCCATCTGATAATTGGCTGGTGCTACAGTGATGTGCTGAGCGGCCGCATGGATATCGCGCACGCAACGTTCGAGCCCGCTGCTCACGTAGGGCGAAGCTGAGCCGCCCGCGCTGAACATAAGTTCGGTCGCCTCTTTGGCGGTGTTCGCGGCATGCGTCGACGCCAGCCATAGCGTAGCGCGCTGAGCAAGGCTGAGCGTGCTGCCTTCGCTGACGACCTGCCATGCCTCTTCGAGTGCACCATATAGGAAAGCCCGGCCCGAGCGCAGGAGTGCCTCGGCGCGTCCCAAATTGGCCTGCATGGTCACATCCTCACGAAGCAACTTTCGAGAGCGGGCAGCGAGCTTGGTTCCCGCAAGCTCGACCAGGATGTCGATCGCGTGGCGGGCGATGCCCAACGGCACGGCTGCGAGCAGAGCACCGAAGATTGCGATTGTCGGAAGCGCATAAAGCGGCCCTTGCTCCACTGGGGGTTCGCGAAGCGAAAGGGAGTGATTAGTTGGCACGAAAACATCCGCGACCGCATAGTCATGGCTGCCCGTGCCACGGAGCCCGATACTGTGCCAAGTATCGAGGATTTCGCACTCCGCGGCAGGAAAATGCAGGATGCGCGTGACTGGGGTGCCGTCAGCCGCAAGGCGAGGTTGATCCCCGTCCAAAATCCGGCAGCCGCCCACGATCCAGGCGGAGTGCTGGCAGCCGCTTCCGAGTGGCCATCGGCCTGTGACGCGGTAACCACCATCGACGACCATAGCGTTGCCTGACGGTCGCAAGCCTCCGGCTGCTCTGACGAGCGGATCGCTACCGTAAATCTCGAGCGCAGCTTCCTTCTGAAGATATCCGGCGAACGCGCCATATCCACCGGCGATTGCCATGCACCAACCTGCGGCACCATCAGCGCGCGAGATTTCTTCAACAACCCGCATGAGTGTGATCGGGTCGGCCTCTTCACCGCCTATGCCGCGCGGAATCCACAGGCGAAAGAGTCCCGACCGTGCCATCGCCTCCACCAACGGTGTAGGCAGCCTCCGCGACCGCTCGCTCTCTTCCACAGATGCCTGAACCAGCGGTGCAAGTGCCGCGGCCGCATCGAGGAACGATTGTAGCGTGGTGTCGGCCATTGATCCCGCCCGTCGCATTCCGGAGACCTTTCTCGGTTTGGCTCAAGCGCTCTTTATGTGCGAATCTTCCCGCATGGGACGATCACCCGGGAGCTGCCTTTTAGGCGCGTCGCGGGTGTGAGGCACGGACGGAGGCGACAGGGGGTTTGGACGGACCCGACATCGGTCAAGAATTTGATCCAGCGTTGCCGCGCGCACGCTGAGAGTCTGACCGAAAAAGCAGCCAGCATTTCCAGAGACTTTTCAAGCGCCTGAAAATGAATCGGTTTTCGTCATGACCGGGCATAGCCGTCCGAGGATGGCGTCGCTTCCGCTCGCCTATGTCCCGCCTGCGGGGCCGAAGCCCCTTCGGCGTGGCGAAGGCCCGGCCATCCACGTTATTGCAGCAGGGCGCATGCCCGGCCTGCAAAACGAGATCACCGTGGAGCGGGTCAACGGTCCCAATTGAACCGCCAGACGAGTTCACTGCTCAGCGTTTGAACGAAGCGCTTGGAATTCATCACACCGATGACCGCCCCGGTGGCGCTGTCCGCGATCGGGTCCGTATGCGAGCCGTAGTCGGCGAAGCGATACTCGGTCTTCCAGGTCAACCCAGGCAGCCAGCCCAGATTGTACTCGTAGCCGGTGCCGATGAACCAGCCGCCGTAGTTTTGTGCAGGCGTGAAAACGCCGGGAGGATCGCCGGCCAAGCTGAAAGAGTTGTAGTCAATCTGCTTGAAATACGCGTTGGTATAGCCGCCTGACACGTAAGCCAGGAAGCGATCTGTCGGCAGCCATCCCAACCGGGCGCCGACTGCCCAAGACCTATCGAGCTTCTCTTGCCCTACGAACCCAACGTCGGCGGGGTTAAGATTGCCTTTGATGCTACCCCAATCGGCATCAGCGAAGGCGCCGATGAGCATAGAACCACCGAGCGGCAAGAGACTATTGAATTGATAGTCGCACCCGCCTTGTACAGTCCCAAACCCCGCCCGCTGCTATCGGCAGTGCCAGCGCTGAAAGGTCCAGCGGGGGTCGATGTGCTTTGCTCGTGATCAAACATGCCATGGCCAAACCCGCCGCCGACGTAGCAGCCGGTCCAGCTGTAGACTGGTGCGGGAGTGGGAGGCGCCTTCAAGACGGGCCGTGCGTCCAGATCGGCGGCGAGCGCGGAAGTAGCGAAGCCGGCCAGACCTAGCACGGCAAAGGCGAGCTTCTTCATGGGAATCTCTCCACCAAATACGAAACCGTAACGGATGTGACGGCACAGATCACCGAATAGGCCAGTTTTCGCCTGAACACTGTCATCCGACGGCAACACGTAACATTCACAGGGAAGACTGGAGCGACCACCGCCTTGCTTCAGGCGACATCGGTTGAGCCGGCACCTGGTTGTCTGATGCAAATTGGGCCGCACGCTTGTGAGGGCCGCATGTTGAAATCAAATTCGCCGACATTCGTCGAGCGGACTAGGGAGTACAAAGGCTGTTGACCGGTCCTCGTCGCGCTGCTTCACGCACATCGGAGGGGGTCGCTCCATATTGCCGCCGAAAGGCACGGCAGAAATAGGACAAATCGCCGAAGCCGACCTCGAAGGCGATCGTGCCGACAGCACGCCCGGCGTAACGTGGATTGACCAGCAATCGGTGCGCGCGCGCGAGACGCTGCCCGAGCACGAACTGTGAAAATGTGGTCCCGTCGCTTTCGAACATCCGTTGTACGTGGCGCGGGGTGACGCCGTGCCGCCTCGCCACGGCTACAACCGTCAGATCGGCACGATTGAGATGGCCGATGACGTCGGCTTTGATCGCGCGCAGCCGAGCGGCGGGGACACCACGCCCGTTGGCAAGCACCGCTGCGTCATGCGTTGCGCCGAGCGCTACGGCGATCAGATCGTGGACATGCGCGGCGACGTGGTGGCACAGCTCGGGCGTGGCAAGCGCATAGTCCTCCAGCGCGCCGATATAGCTCGTCAACAATTTCAACGCTTCGGTGGAGCGCGCAATGGGCCGCATCACGGCGCGATCGACGCTGCTCACCAGTGGCGCCAGCGCCGCTCGTGGAACGTGAAAGCAGAGAAGCTGCGCCGGCGCCGGGCAGACCATCGCAAGCGGATCCGCCGAGCTGACCAACAGCGCGTCGCCGGCATTCGACGTGACCTCGCGTCCGCACTGCATCATCCTGGCGCCGTGCGAGCTCACCACTAGGGCGAGGCCGTCGTTGCCGTCAGCCAACTGTTCGGCGCCCCGTTCGTAGCAGAACGCCGACATGGACGCCGACGTGATGGACACGCCTGGCAGCACCCGCACCGTCACATCCGCATGCAGAGGATGGTCCGACAGCGGGGCGAGGTCGGCCTGCAGCACCAGCCGACCGTACAGGTCGCGCCATGCAGCCATGCGGTCCTGCTCGGCAAAATCCCCTAAGGAGAACCGCGAGAGTGCAACGTGGTCGGCCGTCGAGGTCATCGGATATTCTCTGGCTGTATCGACCGGTGTCGCCGAAAGGGGCGATCCGGTTCATGGCAAGAAACACACACGGTGCACGTCCTTCTAGTCCACGACGCGGCAGCGCCCAAAAGCATGAGGCATGCTCCAGCCGCGATCCGCCTTGCAAGGCGTGCAGACTGCTGCTGGACCCGCGTTGTATGTGAGCTAGCGATCGTCAAACAAGGTCGCTTGCGTCCAAAATCGATGTCACGCCAGCCCGGGCCGAGGGTCGTTTGAATCGCTAAAGCATGCACCCGCGCTGCTGACCATGCCGCCCGCTGGAGTACATCCAATGATTTCCACACTACCCTGCGGACCGGGACCGCAATCGACCTTGTCGGAATTGCCATCGGCATCATCGTGGGCATCAAGCAGGACTTCACGCTCGCGCCGGTCCGCGCGCACCTCAGCCTTCTCGGATTTGTCGTGCTGCTCATGGCGGTGCTCTGCTATCAACTGTTCCCACAGGCCACCGCGACATGCTCGCGGGAGTGCAAACGACCGTCGCGCTGATTGGTGCCGCGCTGTCCCAGCCGGCATCACCGCCGGACTGATTGGCGACCACGATCGCTTGATACGGATCACCATCATCGGCGGGCTGACCGTGCTCAGCGAGATGCTGCTGTTCGCACATATCGTGTTCCGGACCGCGGCGCCCAAGGGATTGCCCGGTCGGGGCCCGAAACGGCAAAGCCTGAGCTTCATGCGCATACTGATCCAAGCCACGGTCTGGCTTGTCCTCGTTGCGGACAGCAGCGCGTCCCTGGCCGAAGACACAGCGCCTTCGTGCGCCCAGATCAACGGCAAGGCGATGCTGCAGGCTGACCTTTTCTTTGGACGTGATATCGCCGCCCGCAGCCGCGTCTCGCGGGCACAATGGTCGGACTTCTTGGGCCGAGAGGTGACCCGACGTTTTCCTAACGGGCTGACCGTGTTCGCGGCGTTCGGAGAGTGGCGTGATACAGGCTCCAGACGAATCACGCGCGAGCCGTCCTTTGTCGTTCGCGTCATCGCTGCAGAAACTCCGGAGACCATGGAGGGCTTGACGCAGATCAGATCCGCCTACATGCAGCGCTTTCATCAGCAGTCGGTCGGGCTCACGCTTTCGACCACCTGCGCCTCGTTCTGATTGATCGCCGTAGCCGGCTTGGCAATGCACCAGGCCAGAGGGGAAAGCTTTTGTCCCAGCGTAATTGAGGCAGATGTTGCTCTTCAGCAGGCCGAACGGCGCAATTCCGTCGCTAACCAAGATGTGGATGCGCGTTAGGGTTAGATCGGAGATTAGATTGTTTCTCAGGAGTCGGCCTCTTCACCGCCTATGCCGCGCGGTGCAAGTGCCGCGGCCGCATCGATGAACGATGGCGGCGTGGTGTCGGCCATTGATCCCGCCCGTCGCATTCCGAAAGACCTTCTCGGTTTGGCCGAAGCGCTTCTTATGTGTGAATCTTCCCGCATGGGACGATCACCCGCGGGCTGCCTTTTAGGCGCGTCGCGGGTGTGAGGCACGGACGGAGGCGACAGGGAGTTTGGACAGACGCGCCATCGCTCAACAATTCGAACGAGCGTTGCCGCGCGCTCACCCTAAAGGGGAGCGATCAGCGGCTCCGGATCGAGTTTCACGATCATCCGCCCAATCCGTTCCCGGAAAATTGCCAATCGCTCCCGCTCCGCCCAATCCGCGGTCGAGTGGTGGATTTGGTATCACCGGCTGATCGTGGTTGCCGCGGGATTGCGCCCCGCGATCTGCGGCTGATTTGTGGTGGTTCTGCAACGCGCGGCTCGATTGTCGACGATGTCGCGTCCGTGCAAGCCGCTTGTCGTACCAGCCCATGCCTCGAGGTCCCGAAACACCTAAGCATCGGCTGGCAAGTTGCCGATGACGTTCAGGACATGCGGTCTGGGGAATTTCCTCTGGCGGTTCCGAGAAAAACGATGGCATCGAATTCACCAACTGGAGGCGAGATAATGCCCGCATCAAATCTTCTGCGAATCGGCGTCGTGCTTTGCCTGATCGGGCTTGGTATTGGCACCGCCTTGGCATGGGGCTGGCCCACGTCCGTCACAACCTGCTCGGATTCGCCGGATTGTCCCGTGTTAGACTCTTTTAAGCCTCCGTGACCGCTCCGTGAATAAGTTTCGAAGAAAGCCGACCTTATCGGCGCACTAGTCGCGGAGCTCGCTCGCCGCAGCGACATCACAGTTAAGGTGGTCGGCTCGATGTCACACATGGAAACGGGAGGTCACGTCGATGTCGCTCGCCACCAATGAGCCATGGGACCAGCACCTGATTCGCTACGGTATGCCGTTCGCGCCGCATCTGATCGCCAAGGCGCGTGGCGCGCTGCTATGGGACAGCGAGGGTCGTGAGATCCTGGACTTCACCTCCGGCCAAATGTGCTCGACCATCGGTCATAATCATCCACGCATCGTCCAAGCGATCCACGAGGCCTGCGAGGGTGCGCTGCATCTGTTCAGCGGCATGTTGAGCCCGTCCGTCGTAGAATTGTCGCGGCGGCTGGCACGCATGCTGCCGCCCCACCTGTCGCGCTCGCTGTTCCTCTCGACCGGCGCCGAGGCGAACGAGGCCGCAATTAAGCTCGCCAAGGTGCATACGGGGCGCTTCGAGATCGTAGGCTTTACTGGCGCATGGCACGGAATGACCTCGGGTGCCCAGTCGGTGAACTATGTTGCTGGCCGTAAGGGGTACGGCCCGATGATGCCGGGATCGCTGGTACTGCCCGCTCCGAACGCCTATCACTGCCCAGTGCGCCATTGCCGAGACACTTGCGACGGCACGTGCTTGGCGGTTGGGTTCGAAATGGTCGATGCCCAGTCCACGGGCTCGTTGGCGGCGCTGATTGCTGAGCCAATCGAAAGCTCGGGCGGCGTCATCGTTCCGCCGGACGGTTATTGGCGGCAGGTCAAGGAGCAGTGCGAGAACAGGGGCATGCTGCTGATCTTCGACGAGGCCCAGACCGCCTTCGGCCGACTCGGCCGCGACTTCGCCTTTCAGCACTTCGGCGTTGAGCCCGATATCCTGACCCTGTCGAAGACACTCGGTGGTGGATTGCCGCTGTCGGCGGCAGTAACCTCCGACGAGATCGAGGCTGATTGCCACGCCAAGGACTACGTCCATGTCACTTCGCATGTATCGGATCCTCTGCCTGCCCATGTCGGGCTAGCAGTGCTGGACGTGCTTGCCGAGGAAAACCTGAATATCCGTGCGCTCGAAATGGGAGAGGCCTTGACCGCCGGACTGCGGTGGCTCCAGGACCGGCACGGGATCATCGGCGATGTGCGGGGCTTTGGGCTGTTGCAAGGGGTCGAACTCGTCAAGGATCGCGTGACTCGCGCGCCCGACGTGGAAACCAGTCGTGCGATCACCCGGCGTTGCATGGAGCTGGGCTTGTCCATGAACATCGTTTCGGTCGGGGCAATGGCGGCGATCTGGCGTATCGCCCCACCGCTTACCGTCACCCGCGCCGAAATCGATCGTGGTCTCGAAATCCTCGATCAGGCCATTACTGAAGTGCTGGCCGGAGATGTGCCCGCATCGGTCTGATGGAGAATGTCGCCATACCCTCTGACTTGGCCGGTCCGCGGTCCGAGAGATCGCTCCACAATCGTGACGGTATGCTGTTGAAAGCGTTTGCGCGTCAGCCGCGCCGGGAGGCGGCGCGGATGTCCGAAGGCGTCGCACCATAGTGCCGGCGGAACGTGCGATTGAAGTAGGACAGATCGCCGAATCCCGATTCGAACGCGATCGTTCCGATGGAGTTGTCGATATGGCGCGGATCGGTCAAGAGGCGATGCGCGCGCGCGAGGCGCTGACCGAGCACGAATTCCGAGAAAGTCGAGCCCACGCTTTCGAACAGCCTCTGGATATGACGCGGTGTGAGTTTCAGGCGCGCCGCCACGGCAGTCAGTGTCAGGTCGCTGTAGCTAAGATTCGCAGTGATGTCGGCCTTGACCGCGGCGAACCGCGCGGCCGCTAGGCCTCGATCTTCGGCGACCGCCGTCCCATCCCGGTTCGCGCCGATGATCAGCGACCCAAGGTCGACCAAATGAGTGACAACAGCGCCGAGCAGCTCGGGTGTCGCGAGTCGATAGCCGTCGTCCAGCTCGCTGATGTAAAGCGCGAGCAACCGCAGGGCTTCCGTGTTGGGCGGCAACGAACACATCAGCATGTTCTCGGGATTGGAGACCAGCGGTGCGAGCGCCTTGCGAGGCAGCCGGAGGCCGACGAAGCGGGTTGGCGATGGTGGGACGGCCATGCTGCCGATCTCCGCGCTCGACATCAGCACGGCTTCACCCGGGCCGAGCTTGATCTCCCGACCGCGTTGCGATGCGTTCATGCTGCCGCTTGTGGTGACCGTTAGGATGAGGTCGTCAGTACCGTCGAGCAGTTCGCGCGGTCTTACGGCTCGCAGGTTGGTGCATGCCCAGGATCCGATGCCAAGCCCGGGCAGCTCACGCACGGTCGCTTCGGCATGGAATGCGCCGTCAACCAGCGGCTCCGAGTCGAGCTTCACGATCATCCGCCCGATCTGCTCTCGGAAAATCGCCAATCGGTCTCGTTCGACCCAATCTGCGGTCGAGAACCGAAAGCCGGTGATAGCCCGCGACTTCAATGTCATTGCTCATCCTCGTGGCCGCGGGATACCGTCGGGGATATGCGGCTGATTTGTGGCAGCCGACAACGCTCTGCTGGAAATGTCGACCAGCGACGCCCCCGTCCAGATCCTTGTCAACGCCGTCTACCAGTTCACGCGGTCTTGCGATGCGCAGGTGCAACGCTCCGAACTCGGACAGATTCCGGAAAGCCAGTACAAGCCGCCGGGCTGGCGCCCGGCGGCCTAAGGCGTTTTCAAGCGAGGTGGATGCCGGTTCGTGTGGCGGGAGCCAGGTTGTTCCGACATTGGCGACCTCTACATGAGCATGTCAGAATTCTTCGAAAAAGGCGGTCTCTAGCCCCGGCAAAATGCCGGCTTTGGCCTTAGTCGTTGCAAGCTGCGGACTTGAACTGAAGGCTTTCGCATTTTCCTCTGTATCCCAGTCGAACAGGATGAGCAGGTGATTGGGGTTTGCGGTCGAACGAAAGCGGCGGACGCGCCGGCAACCATGCGCGGTTCGCGCCCCGGCATTCTCCTCGAAAACCTGTTTCCATCTGTCGAAGTCCTCGACATCGGTGCGAACCATTAGGACTGGCATTTTGATCTCCATTTTTGTTGCAACTTCACTTTCAACTCGTCAAGCACCCGAGCTCTAACAGGCTGGCGCGAACTGCTTGGTCGAGAGGCGTGTGAGGCTCGTCGCCGATCAACGCAATCAGCTTGGAATTATCGAGCCGAAGAGGGACATCCCAGAGATAGCGAACTTCTTCGACCTCACGCAGGAGCGGGACGAAGGGCGCGAGCAGCCGAACGGCGAGCCACGGAAAGCGGCGTATGGGCAGATCGAGGCTTCCGGCTGCGCGACGAATGGATTGAACGAGCTCGATACCGGGTTCGATCCAATGTCCACCAAAGTGAAACATGTCGAACGGCGGCAGATCGGCCTCGATATCTGCAAGTCGCGCAATCGCCTCGGCGTAGTCCGGCAGATAGGCCCAGGTATGACCCGTCGCGGGAGGACCGGGATACATGATGGCCCGCAGCGGCTCCCTCGGTTTGATCAGGACATTCGAAAAATTTGAGGATGGCCCGTGTCCGCCGAACACGTCGCCGGCGCGCACGACGAGCGATCGGGTCCCCGTCGCCGCCGCCACTCTCAGCATGTCTTCCATCTCGCTGCGAACGCGGCCCTTGCGCGTGTTCGGGTTCTGCGGCGCAGTCTCGGACAACAGCGGACCGGCATCCGGTCCGAAGTTATACAAGTTGCCGGGGAAGATCAGTCGCGCGCTCGAGGCTCTCGCCCCTTCGATGGAGTTACGAAGCATCGGCATCGCGAGTCCACGCCAGTTTTTGTACCGTGGTGGATTGGCCGCGTGAACGATGAGGTTGACATCTCTGGCTGCGTTGGCCACGTCTTCCGCCTTCATCGCATCGCCCTTGATCCAGGCGACGCCGTTATCCGGTAGAGAGACGGAGACTGGCTTTGGCGTGCGGCTCAAGCACCGAAGTTGCCAGCCGCGGCGCGCCAAGGCCCTTGCGACTTCGCGCCCTACGCCTCCTGTCGCTCCGATCATCAGCGCCGTTTTCGTCATGCGTCTCACCAGATTCCCGCCGCGAACTGTTCCTCCGACGGAAAAATCGTTGTCAGAATTTCCAGTTGATCTCGCCCTTGGCCGCGTGGTCCTGCGCGGCGCGCGCAAGCTGCCCCGAATAGGTGAGGCCGACACGGGCGTTGCGCGCGAAATTGAAGCCAGCGCCTACCTCGACCAGCAGGGCATCGCGCGCAATCGGCCCGCCCCCAACCGTGAACGGCGTGCCGCCGCCGCTGAACGCCAGCAGCGTTTCCGGTGTCACGTCGCCGAATGCATGCCGCCAGCCGAGCGTGCCGAGCACGTTGAGCTGCTTGCCGTCCGGCAGCGTTACTGCGCTGGCGCCGTGGAGCCCGAGCGTGGTGAAGGTGGTCGCGAAGGCATCGCCGCCACCTGTCAACGCGGCGCTGCCGGTCTCCGAAAAATGACCGGTGTCGAGGTGCACATAGGCGAGGCCGGCAAACGGCTCGAGCGTCATTTTGCCGAACGCAAAGCCGCGAGCGACTTCGCCGAACATTTGCGCAGTGCGGGCGTCGTAGCTTGCCTTGGCGGTGTCGAAGAACGCGGGAAAGACGATCGTGCGTTCGCTGTCGATGGTGTGCCAGGTGAGCGCGGCGCCACCGCGCAGAGCCCAGGCGCCGAACTCGCCGCCGCCATAGAGCGCGAGGTGATAGTTGTTGATGGTGGCGCTGGAGCGGCGGTCGTCGATGTTGAGCAGCGACTGGGTATAGCCGCCGGCGAATCCGAGCCGCCAGCGCTCCTCAAAGGTCGCGTCCACGCCTGAGATGACGCCGCCGGTCGCGCGGCGGAGCCGAGCCGCGTTGCCGTCGCTGTCGGTGCGGCCCCAGTCGCCGACGGCTTGCGCCCAGGCGGTCATGATCCGCTCCTGCGGTGCCGCTCCCGGCGCGGCCTTGAACGCCGGCTCGCTTGCGTAACCCAGCGCGCCGCTGCCGTCGGCCGCGACGGCTTGTGGACCGAACGGCGCCATCGCCGCGAACGATCCGTCTGGGCGGCCGAACGGCTGCCGCAGACGGCCCAAGACCGCATCGCGGACGTAGCGCGATTCGTCGAGCATCGTGCCCGCCGCGCTGGCGTGCACCTCGCCGGAAAGCTGGTCGAACGCTGCTCGCGCCTGCGCGGGCGTCGGGCTGCCGGCGACCGCGTTGAACGCCGGCCCGCGGCCGAGGCTGTCCAGGCCTGCGCCGGTCGCGATCTGGTTGCGCGTCTGCCCCGCGCTCGCAAAACTCACATTGTTGCGCGCGAAGGTCACGAACACGTCGTTCGGGTCATAGGTCAGCGTAGGCGCGAGGAACGTGAAGCTCGGTCCGGCGAGCGCCGCAAACCCGCCGGTCACCCCGCCGGTCGCGGTCAGGATCGTGTAAGGCGTGTTGACAGCGAAGCCGTTCATCGGTGTGACCTGCACGGTACCGCCGCTCAGATTGGCCGCGCCGCTCGCGGCGATCTTATCGCTGCGTCCCGCCGCGTTGAGATCGACCGCATAGAACGCGCCTGGCGCGAAGGCCAGATTGCCGGCGACATTGAGGGTGGCGATCGAGCTGTCGCCCGGCGCCATCGTGCCGCCAGCGGCAACCGTGGTCGCACCGACCGTGCCGATGCCGGCGAGCGTGCCGCCGCTGTTGACCGTCGTCAGGGAGGACGTGGCGATCGAGCCATTAACGACAAGCGTTCCGGCATTGACCGTCGTCGCGCCGGTAAAGCTGTTGACGCCCGACAGCGTCAGCATGCCGGTGCCGACCTTGACCAAACCGCCGCCGCCGCTGACGATGCTGCTGCCGCTCGAGATAACGTCGTCGGAGATGACGCCGGAGACTTCGGTGCCCAGGTTGTTTGAGCCGACCGTCAGCGTCTTGCCGCCCAGGCTATAGGAACCCGCGCCCTCGATCGAACCGATCGTCATGCCGGCGCTTGAGAGATTCGACATGTCGAAGGTGCCGCCCGCGTTGTTGATGAAGCGCGCATTGCCGCCACTGCTGTTGGCCGAGAAGCTGCCGCGCGCGTTGTTGATGATCGTGGCATTTCCGGCATTGCTGTCTTCCAGGAAGGCCAGAAGAGAACCGTTGCCGCCAGATGAGGACGTATTGGTATTGATGATAATGGCGTTGCCTGCGGTGGCGTTGGCGCTGAAGAAAGTAGCGCCGCCGTCCCGGTTGGCGATGGTGGCGTTTGCCGCGCTGCTGGTATCTGAAAAGTTGGTTCCACCGCCGGCCATGTTGATGATGGTGGCGTTGGCGGCTGTGCTGGCATCTCCGAAGCTTGTTGCGCTCCCTGGGTTGTTCGTGATGGTCGCGTTCCCGGCACTGCTGGCGCCTGCAAAAGTAATTTGCCCAAAACCAGTGTTGGCGATGGTGGCGTTGCCCGCCGTAGCGTTTTCGCCGAACAAGATAACCCCACTTCCGCTGGAGCTTATGGTGGCGTTTGCCGCGCTGCTGCTCTGGCCAAATTCGATCATCCCGCCGGCCGCGTTAATAAGGGCGTTCCCGGCGTTGCTGCTAGCCGCAAAACCAACCCTGCTGCTGCCTATGCTGGTGATCGTCGCGTTAGCGGCCGTGCTGGTACCACCAAAGCCAATCTCACTGAAAGTGGTGTTGTTGATGATGGCGTTGGCGGCCGTGCTGGCATCAAAAAAAACAATAAAGCCTGCAATGACAAGGGTTGGGGCTGACCCAGAGCTGTTGACGATTCCCTTACCTTGGACTTGCATTCCCCCTATTGTGAAAGTGTAGGCGGGAGCGGCGCCGTCGAACTGCATCGTCCCAATTGTGGTGGGAAACGAGGCGCCGATCGCGGTCCGGCTGGAAGCGCCGAAGATCGCCGTTCCGGTCGGCACCGTGCCCGAGCTCCAGTTCGCGGCCGTGTTCCAGTCGCCCGATGCCGGATTGGCGCCCCATGTCGCGTCCTGGGCGCGGGCCGTGCATGGCAGCAGCGTGGCAGCAAGTAGCAGCGTCCAGACGGTGACCATCGCCGTCGAGCCCGTGAACGTTCGTGCCCGGCGCGCAAGAAGCGCGCCGGTTGATATCCCGTCCTGAGCCCTGTCCTGTTCCGAGACACGCATTCCAAACTCCCGTTCGTCGATTCCTGCGGCACGACGTGTAGGAGGTGACCGGACCCGCACTCTTGGGCTGGCGCACTGGTGGCTGGGACGCACACGCCAGCGTTGACTTTTCGAACCGGGTGCCGCAATGCCGCAACACCTGTCAGGACGGATGCGCGGCACGGAAACGAACCGATGACGTCAAAGGCGCCGGAATCCACGACGTTTCGATTCTCGACTGCGGATTGGCCGGAGCAGGATCGACTGGCGATATGGCGGGAGGCGGTCGGGCGCTCTGTCATCCAGCTCGACACGGAGCCGTTGTCCGACGGGGCGTTCCATGCCGAGGCGACGGTGCACGCCCTGCCCGGGCTTTGGCTCGGCTCCTGGGCCTTCGCCAATTTGCGCGCCGCCGTGACGCGCGATCTGCTCGACGGCAGCGACGACCTCGTGCTCGGGGTTGCGCAAAGCGGCTCTGCCATCGTATCGCACAGGAGTCGCGAAGCCACCGGCGACACTGGCGACGCCATTCTGATGTCGACCGCGGAACCCCGGGTGAGCCTATACCCCTCGCTCGTGCGCTTCATCCACCTCCGGCTGCCGCGCAAGGTCCTCACGCCGTTGGTGCCAAACCCCGAGGATGCGCTGATGCGTCCGGTGCCGCGTGACAGCGAGGCGCTGCGGCTGCTGACCTTTTATGTCGGGGAGCTGAGCCGCACCCATCTCGCGGCAACGCGCGAGCTGCAGCACGTCGTGATCACCCATGTGTACGACCTGGCGGCGCTGGTGATCGGCGCCACTCGCGACGGGACGGCACTTGCCGCCGGCCGCGGGCTGCGCGCCGCGCGGCTTGCCGCCGTCAAGGCCGATATCGATGCGCATCTTGCCGATTCCGACCTGACGTTGACCGCGGTTGCAGCGCGCCGGCATCTCTCGCCGCGTAGCCTTCAGAGGCTGTTCGCCAACGAAGACACGAGCTTCTCGGATTTCGTGCTCAACGCGCGCCTCGCTCATGCCTATCGCCTGCTGACCGATCCGCGCCGGCTTGACCGCAACATCTCGAGCCTCGCGTTCGAAGCCGGCTTCGGCGACCTGTCCTATTTCAACCGCGCCTTTCGCCGCCGCTATGGCACGACGCCGTCGGAGGTTCGCGCGGCAGTGTCGCGTTGACCGCCATGGCGACCGGTGTCGTCTCAGGCCGGGCGGTCCGGCGCGAGAGTCCAAGATTACTGCGGCCACCGGCTCTATGGAATCGGCCCTGAGGTTTGGGAAGGCATTGAGGGGGGAATCATGATCGGATACGTCACGGTTGGCACCAATGACCTGAAAAAGGCCGGCGAATTCTACGACAAAATTTGCGGCGAGCTCGGCATGGGACGCTTCACGGCCAACGACCGCCTCATCGCCTGGGGCGCTCAAGGCGGTGGCGCCGGCTTTGGCGTTGGGCTCCCCTTTGACGGCAAGCCGATGACGGTCGGCAACGGCGTGATGGCCGCGTTCGGCGCCAAGGACAAGGCCCAGGTCGAGCGAGTCTAAAGCTCGCCTTGTCGCTCGGCGGCAGTTGCGAAGGCCCTCCCGGCCAGCGCAACGAGAAATTCTATGCCGCCTATTTCCGCGACCCCGATGGCAACAAGCTCAACGCCTTCGTGATGGGCTGACGTAAACCCTAGCTTTCGCGGATTTTCTCTTTCCCGGATTGTTTCCCGAATTTTCCCAGGCACGCGCCAGTTCCAAAAGTAAGGAGGTGGCGCGTATTGCTTCTCAAGCAGTCCGCTTCATTCGATTTCAACCATGGCCCGCCCGGACTTCCAAAAAATTCCGCCCCGATCGAGGGAGTCATGCAAGCAAATGATCCAGCCTCGCCGAAATTGCCGGATTGCACCCCTTTTCGGTTCTCGACTGCCGATTTGCCGAAGCGGGATCGACTGACGATCTTTCGTGAAGTGATCGGGCGCGCGACCGTGAAGCTCGACCTGGCGCCGCTTGCCGATCGCCCGTTCCGAGCCGACCTCGTGGCGCAGGCGCTGCCCGGGCTCGTGATCGTGTCCGGAGCGAGCGCCAACGTGCGCGCCGCAAGAACGCGCGAGCTGCTCGACGATTCCGACGATCTCATCCTGAAGATTTTCACGAGCGGGATCGGGGTCGCTGCGCAACGAGGTCAAGAAGTCACGCTGCGCGCCGGCGATGCGCTCCTGATGTCGGCAGCGGAAACCAGCGTTTCCGCAACTTCGTCGCTGTCGAGCTTCATCACGCTTCCGTTAAAGCTCAAGGCGGTCGCATCGCTCGTGTCCAGCCCGGAGGATGCGCTGATGCGTCTCCTGCCCGGCACCGACGCGCTGAGACTGCTGGCGGGCTACGTCAAGGAGCTTCAGGACAGCGCGCAACTAACGACATACGAACTACAGCGTGCCGTCGTCACCCATGTGTACGACCTTGCGGCGCTCGCGATTGGCGCCACCCTTGATGGGACAGCGCTTGCCGGCAGACGCGGGCTGCGCGCCGCGCAGCTCGCTGCGATCAAGGCCGACATCAATACGCATCTTGCCGATCCCGACCTGACATTGACCGCCGTCGCGGCGCGCCAGCGGCTCCGGCCGCGCAGCCTGCAGGGGCTGTTCGCCGACCAGAGCACGAGCTTCTCCGAATTCGTGTTGGAGGCGCGCTTGGCGCTCGCGCATCGCCTGCTGAGCAATCCGCGCTGGGACGACCGCAACATCAGCAGCATCGCATTCGAGGTCGGTTTCGGCGACCTGTCCTATTTCAACCGCGCCTTCCGCCGCCGCTACGGCGCAAAACCGTCCGGGACATCCGCGCGGCGACGCGGCGGTGAGTGCGTTGACGGCGGCGGCATCGACCGCGCGTGCTTCTCGCCAGGGGCCAGAGTATTGATCCCGATCTCGTCAACTCCGCCAACCAGCGGCAGCAAGGCACATCGGCGGTGCCCAAATACAACAGCGTCGCACAAACGTCAGGGCTGTCGCACAGAGACAAATGAGCTGACGCGACCAGACAACGGCAAATCGGCTGTTTGCCGCTAGCGTCTTTCACGATGATTCAATCGAAATCGAGTGGAGCGCATGATGGCTGTGAAGACGAAGACTAGTGTCCTGCTGAGACTTGCTTATGGCATGGCGTTCGGCGCACTCGCCACGACCGGCCCGGCGACCGCGGCGGATGTGGCGATGCCGGTCTACAAGGCCGCAGCGGCGCCTGCAGCCTACAACTGGAGCGGATTTTACCTCGGCGTCACCGCCGGCGGCGGCATGGCCTCCCTACCCGTCACGGACATGGACGACTTGTTTTCCCTCACCAACGGGGCGCTGAAGTCCGGCGGCGCGGTCGGTGGCATCCACGCTGGGTACAATTGGCAGTTCACGCCGTCATTCCTTGTCGGTCTCGAAGGCGACTTCAACTGGGCGAGCTTCAAGGCGAGCGACACGACCTGCTTCGGCAGCTGCGCTCTAAATCCCACCTTTGATCGATTTGTCGCGTCATCCAGGCTCGATCAATTCAGCACATTGCGCGCGCGCTTCGGGCTCACCTCGGATCGCACGCTGGTCTATGTCACGGCTGGCCCGGCCTGGGGACATATCGACGCGTCGCTGGCTGAACTCAAGTGTGGGGACTGCAGCCTGCCCGTGATCGCTTCAGATAGCAGCTTTCACATTGGCATTGCGCTTGGCGCCGGCGTCGAATACGCGCTGACGCAGAACTGGATCCTGCGCGGCGAATACATGCACTTGGACTTCGGCACCACGGATACGGTGTTCAAGGAACTGTCAACCGGCATCCCGATCCGCAACGGCGGCTTCCGCGCCAGATCGACCGCGACCGCCGACCTCGCCCGCCTCGGCATCAGCTACAAGATCTGGTGATGTGAACGCGGATGACCCGGCGCCTGCGCCACAGGTCTTGGCCAATCCGCCAAGTCCACAGCATTCGGACCTCCCCTTGGAGCCAGCCCCGGAGGGGAGGTCGCTTTGCGCGGAGCAAAGCGGGAGGGGATCACGGCGCCGGGGGCGGCGTGACCCCTCCCCGACCAATCCCGACCCGAATCGGGCCTGCCCGACTTGCGCGAAGGGCGGCCGTCAGTATCGAGGGCGATCACTATCGCCCTTCCATTGCCTGGTAGAGCGCGTCGCGATCGCCGATCTCGACCAGCGTACCACCGCTGCGAAAGCGAGGCAGCGGGGAGCATTGCCCTACGAACGCAACAGCAGGCGCACAGCCGTTTCGACCATTTTAGGAGATCGTGCGGCCCTGACCAGCGGCCTCGCGCTTGAGTTCGTCCATGTTCCGCGTAACCAGCCGTGATGCAATTGTTTCGATCGCGGCAGCAAGGCACATCGGCGGTGCCCAAATACAACAGCGTCGTACAAACATCAGGGCTGTCGCACAGAGACAAATGAGCTGACGCGACCAGACAACGGCAAATCGGCTGTTTGCCGCTAGCGTCCTTCACGATGATTCAATCGAATTGAGTGGAGCGCATGATGGCTGTGAAGACGAAGACCGGTGTCCTGCTGAGACTTGCTTATGGCATGGCGTTCGGCGTACTCGCCGCGACCGGCCCAGCGCTGGCGGCGGATGTGGCGATGCCGGCATACAAAGCTGCAGTGGCGCCTGCAGCCTACAATTGGAGCGGATTTTACCTCGGCGTCACCGCCGGCGGCGGCATGGCCTCCCTGCCCGTCACGGACATGGACCACTTTGGGCTCTCCACCAACGGGGCGCTGAAGTCCGGCGGCGCGGCCGGCGGCATCCACGCTGGGTACAATTGGCAGTTCACGCCGTCATTCCTTGTCGGTCTCGAAGGCGACTTCAACTGGGCGAGCTTCAAGGCGAGCGACACGACCTGCTTCGGCAGCTGCGCTCTGAATCTCTTTCATCGACTTGTCGCGTCATCCAGGCTCGACCAATTCAGCACGTTGCGCGCGCGCTTCGGGCTCACCTCGGATCGCACGCTGGTCTATGTCACGGCTGGCCCGGCCTGGGGACATATCGACGCGTCGCTGGGAGATTGTCCGAACTGCTCCAATGCCGGCCTGCCCTTCGCGATCGCTTCGGACAGCAGCTTTCACATTGGCATTGCGCTTGGCGCCGGCGTCGAATACGCGCTGACGCAGAACTGGATCCTGCGCGGCGAATACATGCACTTGGACTTCAGCGCCACGGACACGGTGTTAAAGGAACGAAGCGGCATCCCGGTCGACAACGGCGGCTTCCGCGCCAGATCGACCGCGACCGCCGACCTCGCCCGCCTCGGCATCAGCTACAAGCTCTGGTGACGTGAACGCGGATGACCCGGCGCCTGCGCCACAGGTCTTGGCCGATCCGCCAAGTCCACAGCATTCGGACCTCCCCTTGGAGCCAGCCCTGGAGGGGAGGTCGCTTTGCGCGGAGCAAAGCGGGAGGGGGATCAAGGCGCCGGGGGCGGCCTGACCCCCTCCCCGACCAGGTCCGCGCGACTCCCTACTTGCCCTCGCCTCGCTTGACCGCGGCCCGCAGATCCGACGGTGAAACACCATAACGTTGCCGCATGACGCGATTGAAATGCGAGCGTTCGGCAAAGCCTGCTTCCAGGGCAATCGCCCCGATCGACCATTCGGCAAACCTGACATCGGTGAGCATGCGATGGGCGCACGACAGCCTCTGCTCCAGCACGAACTCGGCAAACGAGCAGTCACTGTGCTCGAACAGGCGATGGATATAGCGCCGGCTTACGCCATGCCGCTGTGCCATCATGCCGGCTGAAAGATCGGGCCGGGCGATGTTCGCCGCAATGTCCGCCTTGATCGCGGCAAGGCGCGCCGGGCGAACGCCGCGATTTTCGGCCATATCAAGGGCGTCGGGGGTGGACGCGATCGTCAGGACCACGAGATCATGGATGTGACGGACCGTGAGCGGTGCTAGTTCCGGAGCAGCGAGCGTCTCGCTCTGTCGCAGGATGTCTATGTATTGCATCAACAGCCGCAGCGCGGCTCGATCGCGCGGGATTGGCCGCATGACCGCATCGTCGGGGTGAGGGACGAAAGGCGCAAGAGCCGATTGCGGGATTTGCAGGCTGAAGCTGGTGCCCGTGGTGTCGCGGACGATCCCGCCGATCTCTCCAAGCGAAGCCAGCGCGGCATCGCAGGGTCC
>VAZV01000289.1 GCA_005884765.1 Alphaproteobacteria bacterium
ATCCGGCGACTACCAGGCCTGCAAGCGCGACTTCATGCCACGGCATTCCTCGTTTGGACCTTGTACTTCGTGCGGCCGACACGGCCGCCGCTACAGTTTTGAACTTGGCTGGCGGCTCGGGATTGCCGACGACGTCGGCATAGAGATTCACCACCGAGACAACGACACCGTGTTTGACTTCGAAATCGCCGAGCTCATGCAGATAAGGCTGCCAGCGGCGATATTGCGCGAGATCATCGGCCACGCGTTTTGAAAGAAGGATGTGCCCGGCATCGCCGCAATCCATCACCCGTTGCGCGATATTAATTCCGGCGCCGGCGATGTTCTCGCGCTGGTTCACATCGGCCACGTGATGCACCGGCCCGCTGTGAATACCCATTCGCACCGGCAGACTTGGTTGCGCGCGCAGCCTCTGACTGATCTGGAGCGCGCATTCCACTGGATCTTCCACCGAGCCGGTGAAAACCAGCGCCATCCCGTCGCCCGTAGGAAGAAAGATGAGCTCCCCCGCCGCCCCTGCCGCGCGCGCGGCCTCGGTCTTGCGCACGATCTGGTTCAACTCCTGGAGCGCTTCCGATTGCTCATCGATGAGCAGCTTCGAGTAGCCGACGATGTCGATGAAGAGGACGTGGGCGATCTCTAAGCGGAGCTTCGTTTTTAACTCGTCAGCCATTGGGTCGTGATTGTAGGCGCTTAACGCATGCGGCTCTATATCATTTTACGGCTGCGCGCGACGAAGCGAGCGAGCTTCTCCGAACAATTCGGCGATCACAGACCGCCGCTAAGAAGCGGACTACCAAATATGGACGCGCTCTTCCGGTTTGAGGTAAAGCTTTTCAAGCGGTTTCACCGCATAAGCCTCGTACCATGCGTCGATGTTGCGAACGGTTTGGGCGCGTTCGCGGCTGGGAGCATGCTCGTTGGTGACGATCTGCGAACGCAGGGCGGCGTCGCGGATCTTTTGCCGCCAGCCTTGGGCAAAGGAGAGAAAGAAGCGCTGGTCGCCGGTGAGGCCGTCGACTACCGGCAGCTCCTTGCCGTGAAGCGCTAATTTATAAGCGTCGTAGGCAGCGGAGAGGCCGGCAACGTCGGCGATGTTTTCACCGAGCGTTTGCTGGCCGTTCACATGCAAACCGGGCAGAGGTTCATACTGGTTGAACTGCTCGACCAACTGCTGGCTGGCAGCTTTGAAATGCGCCGCGTCCTCCGACGTCCACCAGTTCGCAAGCTTTCCCTGCGCGTTAAATTCCGCGCCGCTGTTGTCGAAGCTATGGCTGATCTCGTGTCCGATGGTCGCGCCCATTGAGCCGTAGTTGGCCGCGGCATCCGCTTTCGAATCGAAAAACGGCGCATCGAGGATGGCGGCGGGAAAGTTGAGTCCGTTCTGCAGCGGAAGATTGAGCGCGTTGACTGTTTGCGGAGTCATCCACCATTCGTCGCGATCGACAGGGCGGCCGAGCTTGGCGAGTTGGTGATGATATTCCCATTCGCTTGCTCGCCATGCGTTCCCCCAAGCATCGTCGCGCCGGATGACGAGCCCGGCGTAATCGCGCCACTTATCCGGATAACCGACCCCGACGCGCAACGTCTTGAGTTTGGCCTTAGCCTGCTCCTTTGTCGCAGGCGCCATCCAATTCAAGGCATCGATGCGATGTTCGAAGGCGGCGCGCAGGTTGTTCACCATCTCCTGCACCTCAGCCTTGGAAGAAGGCGGGAAATATTTCGCGACATAGATTTTGCCGACGGCGTCGCCGAGATCGGCGTTGACGTTGGCGATGGCGCGCTTCCAACGGTCGAGTTGTTTGGGTGTTCCCTGAAGCGTCTTATTATAGAAGCTGAATCGCAGATCGTCGTAGGCCTGCGGGAGAAAGGCGGCGTACCGGCTGATGGTGTGGAAGGCGAGCCATTCTTTCCAGGTGTCGAGCGACTCGCTGCCGACCAGCGCCGATAATCCTTTGATCGCGTCCGGTTGCCAGATGATGAACAGGGGTTGCTTGTCCAAGCCGGCGGCGCTCAGGTAAGCGTCCCAATCGAGGCCGGGCGCTTTGGATTTCAGGTCCGCGATGGTGGCGGGATTGTTCGCCTTGTGCACATTCTCGCTGGTGACGATATCGGCGTGGACAGCGGCCATCTTTTTCTCCAAGGCCGTGATGCGTTCGGCGCGCTCAACGGCATCGCTCATGCCGGCGAGCCTTAGCAAGTCGGCGATATATTTTTGGTAGGTGGTGCGCAGCGTAGCCATTTCCGGCTTGTCCGACACGTAATACTCGCGATCAGGCATGCCGAGTCCGCCTTGTAGAAGATAAGGGACGGTGCGCTCGGGCTCGCTCAATGCCTGAGTCACCCAGACGCCGAACAAGTTCTCCGTCCACATCGCGGTCGCGTTCAGCGGATCGACATCGGCGCGCAGGCGTTGCCCGAGCACTCGCGCCAGGTCCGCCTTTGTCGTGATAGCGTCGATCTCGCGCAGTTTTTCTTTGAGCGGATTAAGACCGCGCTTCTCGATGTTAGCCGTGTCCATGAAGGCCGCGTAGTAGGTGGCGATCATTCCCTGCGGTGTGTCAGGCTGCGGAGTGCTCGCTGCGGTTTCGCGAACCAGATCGGCGGTGCGTTTTTCCGCGCGTTCAAAAACCTCGAATCCGGCTCCGATGCTCGAGCGATCTGCGGGAATTTCGGCGGTTTTTCGCCAGCCACCGTTGGCGTACTCGTCGAAGTCGTCGCCGGGTTTGACCGACAAGTTCCGATAAGCGGGGTTGATACCGATGGTTTTCTGCGGTGCCGGGGTTTCACCGCAAAACGCAGTGCCGATCCATGCCACCAAAATTATTGCCGCAAGTAGCATCATCTTCATAAGGACAGCGTTTGACGATTACTCGCAAAAAACAAGTCTGCGTGTATTGCGGGCGTTTCCAGGAACACTCGTAGTAAATTTACATGCATCGTAAGCGGATTACGGTCAGAGGTCAGAAGACAGAAGACAGAAGACAGAAATCAGAGTCGATCGTCGTTACTTCGACGCGAGTGCAGACCTGCAGCCGACACG
>VAZV01000171.1 GCA_005884765.1 Alphaproteobacteria bacterium
GTCTTGCGCATAAATCCCCCGCGGATCCTCACAGCGCTAGTGTCCTGAACCAGAAGTTCGCAGCGTTTTGATCATACGGCCGCCGGTGCATTGTACAAGCAGAAGCGTTCGATCGACTTGAGAATGTCGTCTGCGGATTTCGTCCACCTGAAGGGCTTGGGATCGTTGTTGTGTTTGTCGATAAACGAGGCGATGTCTAGTAAAGCCCAGCCAGAAACGGGACGACAAAGCCGACAAGGTTGAGAGGGGCGTGCGCCGGTGCGAGTGTGAAATCCTTGCGAATGCCCATCACCATGCCAAGGGTCATGCCGATCAGGCCCAGTACGACGCTGACGCGCAAAAGAAGCGTGGATATCATGTGGTGATTTCTCTCCTATGTTGACGGATTGGCGGGAAAGTAGCGGTCGGCCTGGATCAGGACGGCAGTCCTTCAACGCGTGTGAGGCGCCTAGGCGGGCACGAGCCCGTGTCGCAGCATGATTTCCTTCAGCTTTGTCGTGTCGGGTTTGCCAGGCGCATTGATCACCTCAGCCATTTCTTCGAAGTAGCGTCGTCCGATGGCCCCCGGCGTAAGCACCGTCAGCGCGCGGGCCGTGGCCGGGTGGAGGTTCTGATGATGATGAACGCTTCCGCGGGGGATAAAGATGGCGTCTCCGACACCAATCTCGTGCCTGCGACCATCGACCGTTGTCGTGAGGATGCCTTTGAGACCGTAAATCGTCTCGTCAACCTGGCGATGATAGTGTGGCACGGGGACGCGGGCACGATCCGGCACGATCAACTCGAACATCACGAGTTGACCGGTGCCATGAATCTCGTCGACCAGGAATCGCAATTCCAGGTCACCGGCTCGAACCACATTTTGCGCACGCGCTCGCATCCGTCTTCTCCGGACAGGTGCGGCATGCATATGCGGATCGGCCGCTTTAGGCTTGGACAATCATGTCAACGGTCTTGGACTGAGGTGACATCGGTGGCCGGTGGGCTATGGCGATTCTAGTTCGTGACACGTTCGCCGCGTCCATAGACGAGCAGCATCAGGATGATGACGAGGCCATAGATCACCTGTCGGCCGGCCTCAGGCATGTCCATGATCGACAGCACGCTGTTGAGGAGCACGATCAGCACCACGCCAACCAGCGTGCCGAGATAACGACCGCGGCCTCCCAGGATGTTTGTGCCCCCGATCACCACGGCTGCGATCGACGGCAGCAGATAGGCGTCGCCCATCGCCTGATAGGCCTTGGTGGAATAACCGGCGAGCAGCACGCCCGCGAGCGCGGCCGCGAGACCGCAAAGCACAAAGCAGATGACGGTGACGCGGCGCGTATCGACGCCCGCCAGATAGGCGGCCGCCTCCTTGTTGCCGATGGCGTAGATGTAGCGGCCGAGCGGCATGCGCTGCAGGATGACGACCACCAGCGCCGACACCGCGGCCCAGACAAACAAAGCGTTGGGGATGCCGAGCGTGCGCTCCGAGGCGAGGGTCCGCATCAAGCCGGTGGCCGTGGTCTGGGGCGCATAGCCGCCTGTATGCGCGACCATGAGGCCGCGCATAACCGCATTGACGCCCAACGTGAAGATCATCGAGGGCACCCGCAAATACGCGACGCCGATGCCGTTGACGAGCCCGACCAGAAGCCCGATGCCGAGCCCGATCGGAATCGCGAGCGGCCCGCCGATCGACGTCGCCATCATGGCGGCGGCGGCAAGCGTCCACGGCACCGACAGATCGATCTGGGCGATCAGGATCACGATCATCATCCCGGCCGCCACGATGCCGAGGAAGGCGCCTATCTGCAGTTGTTGCAGCAGATAGGTGGGCTGAAGCAGCGGCGCGCTGCCGAAACGGGCGATCGTATAGGCGGTGCCCACCACCAGGATGACGAGGATGAACAGCGCCGCGATGAGGATCGGGCGGTCGTCGCGCGAGAGGCCGAGGCTCATCGTCGTCATCGGAACAGCTCCAGCGTGTTCTTCACGCGCAGCATCCCCAGCGCCCCGATGCTCACGGCCGCCAGCAGGATCAGGCCCTCGAACAGCGGCTGCAGCAAGGGGGCAATATCGAAGATGCGGAAGAAGAAGGAAATGACCCGCAGGATCATGGCACCGAAGATCGAGCCGATGGCGCTGCCAGTGCCGCCGAGCAGCGAGGTGCCGCCGATGACGACCGAGGCGATGGAGTTGAGCGTATAGGCGCCGGCCTGCGGAATATCGGCATTGCCTGACGAGGTCTGGATGGCGAGAAACAGCCCACCGCAGCCGGCGAAGAAACCGCCGAGCGTGAAAGCGGCGATCTTGGCGCGCTCGATCGGAAGCCCTGACATATAGGCAGCTCCTTCGGCCGAACCGACCGCATAGACGGCGCGGCCCACAACAGAGCGTCGGAACGGCACCCAGACGAGGAGCGCGATCAGGATCAGGAGCACGAACGGCACCGGGATCCAGGCGAAGGGCGCAAACCAGCCTGCGGCGCCATCGTCGAAGATGTGTACGGTTGCGGCGAAATCGGCCAGCGAATTGGTCAGCGCCCAGTTGAGATCCTCGTGGATCTTGCCGCCGGGCGTCGGGCGCAGGAAGAGCGCGATGCCGATATAGACGGCGCCGGTTGCAAGCGTCGCGATGATCGGCTGGATGCGCCCATAGACGACGACGCAACCGTTGATGAAGCCGGCGAGCGTACCGATCGCGACGCAGACGACCATGCCGAGCAGGATGCCGTAAGTGCCGCCCGGAAATGTGCCGAGGCCGAGATGCAGGCCGAAAATCTCAAGATGCAGCGGCGTGCCGCCCGCCGTGCCGGCCAGCAGATGGCTCGCGAAGCAGCCCACCATGGTCATCACCGCGCCGACCGAGAGATCGAGCCCAGACATCAGCACCGGCACGGTCTGGGCCATAGCCAGCATGGCCAGCGCGAAGACCTCGTCGCCGTTCTGCACCAGCACGGCCGAGGTGAAGCCCCGCGGATGGGCTAGATTGTAGAGGAGATAGAAGCCGCAGAATAAGAGGATGGTGGTGACGAAGCCGATATTCTGGCGCAGCCTGATGGCGAGATCGTCAAGCATGGGCGCCCTCGGCTCTCGCATTAGCCGACGTTGCGGCATCGACGTTGAGGGCGCTCGCGACAATGTTGGTCTCGGTGAGCTCGTCGCCTTCGAGCTCGCGCACGATGCGCCCGCCATACATGATGGCGACCCGGTCGCAGCAGCCGATCAGCTCGTCATAATCGGTCGAGTAGAACAGGATGGCGGCGCCCTGGTCGGCGAGCGCGCGCATCAGCCGGTAGACCTCCTGCTTGGTGCCGACATCGATGCCACGCGTCGGATCGTTGAGCAGGATTATGCGCGGCTCGGTCATCAGCCATTTGGCGAGCACCACCTTCTGCTGGTTGCCGCCCGAGAGCGTCGAGACCGCATCGCCCGGTGCGCCGATCCTGATCTGCAGCCAGTCGATGCCGCGCTTGACCGCGGC
>VAZV01000271.1 GCA_005884765.1 Alphaproteobacteria bacterium
CTGGAAAAGGTGTTCGGGCGCCACCGCGCCGAAATCAAATCGATCACCGGCGTCTACAAGCGGGAGGCATCAGGCATGTCCAACCGGGTCGAAAAGGTACAGGCGCTGATCGATGCATTCGAGGACGCCGAAGGCCGCCGGCCTCGTATTCTGGTCGCCAAGATCGGCCAGGACGGCCACGACCGCGGCCAGAAGGTGATCGCATCCGCCTTTGCCGATGTCGGTTTCGACGTCGATATCGGGCCGCTGTTTGCGACCGCCGAAGAGGCCGCGCGGCAGGCGGTCGAAAACGACGTGCATATTCTGGGCGTGTCGTCGCTGGCGGCAGCGCACCTCACGGCGGTGCCGGAGCTGAAAGCCGCGCTGAAGAAGCAGGGCCGCGAAGATATCATGATCATCATCGGCGGGGTGGTGCCGCCGCAGGATTACGAGGCACTGTACAAGGCCGGCGCCGAAGCGATTTATCCGCCGGGCACGGTGATTGCCGATGCCGCGGAAGAGCTGATCCACAAGCTCAATGCGCGGCTCGGACATAGCGCCGCGGCGGAATAGCCCAGCCGATCACGTGACGCGCGCGTGAGACCTATCATCTCGAATAAGAAACGCGCAGTCCCCCTCGCCTTGGAGGGCCGTGCTATTGTAAACCAAGGCATGAGCCCGCCGAGTAATACCCGCATCGACATCAAAGTATTGACAAAGGATCTCCGCGCCGGCAGCCGCGCGGCGCTGGCGCGCGCGATCACGCTGGTCGAAAGCAGGCGCGGCGACCACCAGGCGGCAGCGCGCGAGCTGGTTCAGGCGCTTTTACCCGACACCGGCAAGGCGGTGCGCGTCGGCATCACCGGCTCGCCGGGCGTCGGCAAGTCCACCACCATCGACGCGCTCGGCATGTTCCTGATCGAACGCGGCCACAAGGTCGCGGTGCTCGCGGTGGACCCGTCATCGGCGCGCACCGGCGGCTCGATCCTCGGCGACAAGACGCGGATGGCCCGGCTTTCGGCCACCGATCACGCCTATATCCGGCCCTCGCCTGCGTCTGGCACGCTCGGTGGAGTGGCTGCGAAAACCCGCGAGGCGATGCTGTTGTGCGAGGCGGCGGGCTTCGACGTCGTGCTGGTGGAAACCGTCGGCATTGGCCAATCCGAAACTGTGGTCTCCGAGATGACGGATTTTTTCCTGACGCTGATGCTGCCCGGTGCCGGCGACGAACTGCAGGGTATCAAGAAAGGCCTGGTCGAGCTGGCCGACATGATCGCGGTCAACAAAGCCGATGGCGACAATGTCAAGCGCGCCCACCAAGCGGCTGCTGACTATCGTAGCGCGCTGCATATCCTCAATCCGCGCTCGCAGCATTGGCATCCGCCGGTTGTGACCTACTCGGCGCTGACCGGCGCCGGCATCAGTGAACTCTGGCAGAAGATTCTCGAGCACCGCACCGCGATGAGCGCGTGCGGCGAATTCGCCGCGCGACGGCGCGAGCAGCAGGTGAAATGGATGTGGTCGATGCTGGAGCAGCGCATGCTGGCGCGGCTGCGCACCGAGCCGTCGGTGCGCGCGAGGGTCAGGAAGATCGAGGCTGAAGTGGCCGACGGCCACCTCACGCCGTCGCTCGCCGCCGAACGGCTCGCGGAGATGCTGAAATGAGCGACAAACTCCGCGTCCTGGTCACCGGCTTCGGCCCGTTCCCCGGCGCGCCCTACAACCCAACGCAGCCGCTGGTGGCCCGGCTGTTGCGCCTGCGCCGTCCCGCTTTCGGCGATGTCGAATTGTCAGGCCACATCTTTCCCGTGACTTATGCGGCGGTCGACCGCCAATTGCCGGAGCTATTGGCGAAGCGAAAGCCGCAGGCGCTGCTGATGTTCGGCCTCGCTGCGCGGACACCCTGCGTGCGGATCGAAACCCGCGCCCGCAACGCCGTCACCGCCATCTGGCCCGATGCCGACCATGCTCGGGTGCGCAAGGGATCGATCGCCCGCGACGCCGACGCCATGATATTCGGCCCGCACACCGCGAAATTGCTGCGCGCAGCGCGCGGCACCGGCATCGATGCACGCTCCTCGCGCAACGCAGGCAGTTATCTCTGCAACTATCTGAGCTGGCGCGCGATCGAGGCTACCGCCAGCGATGGCGGCCCTCGCCTCACTGCCTTCATCCACGTGCCGCTTCTGGCGCGTGACGGCGCCTCGGTGCGCAACGGCAGCGGGCGGCACATCACGCTGGAAGAGCTGGTTGACGCCGGCGAAGCCGTGCTGATGGAGATGGTGAAGCTGACGCGGCACGCGACGAGAACGTCTGCGTCATCATGAGCACCTATTAACCCTACCCCCAACAATCGCCTACTTCCGTCGCGGTCTTCACCATGCTCCGCTGCATTTTCGCGTTAGCTGTGAGAACAGCGAATGCGGCCAATGGCATTCGCGAAGGTTTTCGCGGATCATGCACGTCAATCGCCGTCACCTTCTGGGCGTTTCCGCAGCCAGTGCCGCAGGCGCGCTTGCCGTGGCGCCCGATGCGGCGCGCGCCGCAACGCTCGCCTCCGTGCTTGGCCGCGATGTCACGCAATATGGCGTCCGGCCCGGCAGTCCCGACGATCAGACACGTGCGTTGCAGCGCGCGATCGACGAGGCCGCGCGCGCGCAAGTCCCGCTCGCGCTGCCGCCGGGCGTCTATCGCACCGGAACGTTGCGGCTGGAAAGCGGTACGCAACTGATCGGCGTGCGCGGAGCGACCAAGCTTATTTTCAACGGCGGCGCGTCGATGCTTGTGGGCGAAGATGCTCACAGCGTCGGCCTGACCGGCATTACGCTCGACGGCCGCGACATTCCATTGCCGGCGCGGCGCGGCCTCATCCATTGTATCGGCGGCCGCGATTTCCGCATGATCGATTGCGAAATCACCGGCAGCGGCGGCAATGCGATCTGGCTCGATCAGGTTTCCGGCGATATCAGCGGCAATATCATCACCAAGACGGCCGCGACGGCGGTGGTGTCGTTCGATGCCCAGGGTATGATCGTTTCCCGCAACACCATCACAGGTACCAACGACAACGGCATCGAGATCCTGCGCACCGCGATCGGTGATGACGGCACGCTGGTCGCGGACAACCGCATCGAGGACATCAAGGCCGGCCCCGGCGGCTCCGGACAATACGGCAATGCCATCAACGCGTTTCGCGCCGGCAATGTGATCGTGCGGGGAAATCGCATCAAGAATTGCGACTACTCCGCCGTGCGCGGCAATTCGGCTTCGAACATCCAGATCACCGGCAACAGCGTCAGCGAGGTCCGCGAGGTCGCGCTTTATTCGGAATTCTCGTTCGAGGGCGCCGTGATCGCCAACAACACCGTCGACGGCGCGGCCTTCGGCGTTTCCGTCTGCAATTTCAACCGGGGCGGACGCATCGCGGTCGTCCAGGGCAATATCATCCGCAACCTGCTGCCGAAACGTCCCATCGGAACCGCGCCGGACGACGATGCCGGCATCGGCATCTATGTCGAGGCCGATAGCTCGGTCACCGGCAATGTGATCGAGAACGCGCCGTCATTCGGGATTGTCGCCGGCTGGGGCAAGTATCTACGCGACGTCGTGATCTCGGGCAATGTGATCCGCAATGCTTTTGCCGGCGTCGGCGTGTCGGTCGTTGACGGCGCCGGCACCGCGCTCGTCAACAACAACATGATCTCGGACACGCCGCGCGGCGCCGTGGTCGGGCTCGATCACGCCCGCGCCATCACGACGGATCTGTCGACCGAAGGCGCCCAGCGCTTCGCGCAGGTCGTGATCGGGACCAACGCGGTGCGGCGCTAGCGGCTACAGCGCGTGGCGCAGCGCCGGATAGCGCTGCTCAATGGCCGCTATGTCGAAGGCCGGCTTGCCCGGCTCGTTCAAGGCCTGCTCCAGTGCGCGCAAATCCACCAGCAGCGCGGAACGCGCCTCGTCCGACGGCACGAACTCGGTTCCCGCAGCGCGAGCGGTCTCAAACGTCGCCGGCATATGGCTTGACTTTGGGACCTCGATCGCGCGATCGGTTTCCGCAGGCCCGCGCGCGAGGTTGCGCCACGTTCGAACGGCGGTTTTGGCTTCCTGGATATTTTCGAGAAAAGCGCGTTCGCTGTAATAGCGGCGCCAGCGTCCACTCTCGAACAATTCGGTGAGGTGTTCCAGCCGCTGCTCGGCCAGCGTGTGCCAGCGCGCGGCAAGCAGGTGCCCGCAGGTCACGTCGATGCGATGAGTCATGAACCAGCCCGTAAGGAGAAAAAACGGACGCGGGACGCAACGGACGCGAATCAACGAGACATGACAGGATTATCTTGTGGAAAACCTTAACAAAGTCTAGCGAATGCCCGCGCGAGAGCACGGAAGAGCCGTATTGCTCCGGCCGCCTCAATGCCTTCACGGTCAAGTCAGTAGGGCGGAATGGCCGGATTGTGGGCGTCGTCGAACAAAACGGCGCAGCAAAACCCCGGAAAAATGCAGAGCAACCCCACAAATGAAAGACCCGTCCGGGGGGACAACCGGACGGGTCAAGCCATATGGGCGCTTGGGGTGGATGGGCGCTCGCGCCGAATACAGCCGATGGGAGGGTATTCCCGCTCCCACATGTCATTGGTCGCCGGGGGCGCGCCGCACGTTCAAAACCGCCGGCAGATTTTTTAACTTTTTGGGAACGAGTTTTCGAGACGAGAATCTATCGCGCGGCCGGACGATTGGCCTCGATGACGGCCGATTTATCCGACGCCATGGCTGCGCCCGGAGGGCTCAAGTCGCGGGTTGCCGGAATATCCCTCTGATCCGAAACGTTTTCCCGTTTCAGCGGCTGCGGAACCGCGGCGACAGGAGCCGCCGGCAAGCCGACCGCGGCCTGGATCGCTGCAAAAGCATCCGCCTCGCCGGCGCCGTACAGATCATCACGACCTGGTGATCCCAAATCGCGCGCGGTCTTCATCAGCGTCGCGCGCAGTTCGTCCCGCTTCAACGCTGGATTGCGCTCCAGCATCAGTGCCGCGATGCCGCTGACATAGGCGGCGGAAAATGAGGTGCCCGACGTCACCTGATATTTCTGGTCGGGGGCCGGCAGGAAGATGTCAACGCCGGGAGCGGCGAGCGCGATATAGCTGCCGCGGTTGGATGCGGCGAAAAGCTTGTCCTGCGCATCGGTAGCGCTGACCGCGATCACGTTTGCGTTGGCGGCTGGATAGAGCGGCGGCGATTTCGCGCCCGCATTGCCGGCCGCGGCGACCATGACGATGCCCTTGGCTGCGGTCGCCGTGATGGCGCGCTCGATCAACTCGTCCTTCGGACCGGCGAAGCTCATATTGACGATCTGCGCGCCGTGAGCGACCGCGTAATCCATCGCCTTCAGGATCACATAGGAATTGCTTTCCGCGACCCCCGATGCCGCGCCGAACGCGCGGATCGCCAGGATGCGTGCCGCCGGGGCACTTCCCATCAGCCGTGAATGTGACGCGATCGCGCCGGCTACACCCGTGCCGTGAAGGTGCGGCCCTTCCTTGGATCCGAGCGCATCGAAGCTAGCGGCGACGGAATTTGCAAGTTCGACGTGTTTGACGTCAACGCCGGAATCGATCACGGCAATCGTGACATTGGCGCCGTGGGCGAGCGTGTGCGCCAGCGGCAAGCGCAATCTCGCGAGCGCATATTGCGCTGGATCGCCCTCGGCCGGTTCGGTCCTCTGGTCCTGCAGCAAATAGCGAAAATTCAGCTGTACCGAACGAACGCTGGCGTCAGTGGCGAATTCGCGGCGCACCGTCTCCACCGTCCGGCCGTCGGTAATGCGGAACAGGCCGATGGTCGCACCAACAAGGGGAAAATTCTGGGACCCGATACGTGCGAGCCCATGGCGCCGCGCCAGTTCGTCGGCCTGTGCGTCGCTCAGGGCGCCGTCGATTTCCGCCACCAGTTGGTTGGCAATCGTGCGCGCGTTCAGCACGGTCTGGACGGCATTGCGGCGCGGGCCAGAACCCTTTCCCTTGGCCGACGATCCGCCAGCGCCGCCGGTGCCGCCATCGGCCGAGGAGCCGGTCTTGTTCAAGCATTCACCGTCGCTGTCGCGATCGGCGTAACTGCAGCCCTGATATGTTTTGAGGTTGGGTGTTGTTCGGCCGACACCAATGGCCGCCCCGGCGACGTTCGGGCTGATCCGCGGCGCTACCGCGATCGAGGGAAGCCGCCCCTCGACGTTAACGTTGATGTTGGGGCGAAAACCCTGCGCTTGAACCGCGGGACCACAGACCAACGCAAACGACACTACCGTGGTCAACGCCAACGCCGCTCGCCCCGCCTTCATCCGCCAACTCACACCATCGTCGACCATGGAACCTCGGATTCCTGCGGCAAGCGGATTTGGAAGAACGTGACGCTGAGGGTCTTTACTGCGAGCCCTTAAGGTGCCGCCACCGCGAGGCTGACGATCTTTTCTTTTTGCAGCTTGCCCAAGAGGCCCTCCGCCTCCGCCTTGGTCATCGCTTTATCGCCGAATTGCAGCCGGAACAGGCCGCCCTTGGCGTCAACAATCGAGGCCTGGTAGTTGTCAAGCAGTGCGGTGATGTCGGCGACACGTGCATCTGGCGCAAAGCGCACCAGCGCGCGCGGCGGCATCGCTCCCCCCAAATCGCGCGTAATCGGTTCGTTCGTGCTCAGCGACGCCGTCTGGTAGGTAGCGCCCTGGTTCTTCATCAACACCACGCCGATCACGCCGGCCTGCAACAATAGCGCCAGCGCGCCGAGGCTCACCGACCAGGCAAGCGTCCGCGGCGAGAGGCTTGCGAAAAACCCCGACAGCCGTGAACGCAGATTGAGCGAAGCGGAGGGCTTGCGCGGCGGCTCCGCATCGATTGCGGCGAACAGCTTCTGCATGGCGCGCACCGACGGCGCGCCGAGGCTTTCGTTGAGATCGATGGTCTCGGCGTATTCTTCACGGATGACGGCATATTGCCTGGCAAGCTCGGGATCGCTGGCGAGCGCTTCCTCGACACGGCGGCCGTCGCGCGCATTCAGCGTGCCGGCCGCATACCATGGCAGCAGCATTTCTACTTCACTGGGTTCTTGCTCCAGCATTTTCTTGTTCAATGCCATCATGGCCAGCCTCGCTCGACACCGGCTGCCGTCAGCAGTTCGGCCAATTTCTTGCGCGCATAAAATAGGCGCGTCTTCACGGTGTTCTCCGGAATCCCGACGATTTCGGCTACCTCTTCCACGGACTTCTCGTGGTAGTAGACAAGATCGACTATCTCCTGATGTTCCTTGGAAAGTGCCGTCAGGCACTTGCGCAACGCTGCACTGGTATCCTTCTTTGTCGCCGTCACTTCGGGATCGTCGGATGTATCCTCGATCGCGTTGGCGGCTTCGTCTTTTAGTTCAACGTCCTTCCTGCGCCGCAAAGCGGACAGGGCCTTGAAGCGCGTGATTGCCAACAGCCAGGTAGAGACGGCGGATCGGCCTTCGAACTTGCCCGCCTGACGCCACACATCGAGGAAGACCTCGCTGATAAGGTCTTCCGCGACCTGTTCGTTGCGAACGAGTCGAAGCCCGAAGCGAAACACCCTGACATGGTGCCGTCCGTACAGCACCTGCATGGCGAGCCGGTCGCCTTGAGCGATCCGAGCGATCAGGACGTCGTCCGTGCTCGCTTGTGCCGCACTCAATGGCCGTCTCGCAGGGTTGGTCGGATTGGGAGGGCTACGGGTTCGATGGCAAAAGCAAGATTCTTCCGGTTACCGTAGTAGTCCCGGAAAATCTGTGACCTACCGCACAGAAGGCTTTTCTGCCACCTCGGGTAGCGGTCCGCGAGGCCCATCCCAAAATTTGGTATCATAGTACAGAAACGTCCGTGCGCGCCTAATCCGTCTGCCGCTACCTTAGCAAGGCCCGGACGATAAGACAGTATTTGTACTGGCCTCTGCCGTCCCGATTGCCGGCGGCTCAACTCCATTCGCTCGGTTTTGGCCAATTTTCATTGCCGAACAAGGGGCTCGTGCGACTCTAGCAGCCGCTGAATCGGCTCGCAAAGATACCAAACCTAAAGGCTTTCCCACTTAGATTTTTAGCGCCGAGTTCCATCAATAGCGAGATTATGAGCACCGCCGCGTCGTCCTTCGCAAAACCTATTGCGGGCGAACTGTACCTCGCAGGCCGTCAGCAGGCATCCGACGCGCCGATGTCGGCGGTCGTCGCGCGCCGCGTCGTGCAACGCCGCCAGATGCATGCCGTGCAGGCGGTTAGTTATTTGCTCGGTGCGTCCACTCTACTGGTCTACTCGTATGCGGGAACGATCTCGATCGTCATTCCGTCGGTTTATTTCCTGTGCGGCCTGACGGCGATCGGATTCTTCTCCGTGCTATCCGAAACCAACGTCAGCGACAGGTTCGAGGACCACTATCTGACCGTGTTTCAGGTCGGTGCTCACGTCGCGATACAACTGGGCTTCCTGTTGGCAGCACCGAAGATCGGGTTTGCGTTTATCTGCGTTCTGTTCCTGATCTTCGGCTTCGGCGCGCTGCGCATGACCTCGCGGCAAGCGACGACTACCTGGACGCTGGCGATCATCGGCTTGGTCCCTGTTTTTCTGTTTAGCGACCTTCCCGTCGGGATGCCGGTTGGCACGCAAACGGAGCGCCTCGCCGCGATGCTCTGCTTTGTCCTGATCATCGGACAATGCGCGTTTGTGGGACTATTCGGCAGCACGCTTCGAAAAATGCTCTACCGACGCAGTATCGAGCTCAAGGAAGCTTACAAACGCATCGAAGAACTCGCCGAGCTCGACGAGCTGACTGGCGCCTCCAACCGCCGCTGCATCATGCGCATGCTGGATGAGGAGATTGGCCGTGCCCGGCGCACCGGCGCGTCCTGCTCGATCGCCTTGATCGATCTCGACTGGTTCAAGCGCGTCAACGATGCCCATGGCCATCCGACCGGCGACGAAGTGCTCAGAACCTTCGCCATCACCATGTTCGCAAACATCCGCCCGATCGACAGGTTCGGCCGATATGGCGGCGAAGAGTTCCTCTTGATACTGCCCGATGCACCGCCGCACAGCGCCTGCCGCATGCTCGAGCGGCTGCGCGCGATCATCGCCGACCTCGATTGGAGCGCGTTCTCGCCAGGCATGCGGGTGACAATTTCCGCAGGTGTTGCGACGCTCCGCGCCGACGATAACCCCGATGCATTTCTCGCGCGCGCCGACAGCGCGCTTTACACAGCCAAGGCACAGGGACGCAACCGCATCGCCAGCGCCTGAATCGACGTCACTTTCATTTCCGGAGGCAAAGAAGCCGCCGCCGGTCCACGTGCCCGAACGCTCCAGGATAGAGTCATGAGTTCGAAATCTACTGCCTCCTCCGAAAACCTGCTCGACGAGCTGCAGTCCACGCTCGCACACGGAACCGTCGCACGGCGGGTCGAAACCCTGCGCCGCGTGACCGATCTTTTCATCAACGGCGCGGTTGAGTTTTCGAACGAACAGATCGCGCTGTTCGACGATGTGTTCCAATGCCTGATCGTGCATATCGAGACATCGGCCAAGGCGCTACTTTCCAACCGCCTGGCACCGATCGACACCGCGCCTCCCCTCACCATCCGCACCTTGGCATTCGACGACCTGATCGAAGTCGCAGGTCCGGTGCTGTCCAGATCGGAACGGCTCGAGGACGAGGTGCTGATCGAGACCGCGCGCAACAAGAGCCAAGCCCATTTGATGGCGATCTCGACGCGCAGGGTGCTGAGCAGTGCGGTGACCGACGTGCTGGTGCTGCGCGGCAACGATGAGGTGATCCAGAGCACCGTCAACAACCCCGGCGCGGAGTTCACCGAACGCGGCTTCAGCCGGCTGGTCAATCGCGCCGAGGGCGACGACAACCTCGCGACCTGCATCGGCGTGCGTCCTGCGATGCCGCGTCATCTCTATCTGAAGCTGCTCGCGAAGGCCTCGGCGACGGTCCGCGCGCGGCTGGAAGCGGCCAATCCGCAGCAGGCGGGTGAGGTGCCGAATGCGGTGCAGGAGGCGACGCGGCGTGCGCGCTCCGCTCCCTCGGCGATCACCCAGCAGACCGCGATCGCCCACGCGCTCGTCAAATCACTGTTCGACGATGGCCGGCTCGACGAACGCCAGGTAGCGGCGTTTGCCGAGGGTGGCAAATTCGACGAGACCAATGCCTCAATTGCCGCGCTCGCCAACGTGTCGTTGTCGATCGCGGAAAGCATGATGGTCGAGACCCGCGCCGAGGGCGTCATGATCTTGGCCAAGGTCGCTGGAATGTCGTGGTTGACCGTAAGGGCGATCATCAACATGCGCGACGAGCTTTCGGGTAGCGAGCCGACCGACCTTACGGCGTGCAAGGACACCTTCGAGCGGCTGAGGCCCTCGACCGCGCAGCAAGTGCTGCGCTTTCACCGCATGCAGCAGGCCGCAGCGCCGGCGGCTTGATTGTTGTTTCACCCACCCGTTGGGACGACGCAAACGACAGCATGATCCGGAAAAGTGGGCATCGGTTTTCGCTCGCAACAACGCGTTTGCGCGGAGATCATGCTCAATCAAAAACCTGGAGCGCGATGACGATCTAACCCGACCTCATCGCGCTTTAGAATCTCAGCACGCGCGATCCCGCCAGCGCGCCGATCGCCGTGACCAACGCGGTCGCGATCGTGTACCAGGTCACCACGAACAGCGGTGAGTCGTCAGTGCAGTGCGAGGCGTAGAACGTTGCCGCAATGCCGGCCGACAGCAGGCCGGCAATGGCGCCGGCGAGCGCGGGCCTGGTCGGTGCACCATGACGCAAGGCAATCAGAGCCGCCGCCAGAAGCGGCAGCGACATCGCCGGAATAGCGCTCATGCAGACGCGCGAATTCTGGCCGACGAGGCGCGTCATCATCGGCAGCCGTTGCGGCATCATCATTTCACTGGAGATGCCGGCGACCAGAAGCCCGGCCGGAATCATGAACAGCCATCCCCAGCCTCGCATCGAGGCCTCGGGGCGCGACAGATGCAGGCTGACAAGGATCGCCGACGTCGCGAGTGCCAGCGTCACCGCAAACTTCAGATCGAAAAACGGATTTCGCATGGCGGTCATGACGTCGGGCCGGACACCGAGCTCAGTGAAGAACATCAGGAGCGAAACGGGCGCTGCCGCGAGCAACGCCAGCGCCAGCACGAAGCCGACCGGCCGGGCCCGCGTGTTATCGGCGGCAAGAGTGCGAATGAGTTGATCGGTATCCATTCTCATTGCTCCCTCAGCCTTGCGGTCAGGCTCGCTAGCCCGCGATGCAACGCCACCCGCACCGCGCCCTCGCTCATCGAATATTTCGCGGCCGTGTCCTTGATCGATGCGCTGTCGACGGCAATCGATTGCAGGACCGCGCGCTGACGTGCGGGCAAGGATTCGAGCTGGGCTGCGACCTCGCTCGCTGAGACGGTTTCGGCGGCGGCCTCGCCCGGAAGCGTTTCGGCGAAATCGTCGATGTTGACGAACACCCGCCTGCCCCGCCGGCGCAGCGCGTCGATCAGTTTGTTGCGTGCGATCGCAAATAACCAGGGCGCAAACGGTGCGTTGGCATCCCAGGTATGCCGCTTCAGATGCACCGCCAGCAAAATGTCCTGCACAATGTCCTCGGCTTGATCGACCGGTTGCCCTGCCCGCGCCAGTCCACGCCGTGCCGCGGCCCTCAAGACCGGCGCGATGGCCTTGAGCAGGCGGTGGTACGCTGCACCGTCGCCAGAAATGGCCGACCGCATCAGGCCGGTCCATTCGCCTTCACGCTCGCGCACGTACGCTCCTGGATTGCAATTCGGTTGATCTTTCAATTTGTTACGTCCGAGGGCTTCATTCACGAAGTCGTGATACATGCCATCAGGCGTGACGCGGACGGGCGTCCCCTGCCGCGCGCCAACAGGCTCATAACACCGATCTCATCGGCTGGCACCGGCGCCTTTGATTCCAAACGATTTTGCGGACGGAAGGTACGCACGTGCTGGGCAAAGCGCCAACGCCCAGCTTTCGCCTAGTGTGACCCGAAGATTCCCACTTTTCGCCCCGCTCCGAACACGCCCCGGGGTCTCTTTTCGCGACCAGGGCTGGCAAATTGGGGAGATTGCCCATGAACACCAACGCCGGTGGGCGCGCAGTTTTGATATCGGCAACAGGGCTGTTCGTGTGTTTCGCAGCGCCATCGCTCGCAGCGGCAGGCACGGAAGGCTCGAAATCCGTCAAGCATTGCCGGCATTACGTGCACCTCAGATCCAGCAATGTGGCGGTAAAATCCACCTCCGACAGCAAGAACGACGCAGCAACCGATACCGCCGGGAATGACGGGGTCAATCCGGCCACGCTCCCGCCCTCGGTCGCCAATGCGAATGCGCAACTGACCGCCGTCGACACGCTGACTGACAGCGCCAGGGCCATGACGGCGCGCGCCAACGACATCGTGCAGGCGGCCGCCGACGGCCAGCCGCCCGCGACAAGCCAGGTGGTCGCCTCCGATCAACTCAATGACGTCGATCGCGCGTTGCGCGAGGATGCGCCGCCGCAGCAAACCGTGCTCGCGATGGCCTCGGCCGAGGCGCCCGGCGCACCCGCCTCACCGGCGGTGAGCGGTGATAGCTCGAACTCCGACCAGACCTCCCTGATCGGAAAGATCTTCATCGGCTTTGGCGCCCTGCTAACGCTGGCCTCTGCCGCGCGCATGTTTATGGCGTAATCCGCAACATCCACGCCTTTGCGCTCACGCGGTTGCGCGATCGTCCCACTTGAAGCCTACTCCGCCAGCGGGCACATTGGCTGCGAAGGCAAGCCCGCGCGGAGTTAGAGCATGAGCACGTTCGAAAGCATCATTGTCGAAAGCCAAGACGCGGTTGGAATCATTACCCTTAACCGCCCCAAAATGCTCAACGCGCTTTCCTTCGGCGTATTTCGCGAGATCGCCGCAGCGATCGAGGATCTCGAAGCCGACGACAAGATCGGATGCATTCTCCTGACCGGCAGCGAAAAGGCCTTTGCTGCCGGCGCCGACATCAAGGAGATGCAGCCGAAGACCTTCATCGACATGTTCTCCAGCGATTTCGCCGCTGTTGGCGGTGACCGCATCGCCAAGTGCCGCAAGCCGACCATTGCCGCGGTTGCAGGCTATGCGCTGGGCGGCGGCTGCGAGCTTGCGATGATGTGCGACATCATCATCGCCGCCGACACCGCGAAGTTCGGCCAGCCCGAAATCACGCTCGGCACTATTCCCGGCATCGGTGGGACCCAGCGGCTGACGCGCGCGGTCGGCAAATCCAAAGCGATGGATCTATGTCTCACCGGGCGCATGATGGATGCGGCCGAGGCCGAGCGCTCGGGCCTTGTCAGCCGCGTCGTGCCGGCCGACAAATTGATGGAAGAGGCGCTGGCGGCCGCCGAGAAAATCGCCTCGATGTCGCGCCCGGCCGCCGCCATGGCTAAGGAGGCGATCAACCGCGCATTCGAAACGCCGCTGTCCGACGGGCTCAATGTCGAGCGCAATTTGTTTCACTCGACCTTTGCGCTGGAAGATCGTTCCGAGGGCATGGCGGCATTCATCGAGAAGCGAAAGCCGGTGAACAAGAACCGTTAGCAGGCCAGTGCCGCGCTGACCAATGCACGGTAGGCGCGCTCGGATAAGGTTGCCGGGCGATCGAGACCAAGCCGCGCCAGACATGCCTGATCAGCTGCATCTCCCGTTCGCAGCAATCCCCGCCACAACAGCCCCGCCAAGCGCAGCGGGGTGCGCTGCGCTTCCTGCAGGAGTTCCAGCGCCGGGATCAGGCGCTGCTCAACATCGGTGAAATCGCTGCCGAACGGAAACGATGGCAGCAACCCCGCCTCGCGCGCCGGCTTCAGCGCATCGACAATCCGTTCCGGAAAATTCTCGCGATACGCCGCGGGAATCTCGTAGTTTTTCGGCAGCTTGCCGGCACCTTTGGC
>VAZV01000272.1 GCA_005884765.1 Alphaproteobacteria bacterium
AATGACGTAGCCACGCGTTTCCGATTCGGAGAGGGCTATGACCGCACAACGACAAAGAACCGGTAACCGCCTGGGCATGGGTTCGAAGCAACGACCGGTGATGGGTAAATTGCCGGCTCGACGCTTTCCTGTCCAAAGCGAAATTCAGAAATTAGAAGACGAACTGAACGCCTTTAACGAACGGATTGCAGAGTTGGAGGATGAAGGCCACCAGAGTCATGCAATGGACGTTTTGAAGGCAAATGCATTGGATTTTGCGCGTCGGATAGATGAGTTGCGCTGCGTATTAGTTGAATCCGCCTCAAAAGACGAGACTGCTCGCTAGGCCAGAAAAGCCCACTCGCGATAGACTTCTTTTGGTCGCGCCCTTAGAGAACTCGCCGCTCGGCCTCCTCGTCGCCGCAATAGCCAGTAACGAGCGAGCCGCTCATCTGAGTGGTCATCGCACCGGCGTGACCAAGACGCTGGTCTACGGGATCTCTGGCCTCAGGGCGGCTAATTTGCAAAGGGGCGATCATGGTCATTGCGCTTGCTCTTGCGGCCCGCGCGAGACAAAGTAGCTCAAAAATGTAATCGATTACAAATTGACCTGTGCCGGATTGGCTTTCGGCCGGCGGGGAGGGAATTGTCATGAAGACGATCAAGGGGCCAGCCATCTTTCTCGCGCAGTTCGCGGGCGATGCGCCGCCGTTCAATTCCTTCGACGCGATTTGCGGCTGGGCTGCTTCTCTCGGCTACAAGGGGGTGCAGATACCGAGCTGGGACACGCGCCTGTTTGATCTGGTCAAGGCATCCGATTCTGCGACCTATTGCGACGAGATCAAGGGAATCGCCGCGGGTCATGGCCTCGCGATCACCGAGCTGTCGACGCATTTACAGGGCCAGCTCGTCGCAGTCCATCCGGCTTATGACATTGCGTTCGACGGCTTCGCGATCCCACAGGTGCGCAATAATCCAAAAGCGCGGACCGAATGGGCGATCGACCAGGTCAGGCGAGGGCTGCGGGCGTCAAGGCATCTTGGCTTGAGCGCGCACGCGACATTTTCAGGCGCCCTGGCGTGGCCGTACGTCTATCCCTGGCCGCAGCGCCCCGCCGGGCTGGTCGAGGCCGCCTTTGACGAGCTGGCGAAGCGCTGGACGCCGCTGCTCGACGAAGCCGACGAGAACGGAATCGACATCTGCTATGAGATTCATCCGGGTGAGGATCTCCACGATGGCGCGAGCTACGAGATGTTCCTTGAGCGGGTGCGAGGGCATGGGCGCGCCAACCTGCTCTACGATCCCTCGCACTTCGTGCTGCAGCAGCTCGACTATCTCGAATACATCGACATCTACCATCAGCGCATCAAGGCCTTTCACGTGAAGGACGCGGAGTTCAATCCAACCGGACGGCAGGGTGTGTATGGCGGCTATCAGGACTGGGTGAACCGGGCCGGCCGCTTTCGTTCGCTCGGCGATGGGCAGGTCAATTTCGGCGGGATTTTTTCCAGGCTTGCGGCCTACGACTACGGCAGCTGGGCGGTGCTCGAATGGGAGTGCGCGCTGAAACACCCCGAGGTGGGTGCGCGCGAAGGCTCGGAGTTCATCGCAAAGCACATCATCCGTGTGACAGAACGCGCCTTCGACGACTTCGCGGGCGCTGGCACCGATGATGCTGCCAATCGCAAGATGCTCGGCCTTTGAAAGCCATGGGAGTGGAATCCGCGAAATGACCATCGAGGGACGCAGAGAAGAGCACCGCCCCGGCCGCATCCGCCTTGGCATGGTCGGCGGCGGCAAAGGCGCGTTCATCGGCGCGGTCCACCGCATCGCGTCGCGGATCGACGACCAGTTCGAGCTGGTAGCAGGTGCGTTGTCTTCCGATCCGGACCGGGCGAAGGCGTCGGCGCTGGAAATCGGCCTCGCCGCAGACCGCGCGTACGGATCGTATGAGGAGATGGCGAAAGCCGAAGCGCTGCGGCCCGACGGCATCGAGGCGGTGTCGATCGTGACGCCAAACCATATGCACGCGCCCGTCGCGCGCGCATTTCTCGAGGCTGGCATCCACGTGATCTGCGACAAGCCCATGACTACTACCGTGACGGATGCGCAAGACCTGGTCGATCTTGTCGGCAGGACCGGCGCGATCTTCTGCCTCACCCACAATTACACAGGCTATCCGATGGTCCGGCAGGCACGGGCGATGGTTGTCGCCGGCGAGCTCGGTGCGATCCGTGTCGTGCAGGCCGAGTATCCGCAAGACTGGTTGACGACACGGGCCGAGCTTGCCGGCAGCAAGCAAGCCGAATGGCGCACCGATCCGCAACGATCGGGGGCCGGTGGCAGCATTGGCGACCTCGGCACGCATGCCTACAATCTCGCCGCGTTCGTCACAGGACTCGAGACCGATCAACTGCTTGCGCAGCTCTCGACTTTCGTGGCGGGTCGCCAGCTCGACGACGATGTGCAAATTCTGTTGCGTTATAAGGGTGGCGCGCGCGGCATGTTATGGGCGAGCCAGGTGGCGGTCGGCAACGAGAACGGTCTGAAGTTCCGCGTCTACGGTACCGATGCCGGGCTGGAATGGTCGCAGGCGGATCCGAACTATCTCTGGTTCACGCGCTTCGGCGAGCCGAAACAGCTCCTGACGCGCGGGGGTGCCGCGGTCCGGCCCGAAGCTGGACGCGTCACGCGTGTGCCCAGCGGTCACCCAGAAGGCTATCTCGAAGGCTTTGCCACCATCTATGCCGAGGCTGCGCGCGCCATTCGCGCCGCGCGCGAGGGGCGGAAGCCCGATTCCGAGGTCTTGTACCCAACCGTCGAGGACGGGCTTGCTGGCATGCAGTTCATTGATGCCGCGGTGAGATCGTCGGCGAACGGAAACGTCTGGACCAAGGTCGCATGAGCGCCGAGAGGCCTACCCGGGAGAGCGAGCCACCGCTGCTACGGGCTGCGGGGCTCGGGAAGTCCTTTGGCCCGGTCGAGGTGCTGAAGGATATCGCGCTGGCGGTCCGTCGAGGCAGGGTGCATGCCATCATCGGCGAGAACGGCGCCGGGAAATCGACGTTGATGAAGATCTTGGCCGGTCACCTGGCGCCGAGCACCGGGACGCTCGAGATTGACGGTGTCCCGGTTGCGCTCACGGGTCCTGTGGACGCGGAGCGGCGCGGCATCGTTCTGGTGCACCAGGAGATTCTGCTCGCGCCGGATCTCACGGTCGCCCAGAATCTTTTTCTCGGACGTGAGCTGCGCAAAGGTCTCGTTCTCGACGACCGCGCCATGAATGCGCGCGCACGCCAGGCAATCCTTGACCTTGGTGTGGAGCTCGATCCGAATGCCGTCGTTCGCAATCTTTCGATCGCGCAGCGGCAGCTCGTGCAGATCGCGCGAGCGCTCCTCGTGCCCCACCGCGTCGTCATCTTCGATGAGCCGACAGCGTCGCTGACGCCGATAGAGACGGAGGCGCTTCTTAAGGTGATCGGCGACATACGGACCAAGGGTACGGCCGTGCTCTACATTTCGCATCGCCTGCCGGAGGTAAAGGCGATCTCCGACGAGGTGATCGTGCTACGTGACGGCCGTCTCGTTGCCGCGCGGGCCGCTGGAGAATTGCAGCCGGCCGACATGGCTCGCCTGATGGTCGGCCGCGATGTTACGAAATTGTATCCGGCTCGCCAGTCAGTGTGGACGCAGGAACCGGTGCTCGAGGTGCGGGATTTTTCCGTTGCGGGCTTCGTGAGCAACGCTTCGTTTCAGCTTAGGAAAAGCGAAATTCTCGGCTTCGCGGGCCTCGTCGGCGCGGGGCGAACCGAGCTGATGGAAAGCGTTGTCGGCGTGAGACCCGGCCGCGGCACCGTCAAGCTCGATGGAGCGCCCGTGCACTTCGCAGATATCCGCGACAGCATGCGCGCCGGCATCGTCTATCTCAGCGAGGACCGCAAAGGAAGGGGCTTGCTGCTTGGCCAAATCTTACGCGTCAACGTGACGCTTGCAGCGCTGGAAAGATTCACCCACGGTCTGCAGATCGACCGCGCGCAAGAGCGCGAGGCACTGGACGCGTCGATCGCCGAATTCGACATCCGCGTGCCTCGCCGGCGAATGCTCGCCGGCGAGCTGTCCGGCGGCAACCAGCAGAAGCTGTTCCTCGCAAAGATGATGATGCTCAATCCCCGGATCGTTATCATCGACGAGCCGACCCGGGGCATCGACATCGGCACCAAGCAGCAGATCTACAACTTTGTCGTGTCGCTGACCGATCGGGGCTGCTCGGTGATCGTCGTCTCCTCTGAAATGCCTGAGCTCATCGGTATCTGCGATCGCATCGTGGTGATGCGTTCGGGCTGCATCGTCGGCGACGTCTCGGGCAGGCTCATGACCGAGCATGAGATCGTCATGATGGCCACGGGAGCAACATCCGAGGAGGCCGCCCTTGTGGCGGAATGACGCGATGGCCGAAGCTGCAGCCTCAGGCACGAGCCGGCATCGATGGTCGATCGATCTTGATCTCAAGACCGTCGCGCCGTTTGTTGCGCTCGGACTGCTGCTGCTTGTCGGCGGCTTGACCAACCCCAATGTGATAGGCATCGGCAACCTGCTCAACGTTCTGACGCGCAGCGCCTTCATCGCGATCACGGCCGTCGGCGCAACCTTCGTGATCTCGGCCGGCGGGCTTGACCTTTCGGTCGGCGCGATGATGGCGTTTGTCGCCAGCCTGATGATCATGTTCATGAATAGTGGCGTGATTGCCGATCCTGCGGTCATGCTCGCGGTGGCGATGATCATCGCGGTTTCAGTTGGTGCGGTTTGCGGCCTCATCAACGGCCTCATCACCACGGTTGGGCGCATCGAGCCGTTCATCGCGACGCTCGGTACCATGGGAATATTCCGTGGGCTCACAACCTGGCTTTCGCAGGGTGGAGCAATCACGTTGCGTTCCCCGGATCTCCAGTCGCTTTACCGTCCGGCCTATTTCGGCAGCGTGCTGGGCGCGCCGGTACCGATCGTTGCCATCTTTGTGGCGGCCGGGATCGGTGCCTTCGTACTCTACCGAACACGCTACGGTCGCCATGTAATCGCCGTCGGGTCGAACGAGGAGGTCGCGCGCTATTCCGGCATTCCCGTGAACCGGGTGCGCACGGTCACTTACGTCATACAGGGGCTGTGTGTCGCCATGGCGGTCCTGCTTTACGTTCCACGTCTGGGGTCGACTTCGGCGACGAGCGGCCTGCTGTGGGAGTTGCAGGCGATCACCGCGGTCGTGGTCGGCGGCACCGCATTGCGTGGCGGCGTCGGCCGAATCTGGGGGACGATCTGCGGCGCCTTCATTCTCGAGATCGTCGGCAACATCATGCTGCTGTCCAGCTTCGTCAGCGAGTATCTGATCGGCGCCATCCAGGGCGCCATCATCATCGTCGCGATGCTCGTGCAGCGCTCGCTGGCGAGGCGCTCATGAACTTGGCCGGGGCTAACTGGGTCGCCCGGCGAAACACCGAAAAGGCCCGGGACAGAGTGGGAGAGAAGCATGCGCAAAGGATTGATCGGTTTGATGATCGCGACGGTGGCCCTCGCCGGGGCCGCCCACGCGCAAGACAAGAAGATGACAATCGGGGTATCGATTCCGGCGGCGGACCATGGCTGGACCGCGGGCGTGGTATTTCATGCACAGCGCGTGGCCAAACTGCTGATGGCGGAGCATCCCGGGCTCAACGTCATCGTGAAGACCTCGCCGGATGCCGCCAGCCAGGCAAACGCGCTGGAAGATCTGGCTACGCAAGGCATGAATGCGTTGGTGATCCTGCCGTCCGATCCCGACCCTCTCGTCAATGCCATCAAGCAGGTGAAAAGCAAGCACGTCTTCGTTACGCTGGTCGATCGTGCACCAAGCAGCAATGACAACTCGGTGCGTGATCTCTATGTCGCAGGCAACAATCCTGCGGTCGGCTCCACGGCGGGCGATTACATCAAGACTCACACGCCCGATGCCAAGGTCGTCGTGATTCGCGGCCTGCCGATTCCCATTGATCAGCAGCGGCAGGACGGTTTCGACAAGGCGATCGCGGGCAGCAATGTTAAGGTACTGGAAAAGCAGTTCGGTAACTGGAACCGCGATGATGCATTCAAGGTGATGCAGGACTATCTGACCAAATATCCGAAAATCGACGTCGTGTGGTGCCAGGACGACGACATGGCGGTCGGTGTGCTTCAGGCGATCGCGCAGGCGAAGCGAACCGACATCCAGTATGTTCTCGCCGGCGCGGGGTCGAAGGATATGGTGAAGAAGGTGATGGACGGCGACAAACTGATCCCGGTCGACGTCCTTTACCCTCCAGCAATGATCGGCACCGCGCTGGAACTGACCGCGGCGGATCTGTACGCGCAGGTCCCGGTTCGGGGTAGCTATATCCTGGATGCGACACTGATCACACCCGAGAACGCGAAAGAGTTCTATTTCCCGGATTCGCCGTTCTGATTGTCGCAGAACGAGATCAGCGGTTTCCATCTTTCACACGCCGGACCTCTGTGCTGCCATCCGCATGGAGGTCCGGTTTCGGCAGCGATCCGCTGCATGGTGCCGGTCGTCAGCTCTCATCAATGCAGCGGCGAGACCGTCAGCTATTCGGCGAGCGGCGAGAGGTACCGAGATCGGCGATACTGGTTCTGACCTTAGCCCCTTGTTTCGTCCCGAGATGAGTAGAGTCGCTGATCGATGCGAGCTCATCTGGCTCGATGGAGAGCAACGGGACGGAGCGCGGAACCCCCGATTGGCCGCGGCTCATTCTCAGAGGATGGATCGCGGCTCTTCCGGGAGCTCGGCGCCACAGGTATCTTCGGCGCCAGCGCGCGCGCAGGCGCGGACGCAGCCGCTGCGGCTCGTCACGCCGAGCACCCACGCCGCCATGATCGCTATCGTCCAGGTGATGTGCGGATTTCACGAAGCACGATGATCTCGACTGAGGCAAACGCCGCTACCGTCGCCAGAAACGTACCTGCCGCCGCAAGAAATTCGGCGGCATCAATTTTCCCGTTGTCCTCGCCTTCGGCGGACTGGCCATGCTCGCGGGGCCGCTCCGCGAGGGGGCGTAATGAGAGCATCCAGAACCTGCCCCTGCGAACTTTGCTAACAAGGGGGAACGGCTGTCGGATGCCCTGCGGGAGTTGGATTTGGCGGGACCATGATGCCCCTGCAGCGGTTGAAATTGCCGCTGTTGGCAGGGTCGAGTCGGTCGCCAGTCGTCGCTCCCATGCCCATGCCTGTTGTTGTGCCTGGCGATAGCGTGCTGCGCGGGAAGGATGTGGATGAGCCCGTAGCAGGAGAGCCAGTAATGGAGCCGCTGTACGTGCCTCCGGCACCGCCCCTACCGGCCGCAAGCGCGCCCGTACTCGACACGGCTATGGCCGTTGCCAACACTATCATCGTGAGCTTCATCGCTGTCGTCCTCCCTCGTTGCCGACTGACCGGATTTGCCTGATACGCCAGACAGCCCCGCCTCGGGACCGGCTCGGCCCGCTTGGCCTCCAGCAGGATTTCCGCAGTCATCACCCATAACTGCCGGGTCCGAGCGATCGTTCCGATCAAAAAAGGTTGGAGCAGCAGCACGAACTGATCAGGCGACTAGTCTAATGGAAACATTTTTGCGGGAGGCGCGAGTTTTACGGTAGGCACGAGGGGTTTCGGTCCGCGAGCGGACACGACATCAGCGGAAGCCAGTTGCGTCACACCGCTTACGGGACGGGGACCTCGATTGGGCCCGTTTGCAGCAGTTGCCGCGAGCGGGATTGAACCAGGAGCCAGACCAAGGCCAAGCGCAAGCTCGTCAATCGCAAACCTGCACGGTGCGCGTAACCCAACCCGATCTTGGGTCCAACGCCGGGCGCCTGATCAGGTAACAGCCGCCGACAACATCTCTGAAGGCGATGTACGGGCGTTCCGAGTAATAAATCCAATAGGGATAATTATTGCTGTAGTACCAGCGCGGAGATTGAAGGCCGAGTCCAACTCCTGCGCACCGCGGAGATCCAATGACGGTGCTATTGCCGTAGCAGTGATATCCTGCCGACGCCGCTTGCGGCACCAACACCCATGATGTCGCCGCCGCCAAGGCAATGAGCGCTTTTCCCAACATGAGAACAACTTCCCCAAAGTACAGCCGCCGCCTGATTTTCGTCGAGTATATGTCAATAGTTTGATGCTGAGCAGGCTCCGACCCGGCCCCCTATCATGGAGTGCGAACAACTGCGGTTACGGCCATGCGATACGGAGCTATCCTTTCTCCCCACACCAATGTGACAAGCGTTTGAAAAATCGATGGATTGATAGGGGTCGGCGGTCTCTGACCGCCAACAACGCTTTCAGGAACGAGTACGTTTGTAGCGGACAGGCCAGCCGCGTACGGCGGCCACTAACCTGTCCACATACTCCCAAGATTAGAAATGATCGCGATCGGGGTTATCGAGATCGAATACAATCGGGCGCAGGTAGTCGTTAGGATCGACGATCCAGAGAATCTGCGGCCATGAGTCCTGCGGCACGTTCGCAGCTTTCAGCGCGTCAATGAAGCCAACCTTCCATTCCAGTGAGGAGCCTTCAACCGCCACCGCAGTGACGTGGTTGGGAATGAAGAAGCGGGGACGAACGTGCTGAAGATAAGTAACGATGTCCCGCTCGCCGTTCTGATTGAAGCCGAGACTGACGACCGAGCCGAGCTCCACGTGCACCGGCCCCAGCTTATCCATGATGGAGGCGAGATTTGCACCCACCGTTTTGCCGTTGACAGTCACGCCGGGGAAGCAGCCATTTGCGGCCTGACCTGGCTCAAACGGCAGGCCCGTTGCGGGATTGTTGTTGGGAAGTGCGCAACTGTCCACAATGTCGCCGGTCGTGTTGTGCCACACGAACCTGAACGGGTCCCGGCCAGGACTCTTCACGGTGAACACATAGAACAGCGAGATGGGGCCGCCAGCGCCTGTGCGGCTCGTACCGATTTGCATCACGGACGACAGCGGCGTGCCGGCAGGAAATAGCTGCGGATCGCGCGGGTCCTGCAGGTTGCAGGGGAAAGTGTTACCCTTTGTCGGCGTGGGCAGACATGTCCCAGCAGAGCTCGCAGCAATCGGCACCGCGTCCGGATCCGTGATGCCCGTATTGGTCGAATGCAAGTGCTTGAACGCTGTGATGTTGAGTTCCGGCTCAAGATCGTGGATCGATACGATCTCGGCGCCTGGCAACGAACCACGCGAGGTGAGCGGCCTGCATGTGACCGTTTTCACGGACGTATAGTGATTGTTGAAGTTGTTCAGCGCGTCGATCGCCATGTTGTCGCAGGTTTCCGGGCTGGCGAAGATGACGGCGCCGGTCTGCTGGGCGATATAGGCCGCGTTGTCGGCGTGATCGAAATGTCCATGACCGATAAAGATGTAGTCGGGGTCCAGATCGACGAGATCTTGAATGACGAGCGGCGTACGCCCCGGCTGGACCTCCAGTCGAGTCACAAAGGTGTCGAGTAAAAGAACGTGTCCCTTCACCGCCGCGGCGAATGAAGCATTTGTGAGCCAGGAAAAGACAACGCGATCTTCGCGGACTTCACCGCTTTTCGGGTCAACGTTCTCAAGACCGAATATCTTTTTGCCGGGCGGCAGTTACCGCGGCCGAGGGATGTGATTTTGCGATTCCTGGCTCGGTGAGCGAAGAGAGAAGTAAGCCCGCGGCAGCTATGGTGAAGGCTAATGCACGCATAGATCCTCCCATTATGTTTCTTGATTGGATATTTTGTTTTTGCAGATATCGGATGGTAAGCGGGATTGAGAGTCCGCACGGGTTTGCCGCGCAAGCAATCTCACCGTCGTCGAAGCCGCAACCCCGAATAGAAATGATAGTGGACGAAGTTGACGAATCAACTGCGCTCGTCGTGCGAGGTGCATGCGTTCGTGATGGCCATTTTGTTGCGGATGACCAAGCTTGATGCATTCGATGGAAATGACGAGCCTAAGCCACGACATTGAAAGTTTTGGAGATTAAGCAATGCAAGCGCTACACGCCGAAGGTTCGCAGGCCCTCTATGTCCAGCACCGTGATCACCCGGTATGCCACCTTGATCAGTCCGGATTTTTCCAGCGCGTGCAAAGCTTGATTGACCCTTTGCCGCGATGCACCAACGAGATGGCCAAGCTCTTCGTGTGAGATTTCGATCCGGCCTTCTCGGTTCGGATACAGTTGCGGATGCAGCATATCCGCGATGGTGTGCGCTACGCGCGCTTCAGGTTCGTCCAGGCGGTCATGCTCGAACGCGCCCATGAATTGCCCAAGCCGTTCGTTGAGCTGGGTCAGTATGAAGCGATTGAAAGGGATGTTTGTATCCAACAACCAGAAAAAGGTAGCCGCCGGCATCAGCGCCACACGCGAGTCACGCAACGCGATGACGTCGTATTTGCGCGCCTCCCCCTTGAGGATCGAGCCCTCGCCGAACCAGGAATTGGAGGGAAGGGTCGCAAATGTCACGGCCTTTCCAGTCTCGGACAGGCTTTCAGCTTTGAGTAGCCCGTCAATCACGCCGAACCAGAAATTGGACGGGTCGCCCTTTCGACACGCGTAGACGCCGGGCTGAAGTTCGCGAATGACGACCGCCGTGCGCGTACGCTGCAAATCTTCGGCGGAAAGCGCGCTCGCCCATTTGCTCGCAGCAAGTAAATTTTCGAGCGACCGCATGAGCTGCTTCAATTGTCCGCCAAACGACAGTATGCCGCAGATTAATGATTTATCGTGGCCGGAATGCAAGTGCCGAAAAAGCACAATCCGGCATTGCAGCAAACGAGGGGTGCAGTGCCGAAAGCACCAGACCTTCGAAACAGGGAGGGAATACGATGAGAAGAGCTTCGAGGTATTTGCAGTCGGCGGCCGCGGCCGCGGTTGCGTCTATTGGGTTGGGGGTGTTGCCCGCCGCAGCCCTTTCATGCTCGCAAATTGCCACCAATTTCCATCGGCCGAATACGACCATAACGACTGCGCAGAGCGTTCCCGCCGGAACGTTCGTCACCCCGGCCGGCCAATCAATTACAGGATTGCCGCAATTCTGCCGAGTGGCCGGGTTCACGACCCCAACCGCCGACTCGCACGTCAATTTCGAAGTGTGGATTCCGGAGTCCGGGTGGAACCTGAAGTACCTGCAGGTTGGCTGCGGCGGGTTCTGTGGTTCGGTCAGCTACACCAGCATGGGCGAGCCGCTTCGAAGAGGTTATGCCGTAGCAGCAACCGATGACGGCCATCAGGCTAGCGGCGTCGATGCATCTTGGGCTGTGGGCCATCCCCAGAAGGTGATCGACTTCGGATATCGAGCACTGAAGGAAACCACTGACGTTTCCAAAGACATTATCATCGCATTCAAATCGAGTGGCGCTCGTCGCTCCTACTTCATGGGCTGTTCTGATGGCGGCCGCGAAGCCTTGATGGAGGCCCAACGGTACCCGCGCGACTTCGATGGGATCGTCGCGGGATCGCCAGCGAATTATTGGACTCACTTGTTTACTGGTTTCGTCTGGGATCAGAAAGCGCTTGCCGCAACCTCCAGCGGCGATCTTTCGCAAGCCGACCTTAATGTCGCAAGCAATGCCATGTTGGCACAGTGCGCCGGACACGATGGTGGGCTGAGCACCGATCAATTCCTCAACAATCCACCCGCCTGCCGCTTCAACCCAGAAAAGCTGTCGTTGCCAAAGGACAAAATCGAAGCTGTGAAGAAGATCTTTTCAGGGCCTCCGGGGATTTTCCCGGGCTATCGTGTAACCGGCGACGAGGCGAGCAACCCAGCTAATTGGCCCGCATGGCTGACAGATACCGGCAACCCGGCAAATGCATTGCAAGGATTGTTCGGAGACAACTACTTCAAGTACATCGTGTTTCCGAAGTCCGGATGGACCCCGGACACCTTTAGCATTGAGGAAAATGCCCATCAGGCGGACGTTCGCACTGGTGCGATCCTGAACTCCGTTGACCCCAATCTCAGCCCCTTCAAATTGCAGGGCGGCAAGCTGATCCAATATGTAGGCTGGGGCGATACTGCCATCTCACCTGAGAACGACATCAATTACTATAACGCGGTGGCCCGAGAAATGGGCGGCCACGAAAACATCCGGGACTTCTATCGTCTTTTCATGGTGCCCGGAATGGCTCATTGCGGTGGTGGACCCGGTGCAAATGCGTTTGGTCAAGGAGTGAACGGTCCGAACCCCTCGGATGCCTCGGACGACATTCTCACCGCACTCGATAAGTGGGTCGAACACCGGGATGCGCCCGATACGATTATCGCCACGAAATACGTGAATGATACGCCTTCGCAGGGGGTCGCCTTCCAACGACCGCTGTGCCCGTGGCCGCAATTCGCGAAATACAAAGCGGGCAGCACGACCAGCGCCGCGAGCTTTGCGTGCGTGAAGCCAGATCGTGACGATGATGACGATCATCATGGTCACGATAGGGAAGCAAGTAATCACTAAGGTTCGACATCGGCTGCGCGGAGCATCGGCGCTCCGCGCGGTCGCCTCACCGTTGACGTCGCTGCCGGATCGGATCTTTGACCCGCACGACCCGTATCACCGGATGTACTGACGACGTCACAAAAAGTTCGTCTGCCGCCATGAGCAACACGAGCGGTTTTTTGCCAAGGGTGTAGCCCGAACGTACTGGCCAAGTTGCGTAGAATGTGCGCTTATTTGCCGGCAGCCATATCGCGTGGCGAAAGCGCGGGCTTGCAGTAGGGCAGGGACTCTCGGTCACCGTGGATACAAAAAGCATCCTAAACGATGGGTCGAATGATTTGTCGGGTGCCGGTAACCGGGGGCCCGCCTGGGCGGCCGTGCGCAGCGCGTGCGCGGCGTCGTTCGTGTTTTGTACTATAATTCTTTTAACCTCTTGCAACTACGTGACGGTAGGAGGCTCCGGGAGCGCAGCTCCGGGCGATATCGACGTGCTGGACAAGGTGCGATCAGTCGACATCATGCCCCGGCAGACGCAGGCGGTTGCCTCTACGCAGAATAATGCCGGGGCACGCGGCCGCGCTGCGGTATTCGAGGGGACCGAGGTCGCCGATATCGGCGACGTCCCGGTGCGTGCCCAGGCCAGCGGTAACGGCTACGACCTGAACTTCGAGAACACGCCGATCGCGACCGTCGCCAAGGTGGTTCTCGGCGACATTCTCAACACCGGTTACGTGATCGATCCGAGGGTGCAAGGGACGGTCAGCCTGGTCTCCGTTCGTCCTGTACCCCGGTCCGACATAGCCTTTGTGCTTGAAAGCGCGCTTCGGTTGTCCGGTGTGGTGCTGGTGCGCGACGGCGCGAGCTATCGCCTGACGCCGCTCGGCGATGCCATTGGCTCAGGACGTGTTGATTCCGCGGCGGTATCGCCCGAACCCGGCTACGGCGTATCGGTTGTTCCGCTACAGTATGTGTCTGCACAGACGATCCTGAAGCTGATGGATTCCTTTGCCAGCAAGCCGGGTAGCGTTCGTGCTGATCCGACGCGCAACCTGCTTCTGATCCAGGGCACAGGCGCGGAACGCCGTACCGCCGTCGATACGGCAATGAGCTTCGACGTCGACTGGATGCGCGGACAATCGGTCGGCATCTACCCTCTCAGCAACAGCGCGCCGGAACCGATCATTTCCGAGCTCGAGAAGATCATGGACTCCGGCGAGAGCGGACTGAGCCAGAGCGTGGTCAAATTCCAACCGATGAGCCGTCTGAACGCGATCCTCGTGGTCAGCCGCAAGCCCGCGCTGCTGCACACCGCCGCGACCTGGATCAGACGGCTCGATCACGCCGACACCGCGCGCACCAGCGTCCATGTCTATCGTGTCAGATATGGCGAGGCCCGGCAGATCGCGCGCGTCCTGACTGACATGTTCATTGGCGGGTCGACGGCCTCGCTCGACAATGCCGACAATCAGGTCGCGCCGGGATCCGGCGCGGCAGCGACAGCAAGCCTC
>VAZV01000290.1 GCA_005884765.1 Alphaproteobacteria bacterium
CGGAAGGTCACCGCCTTATGGCGGAATCAACCTTGCTCTCTCGACCGCGGTCGCGAGCCCCGATCCGCGCAACCTCATCAACATCGTGCTCTCTGGCGTTCGTCCCGTGGAAGGCGAACGCAGCCCGATCATGCCGGGATTCGCCGACAGCATGAGCGACGCGCAGGTCGCCGCATTGTTGAATTTCCTGCGGGCCCGGTTTGGCAACCAGGCGCCGTGGAGCGGCGTTGAAAAGACGGTCGAAGACGCGCGCCGCACGCAGGCCGCTTTGCTCCAGACCTCAGCGGGACCGCGCAATGCGCCCCACGAGGCAAGCCAGCGAGACAAGCCATGGTGACATTGAAGGTCAATGGTCTGACACATCAGATCGATGCCGATCCGGATACGCCGCTGCTTTATGTGCTGCGCGACGACCTCAAGCTTAACGCCGCCAAATTCGGTTGCGGGCTCGGCCAGTGCGGCTCCTGCACGGTGATTGTCGACGGCAAGGCCGTGCTGTCCTGCGTGACGCCGCTGCTGTTGGTCGAGGGCAAGCAGGTGACGACGCTCGAAGGCTTGGGGACAGTGTCCGAGCCGGCGCCGATCCAGCGCGCTTTCATGGAAGAGCAGGCCGCGCAATGCGGCTATTGCATCGCCGGAATGATGATGCGAGCCCAGGCGCTGTTGCAGAAAAATTCCAAGCCGACCGATGAAGAGATACGCACCGAGCTGCAACAGAATCTGTGCCGCTGCGGCACCCATATGCGCATCTTGCGCGCAGTGCGCCGCGCCGCGCGGCTGATGGACACCGCCGAATTGTCGCCCGGCAACCAAGGGAGCGTGCCATGAACGCGCCCGTCATTCTCGATCGCCGCCGCGTACTCGCGGGCGGCGGCGCGCTGATCGTCAGCTTCTCGCTCAACGGCGCCTTCGCGCAGGACCAAGCCGCGCCAGTTGCAGCGCCGGCGCCGAAACCCCCGGGTAGCCTTGCGACGACGCCCTATCTCGATTCCTGGATAAGGATCGACGCCGACGGCTCGATCACGGTGTTCACCGGCAAGGCCGAGCTTGGTCAGGGATTAAAGACCGCCGTTCAGCAGATCGCGGCCGAAGAGCTTGACGTTCCCTTTGCTTCGCTGAAGGTCGTCACCG
>VAZV01000291.1 GCA_005884765.1 Alphaproteobacteria bacterium
GGATGCATCGACCTTCAAGGTGATGGGCCAACCGTTTCAACGCGTCGATATCCCGGCCAAGGTGACCGGGGGCGCCGCCTACGTTCAGGATATGCGGCTGCCCGGCATGGTGCATGCGCGGATCGTACGGCCGCCGGGCTATGGCGCGGAATTGATCGAATGCGATACCTCGACGATCGAAAAAATGCCTGGTGTCGTCAAAGTCGTGCGCGATGGGAATTTCCTCGCCGTGGTCGCGAACAAGGAATTTCTCGCGGTCAAGGCGATGAACGCGCTTGGCGCGGAGGCCAAGTGGAAAGAGACGGCACGGCTGCCGAACCAGGACGATCTGGCTAACGTCCTCACCAAACTGCCGTCGCAGGATTCGACGATCTTTCAACGCAGCAATCCGGCGGCGGTCGGACGCAAGACGATCGAAGCCAGCTACACGAGGCCTTATCAATCCCACGGATCGATCGGGCCGTCCTGCGCGGTCGCGCAA
>VAZV01000292.1 GCA_005884765.1 Alphaproteobacteria bacterium
CGTCTATCCGGATCGTCAGGGCATTGCGCAGATGCTGAAGATGCCGCCTCCGAGCGTCCGCCTGATTCACGTCGAGGGCTCCGGTTGCTACGGCCATAACGGCGCCGACGATGCCGCGGCGGATGCGGCGCTGATCGCGCACGCGATGCCGGGGGTGCCCGTGCGCGTGCAATGGATGCGCGAGCAGGAACATGCCTGGGAGCCGTATGGCCCGGCCATGGTGACGAAGCTGAAGGCCTCGCTCGACGAGGACGGCAAGATCGCCGACTGGAACTTCGAGGTCTGGAGCAATACTCATTCGATGCGGCCGGGCGGCGCCGGCTGCATGCTGGCGGCCCAGCATATGGCCCAACCCTTCACGGTGCCGGCGGCGAAGCCTATTCCATTGCCGGAAGGCGGCGGCGATCGCAATGCGATCCCGATCTATGCATTCCCCAACGCGCATGTGGTGCATCATTTCATTCCGGAGATGCCGCTTCGGATATCTGCGATGCGGGCGCTCGGCGCCTATCACAATGTGTTTTCGATCGAGAGCTTCATGGACGA
>VAZV01000293.1 GCA_005884765.1 Alphaproteobacteria bacterium
CTACACAATTCCCGGATTTGCGCTGGCGAAGAGCGTCGCCGACGTTTTCGAGCGGAACCGCAATGTCGAGGGGCTGGTGCTGCTGCAGCACGGCATCTTCAGCGTCGGCGAAACCTCGCGCGAAGCGTACGAACGGATGATCGGGTTCGTCACGCTGGCCGAGGAGCGGCTTGCGAAAGGCCGCAAGCGTTTTGTGGCCGCTGCGCTTCCGAAAGACCTTGCGCGAACGGCGGAGATCGCGCCGATTGTGCGCGGCGCCTGCGCCATCGCGCGCGATGACAACGCCGACAGGGTAATGCGGCAAATCCTCTGTTTCAGCACCTCGCCCAGCATCCTCGAATATGTGAACGGCGCCGAATTGCCCCGCTATTCGCAGGCGGGGGTTGTAACGCCCGATCACACCATTCGCACGAAAAACTGGCCGCTCATTGTACCGGCGCCGGAAGCCAGCGGACTCGAGGAATGGAAAACAGCGGTCCAGAAAGCGGTGGCGGAGTTTGCGGCGCGCTATCACGCCTATTTCGCGCGCAACAACGCGCGAACAGAACCGAAGAAGACGGAACTCGATCCTTATCCGCGCGTGGTCCTGGTGCCGGGCAAAGGCCTGTTCGGCCTCGGCGCTTCGGCAAAAGATGCGGCGATTGCCGCCGACATCGCGGAAAACACCATCGAAGCGATCGCCGATGCGGAAGCCGTCGGCCGCTACCAGCCGATCTCCGAAGCCGACATGTTCGACGTCGAATACTGGTCGCTCGAACAGGCAAAGCTCGGCAAGGCGGCGGAAAAGCCGCTCGCGCGCCAGGTGGCCGTGATCACCGGCGGCGGATCGGGCATTGGTGCCGCCACTGCCAAGGCAATGGCGAAGGCGGGCGCCGAGGTTGCGGTGCTCGACCGGGATCGCGCTGCGGCGAGCGCGGTCGCGCGCGAATGCGGCAGGACGGCGATCGCACTCGCCTGCGACGTGACGAAACTGAAGGACGTACAACACGGCTTCCGCCACGTTGTGAAGGCGTTCGGCGGCGTCGATATCGTAGTCTCAAATGCCGGCGCCGCCTGGCAGGGAACCATCGGCAGTGTGGATGACGAAACACTTCGGCAATCTTTCGAGCTCAATTTCTTCGCCCATCAGAACGTAGCCCAGACTGCGGTCGCGATCATGAAGGCGCAGGGTACCGGCGGCTGCCTGCTGTTCAATGTCTCGAAACAGGCGGTCAATCCGGGACGCGACTTCGGGCCGTACGGTTTGCCGAAGGCTTCGACCCTGTTCCTGATGAAACAATACGCGTTGGATCACGGGCGCGACGGCATCCGATCGAATGCCGTCAATGCCGACAGAATCAGAAGCAGTCTCCTCACCGATTCCATGATCGCTTCGCGCAGCGAGGCACGGGGGCTGTCGGAGAAAGACTACATGAGCGCCAATCTTCTCGGGCGCGAAGTGACGGCCGAGGACGTGGCGGACGCCTTCGTGTTTCTGGCCACCGCCAGCAAAACGACCGCCGCGATCCTCACCGTGGACGGCGGTAACATCGAAGCGAGTTTGCGGTAGTACCCGGTCATCACGCCGCCGGCTCCAGTTTGGAGAGCGCGGCGCTCACATTGGCCCATTCGCTACCGTTTGATTCCTGAATCTCCGCTGCTCGGGCGGCTGAGCGCGCGCAGCGCATGAGGCGGTGGGGGCAGCGAACGCGACAAGAGCCCGCGCCCCCTCCGCCTCGCCCTGCGGGCTCGACACCTTGCATGTTGAAAACGCCGACTCAGCGCATGCTGTGAGGCGCGTCGGGTCCGCCGGCCGGCGGACCCGACGCGGATGGGCGGGACCGTTAAGGCACCTTGGTCTTGCGACCGTGGGGGAGCTTGGTCCGTCCGTCCTTCGGCTCTTGTCCTCAACAGATGAAAGGGAGCACGTCCCGCATGCAAGGCAAGGAAGCGTCCGAACAAGAGACTCGTAATTGTACCGCAGGCATCGATGTGAGCAAGAACCGGCTCGATGCCCATATCCTTCCTTCGTCGGATTCACTGAGCGTAGCCAATACGAGCAGTGGAATCCGCCAGCTCAAACGCTGGCTTCTCAAGCAGAAGGTCGACCTGATTGCCGTGGAGGCGACCGGCAAATGGCATCGTGAACTGTGTCGAAGTCTTCGGGCTTCCGGGCTGGCGGTCGCAGTGATCGATCCCTATCGCGTGCGCAATTACGCCAAAGCTGAGCGCATTCTCGCCAAGACCGATCGGCTCGATGCGAAAGTGCTGGCTATGTTCGCTGCCACGATGAAGCCAGATTGCCGGGCACCAACGCCGGAAGTCATTGAAGACATGCAGGAACTGGTCACGGCAAGAGCCAATGCCGTGGAGGAGGAAACCTCACTGCAGAACCAGCTCGGCTCTGCCAAGACCCATTTCCTCAAACGGCAGCTTGCCCGACGCGTCGCTCA
>VAZV01000131.1:0-23021 GCA_005884765.1 Alphaproteobacteria bacterium
CTGCTTCTGGTCTCGCCAGCGCGCTTGATTCCGTCCGCCCGCGCCCAGACCCTGGATAAGGTCTCGTTCGGAACGAACTGGGTGGCCGAGGCCGAGCATGGCGGATTTTTTCAAGCCGCCGCCGACGGCACCTACAGGAAATACGGGCTCGACGTCACCATCGTACCGGGCGGGCCGAACGACAACAACCGCATGCTGCTGATCGCCGGCAAGATTGATTTCTTCATGGCGGCCAATACCCTGATGTCGTTCGATGCCGTTGCCAACAACGTGCCGGTGGTAACGATTGCCGCGATGTTCCAGAAGGATCCGCAGGTGCTGTTGACGCACCCCGAGTTGAAGATCACGAAGCTCGAAGAGCTGAAGCCGTTGACCCTGTTGGTGTCCAAGGAAGGCATCTCCAGCTATTTCCAGTGGCTGAAGTCCGAGTACGGCTTCAACGAGAAGAACGTCAGGCCCTATACTTTCAATCCGCAGCCGTTCATCGCCAACGCCCAGACCGCGATGCAGGGCTATGTCACCTCCGAACCGTTCGCGATCGAGAAGTCCGCCGGCTTCAAGCCTGGGATTATCCTGCTCGCCGATCACGGCTTCAACACCTACTCGACCCTGATCGAGACCCGGCGTGAGGTGATCGACAAGAAGCCGGATCTGGTGCAGCGCTTCGTCGATGCCTCCATCATCGGTTGGTACAATTATCTCTACGGCGACAATTCGGCCGGCAATGCGATGATCAAGAAGCTCAATCCGGAAATGACCGACGAGTTGCTGGCTTACTCCGTCGCCAAGATGAAGGAATATGGCATCGTCGATTCCGGCGACAGTTTGCGCAACGGCATCGGCGCGATGACCGACGATCGCCTCACAAGCTTCTTCAACAAGATGGTGAAGGCCGGTGTTGTCCGCCCCGACATCGACTTCCGCAAGGCCTACACACTTCGCTTCGTCAACAAGGGCGTCGGGCTCGACCTGCGGCCCAAGAACCAGTAGATGGCCGAGCCCGCATCCCTCTCCGACACCGACGACCCCGCTATCGCCGGCCTTGCGGTCAGCCTGCGCGGCGTCACCAAGGTCTATGACAACGGCGTTGTTGCGCTGGGACCGCTGGAGCTTTCGGTGCGCAAGGGCGAGTTCGCCGCCCTGCTCGGGCCATCCGGTTGCGGCAAGTCGACCGCGCTGCGGCTGATCGCCGGGCTCGCTGCGCCGACATCGGGCACAGTCCACCTTTCGCACCGTCGAGGCGAGACGCGGCCGGCCCGGACAATCGGCTTCGTGTTCCAGGAGCCGACGCTGATGCCATGGACAAGCGTCAAGGAAAATGTGCGGCTGCCGCTGACACTCGCGCGTGCGCCCGCCGCGGAGGCCGATGCGCGCGTCAATGAGGCGTTGGCGCGCGTCGGTCTCAGCGAATTTGCAGATAGTTATCCTCGCGAATTGTCCGGCGGCATGAAGATGCGGGTATCGCTCGCGCGCGCATTGGTGACCGATCCGGATATTCTTCTGATGGACGAGCCGTTCGCGGCGCTGGACGAGATCACCCGCTTCCGCCTGAACAACGATCTGCTCGCGCTGTGGCGCAATTTGAAGAAGACCGTCGTCTTCGTCACGCATTCGGTGTTTGAGTCCGTCTATCTGTCGCAGCGCGTGATCGTGATGACGTCGCGGCCCGGCCGTATCGGCGCGGAAATTCCAATCGATGCTCCGGAGCCGCGCGGCGAGGATTTTCGAACCTCCGCCGAATATGCGCAGCTCTGCCGTAAGGTCTCGGCCGCACTGGCGCCGTCCTATTCCGGGCGATCCGCGCTATGAGCTCGCTGACGCCGCCTACGCCTGCAAGCGCTTCGGTGACCGACGCGAGTGCGCTTCGTGTGGCCCGCCTCCTGCTGCCGATCGTGGTACTTGCAGTGGGCACGTTGGGATGGGAGCTGGTGGTCCGGCTTAACAATATCCCGCCTTATGTGTTGCCGGGACCATTGGCGGTGTTGCGCACGCTCGTTGCCGATTGGCCGGTGCTGTCGCAATCGCTGCTAACGACGCTCCTCACCACGCTCGAAGGGTTCATTGCGGCCACGGTTGGCGGCATTGGGCTCGCGCTGCTGTTCAACCAGTCGAAATGGCTGGAATATTCGCTATTTCCGTACGCCGTGATCCTGCAGGTCACGCCGGTCATTGCGATTGCGCCGCTGCTTCTGATCTATCTGCCGCAGCAAACCGCCGTCATCGTATGCGCCTGGATCGTCGGGTTCTTTCCGGTGCTGTCCAACACGACGCTGGGTTTGAACTCGGTCGATCGCAATCTCGCCGGCCTGTTTCAACTTTACGGCGCCTCGCGCATGCAGACGCTTCGCCTGCTCAAATTGCCGTCAGCGCTGCCGTATATTCTGGGCGGCTTGCGAATCGCGGGCGGCCTGTCGCTCATCGGCGCCGTGGTCGCCGAGATCGCGGCCGGCACGGCCGGCGCAGGTTCAGGCCTTGCGTATCGTATCGCCGAATCTGGCTACCGGCTCAATATTCCCCGAATGTTCGCGGCATTATTGCTGCTCTCGGTTGCCGGGATTGTCATCTATGGCCTGCTGGCGCTAGTTTCGCATTTGGTACTGAGGCGCTGGCACGAAAGTGCGCTTGGAAAGGAAAACTGATGGCGAGCGGAACTATCTCTTCCGAGAAAATCGATCTGCTGGTTCATGGGCCGAACAAGCCGATCGTCGACAGCGGCTTTTCCGACCAGTTCGTGCTGCATCATTTTGAGACGACCCACGATCTGGAGCGATTGACGGCGGAGGTCGCGGCCAAGGTGCGCGGCATGGCGGTCACCTACAATACGGTGCGCGGTGACGCCAGGACGCTGGCGCGTTTCCCCAGGCTCGAGATCGTCTCCTCCTTCGGCGTCGGCTACGATCATATCGACGCCGCCTACGCGCGTGATCACAACATCATGGTGACCAATACGCCCGATGTCTTGACCGAAGAGGTCGCCGACATCGCGATGGGGCTTCTGATTGCGACCTTGCGCGAATTCATCAAGGCCGACCGCTACTTGCGCTCGGGTCTGTGGCAGACGCAGCAGTTTCCCCTGAGCGTCGGCTCGCTGCGCGACCGCAAGGTCGGCATGATCGGCATGGGCCGGATCGGGCAGGCGATCGCGCGCCGGCTCAATGCCTCGAATGTGCCCGTGGTCTATCACTCGCGCAAACCGGCCGATGGCGTGTCGTACAAGCACTATCCCGACCTGATCGAAATGGCGAAGGCGGTGGATACGCTCGTCGTCATCGTTCCCGGCGGCACCGGCACCACGAAGATGGTCAACGCCGATGTCATGAAGGCGCTCGGCCCGCGCGGCGTGATCATCAATGTCGCGCGCGGCAACGTCTTTGAAAAAGAGCCGAATGTGCCGGACGAACTGAAGGCCATGCAGAATGTCGTCTTGCTGCCACATATTGGTTCAGCTTCGGTGGTAACGCGAAATGCGATGGATCAGCTTGTCGTCGACAATCTGAAAGCCTGGTTCGCCGGCAAGCCGCCGCTGACCCCCGTTGCCGAGACCCCTGCAAAGGCCCGCTGATGAACCTTCGTTTCTGCTTCGTGCTTGCGGCGGCCTCGGCGCTATCAGTGGCTTCGCCCGCGCCAGCGCAGCAGGATGCCTCCACACTGAAGAAGGACATGATCGGGCAGTGGGAGCTTGCCACCACCGAGCGCAGCAAGACCTGCGTCGTCACGCTGAAGCCGGATGCGACTGCACAAGGCCTGAAGCTTGAGCTCGAGCCCGGCTGCGCGGCGGCGCTGCCCTTTACCAAGGACATCACCGCCTGGAATATCAAGGGATTGGATATAGTCCGGTTGCAGGATGCCACGGGCGAAGCCGTGATCGATTTCACCGAGGTCGAGACCGGAATCTTCGAGGGCCTGAGACAGGGCGAGGGCGTCTATATCCTGCAGAATCTCGCGGCCGCCCGCTCGCTCGCCAAATCGATGGACCAGATGATCGGCGACTGGTCGATGGTCCGCGGCAACGGCGAGGCGATCTGCGGATTGACGCTGACCAATACCGAAGCCGGCCAGGACAATTTCCAGGTCTATCTCAAGCCGAAATGCGATCCCGCTGTCGCTGCCTTCGCGCCGACGCAATGGCGGCTGGAGCACGGCCAGATGCTGTTGATGTCGAAAGGCGGCGAAACCTGGCAGTTCGAGGCCGACGACAATGCGCAGTGGCGGAAGGTACCCGACAGCGCCGATCCGCTGATCATGCTGCGCGGCCAGTAAATCCTGGACCACCCCTGGAACCTTCGCGCGTTCCTGTCCGGTAACACGAAACAGAACCCGGTATCCCCGCGTTGACCCCCATCGGAGGAGCGCCGGCCACGTGAGCTGCGGAGGCGCGATGCTAGAGCATGATCCGGAAAAGTGGGTACCGGTTTTCCCTCGCGACAAACGCGGAACGCGTTTGCGCGGAGATCATGCTCAAACAAAAAGATAGAGCGGGATGACGATTCGAAGAAAAGTCATCACGCTCTAACGGCTTGAACCCTTTTGTCTCGATCGCAGCACGAGGCCCGAGAGCCTGCTCATGACGCAAAACATCCGTTTCAACATCGGATTCGCGATCGCCGCCTTCGGTCTGTTGTTGTTGATTCAATATTTCGTGTCGGCCGCCAACCAGATCGCGCCGATTCCCTACAGCCAATTCCAGCAACTGCTGCATGACCGCAAGATCGCCAGCGTCGGCGTCTCCGACCGCTTCTTACAGGGGTCCCTGAAGGAGCCGTTGCCCGGCGGGCAAAAGCAGTTCGTCACCACCAGGGTCGATCCCGAATTCGCAAACGAGCTCGACAAGTACGGCGTCAGCTACACCGGCCAAATCGAGAGTACGTTCCTGCGCGACCTGTTGTCATGGATCGTCCCCGTCCTGTTGTTCATGGGCGTCTGGTGGTATCTCGGCAGGCGGTTCGCTCAGTCGCAAGGCTTTGGCGGCGGGCTGATGTCGATCGGAAAAAGCAAGGCCAAGATCTATGTCGAGTCCGATACCGGCGTTACCTTTGACGACGTCGCCGGCGTTGACGAAGCCAAGGACGAGCTGCGGGAGGTCGTGGACTTCCTGAAAAGCCCGCGAGATTACGGCCGGCTCGGCGGCCGCATGCCGAAAGGCGTATTGCTGGTCGGCCCGCCCGGCACCGGCAAGACGCTGCTGGCAAAAGCGGTCGCCGGCGAGGCCAAGGTGCCGTTCTTTTCGATCTCGGGCTCGGAATTCGTCGAAATGTTCGTCGGCGTCGGTGCGGCGCGCGTGCGCGACCTGTTCGAGCAGGCGCACCAGAAGGCGCCCGCCATCATGTTCATCGACGAGCTCGATGCGCTCGGCCGCGCGCGGGGCATCGGTCCCTTCGCCGGCGGCCACGATGAAAAGGAGCAGACGCTCAATCAGCTCCTGGTCGAGCTCGACGGCTTCGACTCCCGCACCGGGCTCGTGATCCTGGCGGCCACCAACCGGCCGGAAATTCTCGACCCGGCGCTGCTGCGTGCCGGCCGCTTCGACCGCCAGGTGCTGGTCGATCGGCCCGACAAGAAGGGCCGCGTGCAGATCCTGCAAGTTCACATGAAAAGGATAAAGCTTGCAGGCGATGTCGAGGCCGACAAGGTGGCGGCACTGACGCCGGGTTTCACCGGCGCCGACCTCGCCAATCTCGTCAACGAAGCCGCATTGCTCGCGACCAGGAGAGGCGCGGATGCCACGTCGATGGCCGACTTCGGCAACGCGGTCGAGCGCATCGTGGCGGGCCTGGAAAAGAGAAATCGGCTGCTCAATCCCAAGGAGCGGGAGATCGTCGCCTATCACGAGATGGGCCATGCGCTGGTGGCGCTGGCGCTGCCGGGTGTCGATCCCGTCCACAAGGTGTCGATCATTCCGCGCGGCATCGGCTCGCTCGGCTATACCATCCAGCGCCCGACCGAGGATCGCTTCCTGATGACGCGCGAAGAACTGGAGAACAAGATGACCGTGTCGCTCGGTGGCCGCGCGGCCGAGTTGATCGTGTTCGGTCATCTGTCGACCGGCGCCGCCGACGACCTGCGGCGCGTCACCGACATCGCGCGCAGCATGGTGATGCGCTACGGCATGTCGGAAAAACTCGGCAACGTCGCCTATGACCGCGACCCCCGCAGCTTCATGACCGGACCCGACCTGCCACAGCCGCCGCACGAGCGCGATTATGCGGACGAAACAGCCGCCACCGTCGACGAAGAAGTGCGGGCGCTTGTGGAAAGAGCGTTCCAGCACGCCGTCGGGTTGCTAAGGGAACGCCGTGCCGTGCTCGATCGAACCGCCCGGCGCCTATTGGAAACCGAAACGCTGGAGGAGGCGGAACTGCGTCAGTTGGTTCACGATCCCCAATCCCGATCGCCGCAGGCCGCCGCTGAATAGCGGGGCGAAACCGTGAACATTCGCTCCGGGCGGCAACAGCGGCTCGGATTTTTCTCACAGATTTACCTAAGCACCTGTCGATCCGGCGCAGGCCTGATCGTCAATGCCTGTAGCGGGACAGTTTTTCGCGGGTAATAATTACCTTCGGCTCGCTCAACAGGAGTTTTCAATGCGGTTTATGTCGATTGTCACATCTTCCCAACCTCCGGCCCCACCGACCCCGCAACTCTTGGAGGCGGTCCACAAGCTCGCAGACCGCGAGATCAAGGCTGGACGCATGCTCGACAGCGGCGGGCTAATGCCGGTCTCCACCGGCGCGCAGGTGCGCATCGCCGACGGCAAGGTCAGTGTGATCGACGGCCCGTTCGTCGAATCCAAGGAGATGATCGGCGGGTACGCAATTTTCGAATTGCGGGACAAGGAAGAGGCGGTGGCGCTGGCGGTCGAGTTTATGCAGCTCCACAAGGAACACATGCCGGGCTGGGAAGGAACCTGTGAGGTTCGCGCCTATGCGATGCCTCACTGGGACGGCGTGTGCGAGGTCGATGCGCGCGCCCGCGCATGAGCCGAGCATTGAGCAGGCCCGGTCGGCGGTGATGACGGTCGCCGAGATCGATCGTACGATCCTCGCGGTCTGGCGCATCGAGCAGCCGCGGCTGCTCACGGGCCTTTCGCGGATGTTGCGCGATGTGCCGCTCGCCGAGGACCTGGCGCAGGAAACCTTGGTGGCGGCGCTCGAGCATTGGCCGATGTCGGGCGTTCCGGAAAAGCCCGGCGCGTGGCTAATGGCGGTGGCAAAACGCCGGGCGCTCGATCATCTGCGCCGCCGCAAAATGCTGGCCGAGAAGCACGACGTCATTGCGCGCGATATGGCGCAGGAGCAGCAGGCCATGCCCGATCTGGAGTCCGCGCTGGATGACGATATCGGCGACGAATGGTTGCGGCTGATCTTCACCGCCTGCCATCCTCTGTTGTCGCGCGAGGCCCGCGCGGCGCTGGCGCTGCGGATGATTTGCGGCTTGACCACCGAGGAGATCGCACGCGCATTCCTGGTGCCGGAGGCGACAGTGGCCCAGCGCATCGTGCGCGCCAAGCGAACGCTCTCGGAATCCGGGCTCGCTTACGAGACCCCGCGCGGCGAGCAACTATTGGAGCGGCTCGCTTCGGTGCTGAAGGTCGTCTATCTCATTTTCAACGAAGGCTATACGGCCGCGCGCGGCGAGGACTGGCTGCGTCCGCAGCTTTGCAATGAAGCGCTGCGGATGGGCCGCGTGCTCACACAGATCGCGCCGCAGGAGGGCGAAGCGCACGGGTTGCTGGCGTTGATGGAATTGAACGCGTCGCGCGCCGCGGCGCGCACCGATCGAGCCGGTGATCCCATTCTGCTGATGGACCAGAACCGCGCGCGCTGGGACCAACTCCAGATCCGGCGCGGGATGCTGGCGCTTTCGCGGGCGCGCGAACTCGGCGGCGCGGGCTTCTATGTGCTGCAAGCAGCCATCGTTGCCTGTCACGCCCAGGCACGCAAACCAGAGGAGACCGACTGGCGGCGCATTGCCGGCCTCTACGCCGATCTCGCGGGCCTGGTAGCCTCGCCGGTGATCGAGCTCAACCGCGCGGTCGCTGTTGCCATGGCTGAGGGGCCGGGCGCAGGTTTGGCGATGGTGGACCGGCTGACGCATGAGCCGGTTCTGAAGACCTATCATCTCCTGCCATGTGTCCGGGGCGATTTGCTGCAAAGACTCGGTCGCCACGAGGAGGCGCGCGCCGCATTCGAGGCGGCAGCGGCGCTTGCCGGCAATCAGCGCGAGCAGCAATTAATGCGGCGGCGTGCAGCCGAGGCAGGCGCGGCGATGTCATCTTGGCCAGCCGCTGAGAGTTCCACACCGCAACGTTGATTGATCACCCGCCTTCTTCTACTCCGCGTATTGCGCGATGCCGCCGCCGAACGACCAGTTTTCCTTCACGACTTCGACGAGGTTGATCACCACGTCGTCGCGCCGCAGGTGCAATTGCGCATGGATGTCGTCGGCGATCTTCTTGAAGAATGCCTTCTTCATTTCGACCGTCCGGCCGGCGTTCATCGTGACCTGGATCAGCACGATGTCCTTGCTGTACGCATTGCCGAGATAATTGTCGGCGACATTCAGCTCTTCGGCGGCATGTTCGGTGAAGATCTGAAATTTGTCGTCCGCGGGCACGTTGATCACTTCGCGCATGGCCTGGTAGACGATCTCGCCCAGCGTTTTGCGGAATTCGACGGATTTGCCCCTGATAAGATCGATGCGAACGAGTGGCATGGTGCAGTCCTCCTGTGCGGTAAACGTAAGGGTGCCGTCGCCGAAAAATAAGTCTCGTGCCACGAGATATCAGGGATCAGCATGGATCATCGCAACGCGCGGCCTCGCGGAACGGACCAGCGATTGCCGCGTTTGCTGCTGACATGCGCGATCGCTGTCCATCCAATCGGTCAGGAGCATGCGTGATGGCGAAAAAGACTGTACTTGCCGTCGGCATAGAGCCGACGCTTGCAGACTATGCAATGCTTCCGGGACTTACGCCTGAACTGATCCGGAACTACCTCGATGCCCAGATCGGGCGATTGCGCGCGCTCGGCTACGAGCCCGAGGTCTGCCTGATCGATCTCGGCGAGACTGCCGAGCAGGTGGTGACGGCGGCGCTGCAGTCGAAAAAATTTGACTGCATCGTGATTGGCGCTGGATTGCGGCAGCCGCCACCGCGTTTGCTGCTGTTCGAAAAGATCATCAACCTCATTCACGCGCATGCGCCGCCGAGCACCCGGATTTGCTTCAACACGACACCCGCCGATACCGTGGAAGCGGTGCAGCGTTGGATCAGGCCCTAGCAAGACGCGGTTGCCGCCTCATTCGATCAGCGGTTCGTCGGCGCATCCGGCATGACCTGCAGCAGGGGTTCCGGCGTGACCGAGATTTGTCCGGTAAACGGCCGATCGTGAGCTACGATCAGGAGTACCGAGGCGGCTATGCCGGTCGCATAGAGGCCCATCGCGATGGTGGATGCCAGGCGGTTGTCGGAGTGAACCACGGCGATTGCCAATAGCGCGCAGGCGGCCTGGAGATAGAGGCACGACCATTTGACGAAATTGACTTCCGAGCGGCTCACGATGATGCGCTGCCGGCGGGCATCGAGCGCGGTCTCGAGCGCGCTTGCGATTTCGTGCTGCGCCGTCTGCTGACCGGCGCCGGATGTGGTCATCGATAGGACGAACTGCAGCGCCTCGGCGAGCGGGCGCGGAGTGGCGTTGAGGGAGGCCGCCTGGCGCGCCATCAGCGGCCATTCCACGCTGGCGGCTTCCCGGATGTAGTCTCGAACGAGACCGCGCAACCGGGTCTCGGGCTCGCCCGGGAAAGCGCCGGCAAAAACCGTGGCCGATCTCAGCGCGCTGGCCTCCCGGCTGACCGCGGCGCTGGCGCGATCGCTGTCGCTCCATACCTGCGCTGCGGTGAAGGCGACGAACAGGCCGAAGATGATGCCGAGCGGCGCCAGGATGCCGGCAGAAACCGCCCTGAACGACTTCGCCCGCTCGTTCGTCGCCAATATCGCAACACCGGCGTAAATCGCCCCGGCAAGCAAATAGGTGAAGCCGAAAATCACCAGCGCTATCCAGGGCACCGGCAGATTGTGTACCCAGTCGCTCATTTCGTTCCCCCTCGAGCCTCTCCAGCTTTGGGCGCTGGCCCACGACGTTATTGCGCTAGGTCAACCGCATGCCCTTTAGGCTCGCGTGCCCGTTCTTGTCCGACGATGATATCGGCGGCTGGCTGATACTTGCAAGCAAAGGGCCGCCTCATGTGAGGCGGCCCTTTGTGTCTGGATGACCGCTGCTGACGTGCTTCAAATGGCCTTGTGCCATCGAACCCGGCCCAACAATAAGCCAAAGCGCGATGGCAGGTTCGACCTGTGCCATCGCGCCAGTCGCCTGGTCAATCGAACGGCACGCTAATTCGCGCCTCGTTGCGGGCCAACCTGTCAATTTCAGCAAGCGCCATTGCGCCCCTCAGTTCCTCGAGCCGGTCCAGAAATTTGTCGATCACGCCGGGCTCATCCAAAGAGCCGCGACCCGCACCCGCTCTGCTAGCTGATTCATCATCGATTCCCTCTCATTTCGACAATGAGCTACCCCTCTCATCCGATGAACCAACTCTCTCACGCAATCGCGAAAGCGCGGAGAGCTAATAAATGGTAAATGCAGGCGATAGCTATATCAGCCGCATCCCCTTCAAACTCGCATGACCATTTTTCCCGACGATGATGTGGTCGTGCACCGAGATGCCGAGCGGGGCGGCGACGTCGACGATCGCTTTCGTCATCTGGATGTCGGCCTGCGACGGCGAGGGATCGCCTGACGGGTGGTTGTGCACCAGGATGATCGCGGTTGCCGACAACTCCAGCGCGCGCTTGATCACCTCGCGCGGATAAACCGGGGTATGGTCGACGGTGCCGACCTGCTGCACCTCGTCCGCGATCAACTGGTTGCGTTTGTCGAGAAACAGCAAGCGAAACTGCTCCTTGTCGGCGAACGCCATGCTGGTGCGGCAATAGCCGATCACGTCGTTCCATGACGACAGCAATGTGCGTTGTCGCAATTCGCCCTTGGCGATGCGGGTCGCGGCGGCCGCGATCAGCTTGATCTGGCTGATGGAGGCGTCGCCGATGCCCTCGATTTCGCGAAGGCGCGCCTCCGGTGCATGCATGACCTCGGCAAACGAGCCGAATTTCTTCAACAACGATTTGGCAAGCGGCTTGGTGTCGCGCCGGGGCAAGCTGGCGAACAACGCCATTTCCAACAGTTCATAGTCGCTCAAGGCATCCGGCCCGGCGTTATGAAAACGCTCGCGCAGCCGCTGGCGATGGCCGTGGTAATGCGGCGTCTCGGCGGGCGCGTCTTCCGGCTTGTCGGTCTTCGCGGGCATCGTCGATAACCAAGCCGAGCCGCGCAGGTTTTGCAACCGGGAAGTGCGGCGCGCGTCCGGTGTCCGGCAGGTTTACGCCGCCGGCGGCTTCTCGCCATGGCGCTGTGACAGCGTGAAGATTTCGACGCCGCTCGCGGTCACGCCGACCGAGTGCTCGAACTGTGCCGACAGCGAGCGGTCGCGTGTCACCGCGGTCCAGCCGTCGGACAGGATCTTCACATGCGGCTTGCCGATATTGATCATCGGCTCGATGGTGAAGAACATGCCGGGTTTCAGCGTCACGCCTTCGCCCGGCCGGCCGATATGGATGATGTTCGGCTCGTCGTGGAATAGCCGGCCCAATCCGTGGCCGCAGAAATCGCGCACCACGCTCATGCCCTGCGGTTCGACAAAACTCTGGATGGCGTGCCCGATATCGCCGGTGGTGGCGCCGGGCTTGACCGCGGCGATGCCGCGCATCATCGCCTCGTAGGTCACCTCGATCAGCCGCTCGGCCTTCCGCGCGATCGGCGCAATCGCATACATCCGGCTGGAATCGCCGTACCAGCCCTCGAGGATGAAGGTCACGTCGATATTGACGATGTCGCCCTCCTTCAACGCGCGGTCGCCGGGCATGCCGTGGCAGACCACGTGGTTGATCGAGGTGCAGGTCGAATAGCGGTAGCCGCGATACATCAGCGTCGCCGGGTAGGCGTCGTGGCTGAACGCGAAGTCGCGGACGAATTCGTCGATCCGCGACGTCGGTACGCCGGCTTTCACGATATCGGTCAGCTCATCGAGGCATTTCGCCACCAGCGCGCCCGCCTTGCGCATGCCGGCGAAGCCGCTTGCGCCGTGCAGCTTGATCTGTCCTGTCTTGCGTAAGGAGACGTCGGTGGCTTCGATATAGCTCATGTGCGGGTCTGGTCTCGATGGCTCTGGTTTCGGCGGGAACTGTTGATTTGCAAGCCAAATCTGGAGCCTAATTTAATGATCGCGGCGGTCAGCGCAAGCCAAGCTTGTGGGTTCAGCCCGACGCCTCCACCACGTTCTCGACCGGCAGCGCGCCGCCGCGGACCAGCAGCTCGCGAACCGGATAGGCCACTTTGATGTTCTCGCGCCTGAACGCCTCCCATAGTGCCAGCATGACGTCGCTCTTTACGTTATCCATGCCGTCGGGATCAGCGATCCAGAAGGTGAGTGAGAACTTCATGCCGTTTTCGGCAAACTCCGTCAGGATGCAGTTCGGCGGTTTGTTCTTGAGCGCGCGCGGGGCGGTAGCGGCGGTATCGATCGCGAGCTTGCAGACCAGCCGCGGGTCGGCGTCGTAATTGGTGCCGAAGGTGACCTTCACCAGCGTATTTTTGTCGGTATAGGTCCAGTTGGTGACCTTTTGCGTCACCAGGTCCTCGTTCGGAATCAGGAATTCGCGCCCGTCGCCGGCGGCGACCGAGATATAGCGCGTCTTCATCGCGCTGATGCGCCCCGAGCTGTCGCCGATGGTGACGAGATCGCCCGGCTTCACCGATTTGTCGGCGAGCAGGATGATGCCGGAGATGAAATTGGCGACGATTTTCTGCAGGCCGAAGCCGATGCCGACGCCGGCAGCACCCGAGAAGATCGCAAGCGCCGAAAGGTTGATGCCGACCGCGCTCATCGCAACCGCGACCGCGAAGATCATCAGCCCGACGCGGATCATCTTGTTCAGCAGCACCTGGATGGACGGCGTCAGATCGCCGGACCGGGAGATCCGGCCTTCGATGAAATTGCTGACAATGTTGCTTAGCCACAGCGCCACAATGAGCAGAATGCCGAGCTTGATCAGTAGCAGCGGTGTCAGCCGCAGGCCACCCAGCACGACCGAGACCGAGTCAAGCGCGTCGATGGTCGGTCCGAGCCGGCCCACGATGCTCAATGCCGCCACCAGCCATGCCGATAGCGACACCACGCGGACGAAAAACGCGTTGCGAATACCCGAGGTGACGAGGAGGATGACGAGCCAGGCCAGCGCCAGATTGGCGGCGACCGAAAGCAGGTAGCTGCGGCTCGGCCAGGTCGACATCACCATGACCGCGCGCGCCAGCGTCATCGACAGCGCAAAGACGACAGTCGATGCGCTGTCGACCAGGACGCGCATGAATTGCCGCAGATGCGACGGCCAGCCCTCGGCGAGCGAGTCCGTGTCGATCCGCGAGCGGATTGCCGCGCCCGCAGCGAAGGCGATCCCGGCGCCCACCATGACCAGCCCGAGCTGCAGATAGAACCAGGGCGAGGAGACCTCGGCGCCGACCGAGCGTGCAGCGGAATGCAGGAAGTCAATGATGTCGTGGAGGTCCAGGTCCATCGTCAAAATCCCATTTCAAGCCGCATCCGGCGAGTTCGATTCGAATATTTGTGGAAAATCCCACAATCGAGGGATCGATGCCATCGCTACAGTATGTCGGTCGAGGGCTTCGGCGATCGTTCGGGCACGTTGCCGCGTGCATTGCGAGAAATCGGTTGGCGTCGAAGTGTGGCGGCGATAAGGATGCAAAGCTAAGTATTTGCAATGATTTGGGCGCATGGCATCACTCGATCAGGTCAGCATAGCCATTCTGCTTGGCGCGGCGCTGGTGATGGCCGGCATCCTGTCGAGCCTGCTCGCGCTGCGTTTCGGCGCGCCGCTGCTGTTGGTGTTCCTGGTGATCGGAATGCTGGCCGGCGATTCCGGTCCAGGCCAGCTCCAGTTCGACGACGTCCGCACCACCTATCTGGTGGGATCGGTGGCGCTGGCGCTGATCCTGTTCGACGGCGGACTTCGAACGCGGTTTCAGAGCATCCGCGCGGTGCTGGCGCCCTCGATGGTGCTGGCGACCGTCGGCGTGCTCTTCACCGCCCTGATCACAGCCCCCTTTGCCAAATACGCACTTGACCTGAACTGGACCGAGGCCCTCCTGGTCGGCGCCGTGGTGGCCTCGACCGACGCGGCAGCGGTATTCTTGTTGGTGCACACGCAGGGCCTGCGACTGCGGCCGCGAGTCGGCGCGACGCTGGAAGCGGAATCCGGCACCAATGATCCCTTTGCGATCTTCCTCACGCTGATGCTTGTCGAATTCATTTCGAGTGGCGCCACCTCGCCTGCGCACGTGGTACTGGAATTCCTCCGCGAGGCCGTGCTCGGTGCCATCGTCGGGGTGACCGGCGGCCGGCTGGTGGTGATCGCGCTCAATCGCGTTGCGCTGCCGCAGGGCCTGCATGCGCCGTTCGTTGCCACCGCGGCGCTGGTCATCTTCGGCGCGGCCCAGATCGCGCATGGCTCGGGCTTCCTTGCGGTGTATCTCGCCGGCATCATCATCGGCAACCGCCCGACGCGCGCGCACAATTCGGTGGTGACCTTTCTCGATGCCGCCACCTGGCTAGCGCAAATCGTGATGTTCGTGCTGCTCGGCCTGTTGGTGTCGCCGCTACGGCTCGGCGGCAGTGCCGGTCCTGCCGTGATCGTGGCGCTGGTCTTGATGCTGGTGGCGCGGCCGCTCGCGGTGCTTCTGTGTCTGGCGCCATTTCGCTTCAGCTGGCGCGAGAAGATTTTCATCGCCTGGACCGGCCTGCGCGGCGCGGTCGCGATCTTCCTGGCGTCGATCCCGATGCTGGTGGGATTGTCGAAAGCCTATCTGTATTTCGACGTTGCCTTTGTCGTCGTCATCATCTCGCTATTGTTGCAGGGATGGACCCTGGCGCCTGCCGCCCGGCGCTTGCACGTGGCGCTGCCGCGGGCCGAGCGCGGACCGCGCCGTGTCGAGTTGGATCTGCCCGGCCAGCTCGAGCAACAGCTCGTCGGCTATCCCGTCCGCCCGAAAAGCCTTTACTTTCGGCGTGGACTGGTCCCGTCCTGGTCGAAGCCGACGCTGGTGATCCGCAACGAAAATATTCTCTCGCCGACCGAGGCCGATCCGATCGCGCCGGGCGATTACATCTACCTGCTGGCGCCGCCGGAAAAGGCCGGAGCGCTTGATCGCTTCTTCGTCGACATGCAGCCGAGCACAGCGCCCGATCCACATTTGCTCGGCGATTTCGTGGTCTCGGGCGAGCATACGCTTGGTGAACTCGCCGAAATCTACGGCGTGACGGTGGATGAAGAGCAGGCGAAGCTGACGCTGGCGGACTATTTCGACGTCCATCTCGACCATGCGCCCAAGGAGGGTGCTGCCCTCGAACTGGACACCATCGTGCTGGTGGCGCGCAGCATCGGCGGCGGCAGGGTCAGTGTCGTTGGCCTTCGCCTGCCCGAAGAAGCGGAACAGAGCGAACCTCTGACCCGCATGGACGCGTTCAAGCGCAGGCTCGCGGAGCTGTGGTCGTCGGTGGCGGGGGTTTAGCGCGGGCCTTCGGCACAGCGAAGGAACCTGACGAAACCCTCGCCGCCCGTTCATGGAACCGGCCGCAACGGCGAAAATTCGCGCAGCTTCGTGATGGGGGAACTGGAACACACCGTGCCTCGGCTGGTTCTTAAGCGTGTTGTTGCGCTGCTCCAAGGCGCAACAAAGTAGATGGCTTCGATCAGGAGTAGTCCATGCGAAAATACATCCTGCCAATCGTCGCAGTCGTAGCGCTTGGGGCCGCGACGCCCGCCAAGGCCTATGATTCGGGCGGCCGCGTTTCGATGCAGGTAGCTCTGGATGTTGCGACCGATATTGGTCTGACAACGGTGTCCTATACCGAATTCCAGGGCGACAAATGGGAAATCCAGGGCCGGGACAGGTCAGGCCGATACATGGAAGTGGCTGTTGACGCCGGCACCGGTGACGTACTTTGGGTCAACCGATAGTCGGTGGACACCGTCCCACAGCGCTCGCGGCGGCGCTGCTCAAAGCGGCCCCGGTGCCGCCAGCACCTTGACGGCGCCAAACGAAGTGACGCGGCCGCGCTGGAGCATCACGATCTGCGTCGCAACCTGGCGCAGTTCCGCCGCGTCGTGGCTGACATAGACCATGGGAACGCCGGCCTCGTCGCGCAGGCGCACGAGGTAGGGCAGGATTTCGATCTTGCGTCCTTCGTCCAGCGATCCCAATGGCTCATCCAGCAGCAGCAGTCGCGGTTTTGATAACAGCGCGCGGCCGAGCGCGACGCGCTGGTGTTCGCCACCCGACAGTTTGCCCGGGCGGCGATCCATCAAATGGCCGATGTCGAGCAAATCAGTGACGCGCCTGCGTTGCGCGGGGTCGTCGGCAATTCGGTTCATGCGCCGCCCATAGTCGAGGTTCTGCCGGACGTCGAGATGGGGAAACAGCCGCGCATCCTGAAACACATAGCCGATGCGGCGGCGGTGGGGCGGGACATGCACTCCCGCCGCGGTGTCGTCGAGCGTCTCGCCGTCGACGGCGATGCTGCCGCGATCGGGCGTGAGCAATCCCGCGATCACGTTGATCAGTGAGGTCTTGCCGGCGCCCGAGGCGCCGAATAGCCCGGTGACCCGACCCTCGCTTTCAAAGGAGGCGGAGAGCGAGAATTCGCCGAGCTGCTTTGCAATATCGACCCGCAGCACGATCAATTCCCGTGCAGGCGCAACAAGGCGCGTCGCGCGAACCATTCCGACGCCATCAGCGCGCCCATCGCAATGACCATGGAGACGATCACGAGCCGTAGCGCTGCGGCGTCCCCGTCCGGCGTCTGGATCAACGAATAGATCGCGGAGGAAATCGTCTGGGTTTCGCCGGGGATGTTCGACACAAACGTAATGGTCGCGCCGAACTCGCCGATCGCCTTGGCAAAGCCGAGCACCATGCCGGCCAGGATGCCCGGCAGCGCCAAGGGCAGGGTCACGGTCGCGAACACCTGCCAGGGCGCCGCTCCCAGCGTTTCGGCGGCCTGCTCGAGCCTGCGATCCACCGCCTCGATCGACAACCGGATCGGACGAACCAATAGCGGAAACGCCATCACGCCGCAGGCCAGTGCCGCACCCGTCCAGCGAAACGCGAACACAATGCCGAGATGGTCCGCGAGCCATTGGCCGACCAGGCCGCGCTTGCCAAAGGTGAGCAACAGCAGATAGCCCGTGACCACGGGCGGCAGCACCAGCGGCAGATGGACAGCCGCATCGAGAACGGACTTGCCCCAGAACTGGCGCCGCGCCAGAAGCCACGCCAGCCCAATGCCGAACGGTGTCGCCACCAAGGTCGCGATGACGGCGACCCGCAGCGACAGCAGGATCGCCGTCCATTCCGTTGGCGAAATCTCGAACACTTCAGGAGGTCGGACGGATCAGGTAAATGAAGCCGTACTTCTCGAGCACGGCCTTGGCGGCCGACGAGCGCAGGAAATCGAGATAGGCGGCCGCCTCAGCATTCGCGGTCGTCGTCGCCGCGACCGGATAGATGATGGCGGGGTAGGAATCGGATGGGAAGGTGCCGACGATCTTGACGCCGGGCTCGACCTTGGCGTCAGTCGAATAGACGATCCCAAGCACGGCTTCGCCGCGCGCCACCAGCGTCAGCGCCGCGCGCACGCTTTCGGCCATCGCGAATTTCGGCTCGGCCGCCTGCCAGGCGCCGAGTTTTTCCAACGCCGCCCTGGCATATTTGCCGACCGGCACGGCCTTGACATCGCCGGTCGCGATCTTGCCGTTGCCGGCAAGCTTGGCGAGATCGAAGCCTTGCCCGATCGCGACGTGGTTGACCTCGGAATCTTTGGGGGCGATCAGGACGATGCTGTTGCCGAGCAGATTGACCCGGGTCGATACGTTGATGTTCTTTTTGCTGACCGCATAGTCCATCCAGTCGGTGTCGGCGGATACAAAGATGTCCGCGGGCGCACCCTGCTCGATCTGCCTTGCGAGCGAAGAACTCGCGGCATAGCTGGCATTGACCTTGATGCCGGTCTTTGCGGTGAACGCGGCGTCGATGTCGTCAAGCGCGTTCTTCATCGAGGCGGCGGCGAATACGGTGAGGATCTTGTCCTCGGCGAGAGCTGGCGAAGCGGCCGATCCGCACAAGATCGCGAAGGCTGTGAATAGTCCGGCAAGACGATGCATTGAAGCGCTCCAGGCGTGTTCGCGGGACGCTTTGTTGCGCGCGCAAATCAGGCGTCGGTTGGATTTAAAGGAGGCGACGACCGGAAAGCGCTGTTCCGGTGATCCCAGGACTTACGGTCATCAGGGATGTCGCTGGCAGTTGACAATAACAGGCTGGAAAATCCCGTAAAGGCGGCCGTTTGTCCGGTCAAGGCGCCTGGTCGGCCGGCAGGATCGCGATCGAGATCGAATTCTCCTTGATGCCTGAGACCTGCAGCACGAACGGGCCGGCCGAAAGCCCGTACCTCATGGTTTTGCGGATGCCGTCACAGTCGGTGGCGCCGCTGAAGCCCTTGGGTTTGACGAAATGTCCGTCCTGCACCACGTCGACCCACCCTCCCGCGGACAGGCTGACGGTGTAGAGGCCGGCTTTGGGCGCGCCCTTGATGCTGGCAAAGCCGGCGAACGTGCCTTCCTTCGGGGCACGCTCGGGCGGCGAGGGCAGTTTGGCCTCGGCTGGTGCGGTCAGCGCCAGCGTGATCCCATGCGATGGCAGGGCGGCGAGTTCGGCACCCGAGGCAAGCTGCGTGCGATCGGGCGCGGTCAGCGCCGCACGCTCGCGATCAAAAGGCCATTTGAATTTGTCGCAGCCGCTCGGCTCTTCCGCCGCCCACGCGGGCGCGGTGGCGAGCAGCAGCAATACGACGTGAACAGGCGTGCGCATGTCAATCCACCGCGATCATGACATCGGAAGCCTTGACCACGACGGTGACCTGACCATTGGCCTTGATGCCGAGGTCGTCGATCGCCTCGTTGGTGATCGAGGAGGTGACGATCTGGCCGCCTCCGATATCGACGCGAACATGGGATGTTGTCGCGCCCTTCTTCACTTCGACGACGGTGCCCTTGATCTGGTTGCGTGCACTGATGCGCATAATGTTTTTCACTCTGTTATGTCGTGCGCGGTCGTGCCGCGCCGGCGTGCTTTGGTTACAGATTGAGAATACGGGACCATCGTCCCAGACGAAGTGACGCGCTTACGGCGCGGCATTGAGCTATTTTAGCGGAAGTTGTGACGGAATCAAAACACCGTCGCGATCTCGGTGCTGCTGCTTGGCATCCGGTGCGTTCAAGACCTGTTTGCAGGCGGCAGGCAATTGCGCCAGCGTTGGTCCCGTCCGCGGCTTGGGCGGCTCTTTCGGCGGCTCCGGGTGGAGGATCTTGTCCTTGAACCAGTAGGCGAGATCCTTTGCGCCGCAGCCTTCGCCGTCCCGCTGATCCGGCTGGCCTTTGCATTCGCTGGCGCCCGGCGGGCACGCAATGCGGATGTGGAAGTGATAATCGTGGCCGTACCACGGACGGATTTTCGTAAGCCAGCTTCGGTCGCCCTTGGCCTCGCGGCACAGCGCTTTCTTGATCGCGGGGTTGACGAAGATGCGCTGCACGCTCGGTTCTTGCGCGGCATCGCGCAGGACCAGGACGTGCCCCGGCGTGAACACCTTCGGATCGACATCTAGCCGATCCTCACGCACCATCATCACCGCTGACATCTCCTCGCGCTCGTCGCGCGACAACAGGTGATCGGGCATCGGCGTCAGCCAGATATCAGCGTCGAGCCCGATCTGATGGCTGGCATGGCCGGTCAGCGCCGGACCGCCGCGCGGCTGGGCGATGTCGCCGATCAATATTCCGGGCCAGCCGGCGTCCTTGTGCGCCTTGACCGACAACCGCTTCAGAAGCGCGATCGTATCGGGATGTCCCCAATAGCGGTTGCGCGACAGCCGCATCACTTGCCAGGTGTCGCCGGTGATCGGCATCTGCTCCGCGCCCGCGATGCAGCCTTTGACATAGGAGCCGAGCACCTTGGTCGGCATCGCCGCCGGCAACAGTTTGCGGGCGAACAGCTCCTTGGCGCCGATCTTGGGATCGCCGGGATTGGCAAGCGGCGGCAGCGGTTTCGGATCGACGCTGCCCTTGTCCTGTGCCGATGCCGACATGGCGTGGATAACGATGGATAACAGCAAGGGAAGGAGAATTGGGCGAGGGATCATCAGCTTACTCTTTAGGCCAGGGGGCAGCATGGAAACACCAGGCACCAATAACGCTCCAATCGCAATCGCTTGATCTTGAATTCTTCGCGGCGCCGTTTGCGGCGCTCTTCGCTGGCTTTTTCATAGCGCGCACGCTGCCGACGCAAATAATATAGGCCCAGGTGAGGCTAGCCGCGTGCGCAGCAGAAGCCAATCTCCAATTATCCGTGTGGCGGGCTCGGCGATTCGAACCATAATCTTCCTCGCGCCGTCTCATGAGAGACGCGACTTCGACTTGCTTGGGGCAGGTCGTGGACGGATGGACAGGACCAAGATGACGTGCCGCCCATGAGATTGGATGCGCCCGCCATGCATGCGCCGCTCTACGCGCGATTTTATCGCCGATTTCGGGGTATCGTGGTCGACTGGACCCGCCGCAACCACGCGATTTCACGATCTGGCGACGCGCTCGACGGTGCAAATCCGCGATCCGGCAAGGGCCCATCCAGGCCAATACATCACCGAGCGCGCCGAAGTCGCGGTCTTCGGCACGCCGTCCCGGCTACGGCGGGCCGCCATCATCTGCGCCTATCTGCTCTTGCTGGTCATCGCGCTTGGGATCGCCGTCAACGGGATCGTCATGGCGGGCGTGCTGTCGGACCGGTGCCTCAATGATGATTGTTGCTCGGGCGGCGAACGGATCACCGTTCTCGTCACCGGTGTCACGTTGCTGGTGATGATGGTGGCCGTCATTGCGCTCGGGTGGAAGGGCCGACTGATCGGCGCCCGCAAACAATGACTCAAACCAGCTACGCGGCGTCGCGCAGCCCGGCAAGGAAGGTGTCGACGCTCTTGAACAATTCGTCGGCGTGCTGGCTGAGCTCGCCGGAGGCGACCATGACGTTATCCGCGAGCGCGCGCGACTGGTCAGCGGCATGGCTTGCGCCGGCGACATTGGTCGAAACCTCGCCGGTGCCGGCGGCCGCCTGTTGCACGCTTCGTGCGATTTCGCGAGTTGCCGAACCCTGCTCTTCGACGGCTGCGGCAATCGTCGTTGCGATCCCGCTGATCTCCCGGATGGTGTCGCTGATGCCGCCGATGGCGACGACGCAATCGCCGGTGGCGGACTGGATCGCGGTAACTTGGCCCGCGATCTCTTCGGTGGCCTTGGCGGTCTGGCTGGCTAGTCCTTTGACCTCGGCGGCGACCACGGCAAAGCCCCGGCCGGCTTCGCCGGCACGCGCCGCCTCGATGGTCGCATTCAGCGCCAGCAGATTGGTCTGGCTGGCGATGGCGCTGATCAGGCGGAGCACGTCGCCGATCTTCTCGCTGGCGGCTGTGAGGCTCGCGACCATCTCGGTGGTCTGCCCGGCCTTGACCACGGCGGCATCGGCGACGCCGCTGGAATGGGTAACCTGGCGGCCGATCTCGGCCACCGACGAGGCAAGCTCTTCGGTGGCGGCGGCGACCGCGGCGACGCTGGTCGAAGCTTCCTCTGACGCGGTAGCCGCGGCTGCAGCCCGCTCCGAAGTGCCGTTGACGCTCGCCGTAATCTCGCGCGCGACGCGCTGCATGTCCTGCGTCGCCTTCGCGACCGCGCCGACCACGCTCTTGACGTCGGCCTCGAAACGGTCCGCCATCTGGCGCTGCAAGGCTTTCTTCTCGCGTTCGGCCTGCTGTTTGGCGGCCTCCTGCGTCTCGCGCATCGTGCCGGCCTCGATCATGTTGCGGCGGAACACGTCGACGGCCAATGCCATGGTGCCAAGTTCGTCGCCCCTGGCGCCGCCGGGGATTGTTACATCGGTGTCGCCGCTCGAGAGGCGGTTCATCACCGCAGTGATCGCGATCAGCGGGCGCGACATGCCGCGGCCAAGCAGGAATGCCAGCAGTGCGGCGCCCGCCAAGATGGCGAGGGTGCCGAGAATGAGATTGCGCTGTGAACTCGCCGCCACTGCCTCATATTCGGTGGTGTCCTTGATGACCTCGATCACAGCGATCGGCTGACCGGCATAATTTTTGACCTGCCCGACATAGAGAGCGGCGGGATGGCCATCGAAGGTGGCCTCGCGATGCAGCGCCGCGCCATTGATGACGCTCGTCAGTTCGTTCGGCGTCGCGACCACGGCATCGCCGAAGGTCGAGGAGAGTTTCTTGAACTCCTTGCCGTCGAACGAATGCACGGCAAGGTCGATGCCGAAGCGCTGCTTGGCGCGGTCGACGAATTCCTTGCCGAAGGCGGCGCCGACGTCGGTGTTCGCGATGATCTTGCCGTCACGCACGATCGGCGTCATGCCGAAAATGCCGAGCTGCTCCCGCCCCGGCTCGACGCCGACAATCGGCGTGCCGGTCTTGATCGCCTCCACCACCGTGTGGCGGCGGCCCGAAACGTCGTCTCCGAAAACCTTGGGGGCATGGACCCGGTAGAACGACAGCGCCGGCGGCGTCTGGAACGTGATCAGCGGGATACCCTGCGCCGTCAGCGCCTTCATCGGGCCGCCGAGCAGTGCCGCCAACGCGTCGCGGTCGCCTTTGGCGATGGCGTCACCGACCGGGGGCAGCGCGGCGATGACGGCGCTGACCGCGAGCGTGGCGCGCCCCTCATAGTCGATCGCGGCGATGACGCTGTCATATTGCAGCTTCAGTTGCTGTTCGAGCGCGAG